>DAOTVS010000184.1:0-5270 GCA_034436375.1 Anaerolineae bacterium | reverse complement strand
CCGGTGCCCGTGCAGCGTTTCATTCCGCCCACACCACGGCGCCCGGCCGTCCTGTTCGTGCACGGTGGCCCGCATGAGGCGATCGACCCGGACGATCCCATCCTCCTGCGCCTGCTGGCAGAGGGTTTCGAGGTCATCTGCGCCGCCTATCGCGGCAGCGCCGGTTACGGCGAGGAGCATTTGGAGGCGAACCGGGGCGAGTACGGGCGGGGGGACGTCTGGGATGTCATCGCCTGTGGCCGGGACTGGAAGGAAAGGCTCGGACGAGAGCGCCCTCTCGTGCTCTGCGGCTACAGCTACGGTGGATTCCTGACCCTCCTGGCGCTGGCGGACGCACAGGCGCCGTGGGCCGGCGGCGTCGTCCTGTGGACACTTTCGGGCCTGCATCGTTTCGAGCCCCATGCGCAGCGCGCTTTGCCGCCCGATCCAGTCGAGCGCGCGGCCGCCCTGTTGGAGCGCTCGCCCCTGGAACAGGCCACGCACATCCACGTTCCGGTGCTTATCCTCCATGGTCGGCGGGATACCGTGGCGACGGTCGAGGAAGTGCAGTCGATCCGGCAGCGCATAGGCAACGGCGGCGGCACCTGCGAGTTGGTGGTCTTTGACGATGATACGCATGGGCTCAATCGCCATACCGACGAGGTGCAGGCGCGGATTGTCGATTTCCTGCGCAGCCTGGAGCAAAGAGGCGCCTTTGCCCAAAGAGTTGAGCCTGACGATCGAGGCCCGGGGCTGTCCTACCTCTTGCCTGCACTGCTGGGCGCAGAGCGGCCCCCACAAGCCCATGCCGCTCGACGATATCGCCTGGGTGCTGGAGCAGACCCTATATTGTCCGGGGAACTTGGCTGCCTGCCAGGGTGCCCGATGGCTTTGGCCCCGCGGGACAGGCGCTGGCCGTGCACGCCAAGTTTAGCCGGACAACATAGGAGTAGGCCCAATCATTCTGCGACGGGCGGGCGCTGGCAGCAGTGGCGATGCACGAGTTGCTGAAGAACCACGCAGGAATATGACATGAGGTGTCATGTAATATGTGGTATACAGTAAGGTGCGCGTCTGACAACACCGAACAGGACCCCGCAACAAGGCCTGCGGGTGACCGGCAACGCCAAGCGAGCGCGGGTATAACGATCGCGCTGGCGGCGGCGAGCGCGGCTGTTTCGGCAACGCCAAGCGAGCGCGGGTATAACCCACGCGTGTTGACTCAAGGAGGCAGTTCATGGAGCAGCGACAGGGCATGGAGTACCGCAGATTAGGCAAGACAGGCCCCAATGTGAGCGTGATCGGCCTGGGTACGGAGCACCTCGAGCGAACGACAGAGACGATGGAATACGTCCTCCGCACCGGCGTGGAGGTAGGCGTCAACTATGTCGACCTGCTGTACCTCATGCCGGATTACTGGGAGGCCTTTGGTTCCCTGTTCCGGGCCTATCGCAGCAAGCTCGTCCTGGCCGCTCACTGGGGCAGCGGCCCGGAATACGACCTCGACTTTTGCCGGCGCACCTTTGCCAACGTCCTCAGAAGCGTCGGCAACGACTATGTCGATGTGGCAATGATGACCATGATCGATGACGGTGCCAGAAAGGGCCGGGAGTGGCGCGAGGCATCGCTGGAGCACCTCCGCCGCTACCAGGAGCAGGGACACGTCGGCCTCATCGGCGGCAGCGCTCACGATCCGGTGCTGGCGCGTGAGGCGGTAACCAGCGGGTTGCTCGATGTGCTCATGTTTCCCGTCAACATGCTCGGCTACGATCACCCACCCGAGCGTGAGCTCTACCAGGCTTGCGTGGATCATGGTGTGAGCCTGGTCGCGATGAAGCCCTACCACGGCGGCACCCTTCTTAGCCTCAACGGCCAAGCCTCCGGCATCACGCCGGCCCAGTGCCTGCACTATGTGTTCTCGCTGCCGGTCGCTACGGCGGTGCCTGGCCCGAAGAATGGCGAGGAATGGCAGGCCACCCTCCACTACCTGCAGGCAAGCGAGGCGGAGAAGGATTTCCACCCGGTCCTGGCGACGATGCACGATCGTTTGGCCGGGCAATGCGTCTATTGCCATCACTGCCTGCCGTGCCCAGAAGGTATCGAGGTCGGCTGGATGATGTGGTACGTGGACCAGGCCGCCGGACAGAGCCCCGAAGAGCTAAAGCCCTGGTATGACGGTCTCCCGGTCAAGGCATCGGCATGCACCGAGTGCGGCGCCTGCCTGGGGCGCTGCCCATTCGGGGTAGATATCATCACCAAGATGCGGCGTGCAGTGGAACTCTTCGAGGTTGGTGGTAGCACGGCAAAAGCACGTGTGGGTGATTGATGGGCTCCCATGGTTTAGCATCCAGCTACTGTTGCAGATGACAGAGCGATGATCCGTGGTTTTGACTCTCTGCCTGGCCTGGCCTATACTCAGGCATACAATTGAGTCTGGTGAGGGTGCGCTGTCTGCCCGGATGCGCGGCGCACAATGGGGGAAGACCGGTGAGAGTCCGGCGCTGTCCCGCAACGGTAACGCCAATCGGCGAAGCCCGATGACCCGCCCTCACCTTGGCTTGTGAGCTTCCTTCGTGGAAAGAGGGGCCGAGCGCAAGAGTGTTTTCGCGCTGGCCGCCTTCGGGCGGCCTTTTCTTTGGCGGCCTGCTTTCTGGCAGGCCGCCTTTTTTGGCTTCCCCTACGCGCAAAGCAGCTCGGGTGATTTGGCTCCTCCGATCTGAGATTGTGCAGAGAGGAGAACTATGGAGAACAGGTGCAATCAGCAGCAGACGCAAGGTCTTGTGATCGTCCACACTGGCCACGGCAAGGGCAAGACTACAGCCGCCCTCGGCACAGCGTTGCGCGCCTGGGGCCAGGGGCTGCGCATTTGCGTCATCCAGTTCATCAAGAGCGAAAAGGGGAGATGGGGTGAGGTCAAGGCAGCGGAAAAGCTGGGCATCGAATGGCACGCCCTGGGCGACGGCTGGACGTGGCACGCCAAGGACCTGAGCGAGGCCGCCAACAGGGCCCAGGCAGCCTGGGCCCTGGCCCAGGAAAAGATCCTCAGTGGCCATTACGACCTGATCCTCCTGGACGAGTTTACCTACCCGCTGACCTTTGGCTGGGTGGATATGCGACAGGTAATCGCCTGGCTCGAGGCCAACAGACCCCCTGCCCTGCACCTGCTGATCACGGGGCGCGATGCCCCTGCGGCACTGGTTGAGTATGCCGATCTGGTCACGGAGATGCAGAAGATCAAGCACCCCTATGACCAGGGCATTAAAGGGCAGTGCGGCATCGAGTTCTAGCCCAAACGCCCGCGTATTATGGGTAGGCAGGCCAAGCCTGCGCTGGTGCAGCAGCGTTGGCCGGGTCAGGATCTCAATGCGGGGAGTATAGGGTGGGTGTTGGCGTTCGTCTGACCGCCCAGCGGGGTAGCCAGACGAACGCCAACACCCACCCTATACTATTCATTCAGCATGCGCCGGCTTGCGGCGGCGGACCAGCAAGGCGGTAAGCAGCCACACCACCAGGACGGTGGCCACAATGCCCACCATGGCCGACAGGATATAGCCAATGCTGGCATTGCCCAGTGCAGGAACGTCATAGTCGGGCATGGGCGCACCCCACAGCGTGCTCAACCGCTGCAGGCCTTGAGGAATAAAGCGCAGCCCCAACTCGCTCAGTTGCTCCGCTCCCCATTCGCCCCAGGCCGTGCCGGGCGCCAGCAGCCCCAGGGGCGAGGCGACGATCAGCGCGGCCAGAACGACCCACAGCACGCGCAGCCTGCCAAACCCGCCGGCCTCCTCCACCACCTCGGGCTTGCGCGCAGCCTCCAGCACGGCCGAGTTGGCGCGCTGCAGGTAGGCAACGACTGCTACAGTGATGGCGGCGTCCACCACCGACGCCACGAGCAGGTGGGGAATGAGCATGGCCGGAATGGAGACGGCCAGCGGGTAGGGCGCATAGAGCGGCGTGCCGTCGGCGGCGTGAAAGAGCGCCGGCTGGATGCCAAACTCCACCCCGGCACAGAAGGCAGCCACCGAGACGCCGACATACGCACCAACAGCCGCCCCCAGCAGCCGGCGCGGAGAGCGCACCGGCGTGTTCCCGGCAATGAGCTGATAAAGGGCATAGCCCACATAGGGGATGACCACGGCCATGTTGAAGCAGTTGGCGCCGATGGCCAGGATGCCCCCGTCACCAAAAAGCAGGGCCTGGATGATGAGAGCGACGGAAACGGCGATCGTGGCCACTTCGGGCCCCAGGATGATTGCGGCCAGGGCGGCGCCAACCGCATGGCCGGTAGTCCCCCCGGGCAGGGGGACATTGAACATCATGATCACGAACGAAAAGGCGGCCATGAGGGCGATCAGGGGCACACTGCGGGCGCTCATCGTCCCTCGGGTCTTGCGGATGCCCATAACCCAGAAGGGGAGCGCCAGCAGGAACATCACTGCGCAGGTGACGGGGCTCAAGTAGCCATCGGGGATGTGCATGGCCGTGCCAAACAGGATCGTTGCCAGCATGGCATAGTAAATGCCCACCCACCGGGGCATGCGTGGAAGAGTGTCCTTGAGCATGATGAATTCTCCTTCTGTTTGATTGTGCGCCTTCTCAGCTTGCACCGTAATGGGCAGATGCAGCCGGTCCAGCCCGGCCTGCAGCTCTGCCAGGGGCGCCCCTGCATCCAACAGGGCGCCCAGGATCATGTCGCCGCTGGCCCCGGCAAAGCAAAGCAAGGCGGCAGGAGCTCATTGCTTCAGCGCCTCCATCGCCTCGGCAAGGGCCTGGTTGCAGGCCTCCATGTGCTCAATGGCCACACCCATCAGCTCACTGGCAGCCCCTTTCTGCAGCTCGTGGGCCTTGGCCGCCCAGGCGCGCAGGTCGTGCAGGTGCTCCTCATTGTGCTCCAGCCAATGTGGGAGCAGGATACGAAGCCGGGTCAGTTCGTCCGGCCCGCTCCGGGGTTGCTCACCAGGATGGCTATGCGCATGGCCATGGTGCTCACGAACGCCCGCCGCGCTGTTGCCGCGGGCGCCACAGGCCGTGCAGACGGGCACGTCATTGATGAGCACCATGCGCCCGCCACACTCGGCGCAGGTCAGGGCCATCTTTTCTCCACAACCGCACTCTTCACACATTCTGCACCTCCTCCAGATACACCCTGTGTTTGAGAAGATCGATACGCACGATGCGCCCTTGGACCTGCTCCTGCTCCCCGAAGAGGGTCCACAGGGTGCAGGTGTCACCCTTGACCTCGATCAGAGCCACATCCTCCATGATCAGATGCTCACCGCCATCCTGCCGCA
>DAOTVS010000183.1:0-16627 GCA_034436375.1 Anaerolineae bacterium | reverse complement strand
TCTTATTGTAGCAGCATCGTGGCGCTGC
Organism: Anaerolineae bacterium; assembly: GCA_034436375.1. Taxonomy (GTDB): domain Bacteria; phylum Chloroflexota; class Anaerolineae; order SpSt-313; family SpSt-313; genus DAOTVS01. The sequence goes on along the minus strand of DAOTVS010000183.1, from coordinate 16,599 downwards.
CAGGGCAGCGCCACGATGCTGCTACAATAAGACTATGTAAGCTCGTTTCTGCTAGCTCTTCTTCTTGACCTCGGTCCTGGCCAAATCCTCCAGGACGGTGATCACCCCGGAATGATCCAATTCGCCGCGGCCGGCAGCCATGGCGGCGCCAAAGAGCTCGTGGGCCAGCGCCGAGGCCGGCAACGGCACGCCATAGGCGCGGCCAGCTTCGCGGATAATGTTCAGGTCCTTGTAGTGCAGCCGGATGCGAAAGCCGGGGGCAAAATCGCGCTCGGTGACGCGCTTGCCACGGTTCTCGAGCACGCCGCAACGCGCCAGGCCGCCGCTCAGCACCTGCACGATCTTAGCCGGGTCCACGCCCGCCTTGCTGCCGAGCACCAGCGCCTCCGACATGCCAACCAGCGTCACAGCCACCAGGATCTGATTGCAGGCCTTGACCACCTGGCCGGCGCCGCTCTCGCCGCAGAGCACGGCCTTGCCCATCGGCGCAAAGATCGGCTCCATGCGAGCAAAGGTCTCCTCGTCACCCCCAACCATAATGGAGAGGGTGCCCTTTTGCGCGCCCACATCGCCGCCGCTCACCGGGGCATCGAGCATGGGGCAGCCCTTGGCCGCGGCTGCCTGCGCCACCTTTTGCGCCATGGTGGGCGCAATGGTGCTCATATCCACCAGTACCGTGCCCGGCCGCACGCCCTCCAACACACCCTGGGGGCCCAGATAGGCCTTCTCTACATCGGGGGAGTCGGGCAACATGGTAATGACCACATCGGCCTGCGCCGCCACATCGGCCGCAGACGCACCCGCCAGCGCCCCCGCCTGCACAATCTCCTCCATCGCCGCCGGAACGATATCGTAAACCCGGAGCGTGTACCCTGCCTTGAGCAGATTCCGGGTCATGGGCCGCCCCATGATGCCCAGGCCGATAAAGCCGATCGTCGGTTTCACCGCATCCACGATTCCTCCTCCTTGTGCCCTGTTGCCGGCCATGGTATCTCTGGTAGCCGGCGCATGACGCTTCGTGCCAATAGGTATGCAGCGCACTATCGCACATTCCCAGGCTGCTGTCAAAATGCTAGAATGCTGGCGGCCCGGTCCTTGCTCATTCTGAGTGGCCCAGGACTCTCACGAGAGTCCTGTCAGCGTTCAGAGCTTTGGCCTGGATATGGAGCGCCGGCGGCCCGCGCCGGCCCCTGGCCGCGTGGCAGCGCGACAGGCTGCGGCCTGCGCTAGTGGCGGCGCCCCTCTCGGGCAGCCAAGTCTTTGAGCAGCCAAACCTATCCTGAGGAGGATGAGATGCCGGACCGGTTTGCTATATGCGAATGGGAGGGTGATCTGCTGGCAGGGGAAGGGGTCGTCTCTACGGCCAGCGGCGCTCTGCAACACGCGCTGGTGACCTTTGCGACACGCTTTCAGAATGCCCCCGGCACCAACCCCGAAGAACTGATCGCCGCCGCTCACGCGACCTGCTTCAACATGGCACTGGCCGAAGCCCTGGCAGAGCGCAAGCTGCGCCCCAGAAAGCTGACCACGCGCGCCACCGTCAGCATCGTCCGCGAGGAGGCAGGCTGGCGCATCACCCGCTCGCACCTCCAGGTCGAGGGGCAGGTGCCGGACCTGGAGAGCACCATCTTTACGGACATCGCCCGCACAGCCAAGGAGCGCTGCCCCGTGTCGAAGGCACTCCACGGCAACGTCGAGATCACGCTCGAAGCGGCGCTGGAAACGATGCCGATGCCTTCCTGATGTGGAAAAGAGGGGAAACTGAGGAAACGAACGGAATTGCAGGAGCTCTTGGGAACTGAGAGGAACCCCGTGATCACTCAGCAGAGGCGCGGCAAGGGGCCCTGCCAGTTCCTTCAGTTCCCCTCAGCTCCCCCTACGCCTCTTCTCGTTCGGGGCTGTCGAAGCGGAAAAAGTTGCTCGGTGTACCGTCGCGCTTGGTCTCCTGGAAGACAAAGACCAGCCGGCGCAGGTCAAAGGCTTTGAACCAATCCTGCCAGGAGACGTGCTCCAGCGAACGGCCGCCATAGCCGGGGAAATCAAAACGCAGCACCCCCAAGTGCCCATCATGCTCGGTGCCGGGCACGGTCGAGGGAATCGCGCCACGCTGCTCAGCCCAGTGCCGGATGACCTCGTGGTTGCGGGTCAGCAAGGTAGCGCCGGGCTTCTTCTCCCCCGTTTTGTTGGCCACCACCACCCCCTGGGCAAGCTGTTTCTCCTGCTCCGGCGACCCCGTCAGATAGCGCGATTTGGGCTTGGCTGCCTCTTTCATCTTTGTGGCCATAGTCAACGTCCCTCCGCCGCGGCACGCAGGCCGTGCATTTCTTCCATGGGTACAGCACGTTGCGTGCCAGGCGTGAAAAAGCAAGTCTTGGCGACCCTGAAAGCCTTTTTCACGCCTGGCTCAGGGGCGCTGCTTATGCCTGCAGACGCTGGGCCATCTCTTCCAGCTGCTTACGCAGGCGGGCGGGCAGCCGGTTGCCAAACTTGGCGAAGAACCTGTCGATATCCGTCACCTCGTCCTGCCAGGCAGCCGGATCGACCTTGAGCAGCTCGGGCACATTGGCCAGGTATTTGGGCTCGATGCCGCTCACATCAAGATCGCCTTCATAGGGCACATAACCAATGGGCGTGGCCTTGGCGCCGACCTTGCCCTCGATGCGCTCGCACATCCACTTGAGAACGCGGCTGTTATCGCCAAAGCCCGGCCACATGAACTTGCCGTCGCCGGTTTTGCGGAACCAGTTCACGTAAAAGATGCGCGGGGCCTTGCTGCCCAGGCGATCGCCCATGTTGAGCCAATGCTGGAAATAGTCGGCCATGTTATAGCCGCAGAAGGGCGTCATGGCAAAGGGGTCACGCCGCAGGTTGCCCACCGCGCCGATGTTGGCTGCGGTCGTCTCAGAGGCGGCGGTCGCGCCCATAAAGACGCCGTGGTCCCAACTGTAGGCCTCGGTCACCAGGGGCACGACCCCGGCACGCCGCCCACCAAAGATAAAAATGTCGATGGGCACACCCTCGGGCTTTTCCCAGTCGGGACAGATGACAGGGCACTGCCGTGCCGGGGCGGTAAAGCGGGCATTGGGGTGCGCCGCCGGATCTTTGCTCTCCGGGGTCCAGTCGCGGCCCTTCCAGTCGATAGCGTGCGCGGGGGCGCCATTCATCCCTTCCCACCAGACATCGCCATCATCGGTCAGGGCGCAGTTGGTAAAGATAGTGTTCTCACGAATTGTATCCATGGCCATGGCGTTGGACTGGTACGAGGTGCCGGGGGCCACGCCGAAAAAGCCTGCCTCCGGATTGATGGCATAGAGGCGGCCATCGGGGCCAATCTTCATCCAGGCGATATCGTCGCCGATGGTTTCGCACTTCCAGCCCTCAATAGTGGGCACCATCATGGCCAGGTTGGTCTTGCCGCAGGCCGAGGGGAAAGCAGCGGCCACATGGTACTGCTTGCCCTCCGGGCTGATGAGCCGCAGGATGAGCATATGCTCGGCCATCCAGCCCTCGCGCCGGGCCATGGCCGAGGCAATGCGCAGCGCCAGGCACTTTTTGCCCAGCAGGGCATTGCCGCCATAGCCGGAGCCGTAGGACCAGATCAGGTTCTCATCGGGAAAATGGCTGATGTATTTCTTCTCCATCGGAGCGCAGGGCCAGGCGACATCCTGCTGCCCGGGCTCGAGCGGGGCGCCGATAGAATGCAGGCAAGGGATAAACTCGCCGTCAGCGCCGAGGGCTTCGATCACCCTGGTGCCGACGCGGGTCATGATGTGCATGTTGCAGACCACATAGGGGCTATCGGTGATCTCGACCCCAATCTTGGCGATGGGCGAGCCAATCGGCCCCATGGAGAAGGGAATGACGTACAGAGTGCGGCCCTTCATGCAGCCCTTGTACAGTTCCCGCATGGTCTTTTTGAGCTCGTCTGTAGCGATCCAATTGTTGGTCGGTCCGGCGTCATCCTGGTTGGGATAGCTGATATATGTGCGCGCCTCGACCCGCGCCACGTCGCTGGGGTCGGAGCGGAAAAGAGTGCAGTTGGGGCGCTTTTTGAGCGGTGTAGCGGCGCCGCTGGCCACCATCTGGGCCATCAAGCGATCATACTCGGCCTGAGAGCCATCGCACCAATGGACGGCGTCGGGCTGGCACAATTCGGTCGCCTCGCGGACCCAGGCCAGCAGCTTTTTATTCCTCACTTCATAGGGCATAGACATAGTGGGGGCCTCCGTGCTCATATGTTTCCTGCAATAAAACACCGGCATCCGTCTCTCGATCCGCGTCACGAGACGAATGCCGGCCTACCATGCGGCCCATCTCCGATACCGCCACTTGTGCAGCATAGGCTATCGGCCGCCCCGTCTGCCGGGCACGCTTTACCAATATCGCTGATGGATAATAGCAGGGGGGCTTGACTCTGTCAAGCAAGCCATTTGCTGACGTCGTCGGCCATGGTCAAGACGATAATGCGCTCTCCCGTCTTGGTGCTGATATCGGTAAAGAGGTTCACAACCCGGCTACCCGTGATCTCCTCGATCATCGCTTCTAGAATAGATCGCGAGGCTTGCACCAGCTCGCGGCGCAGGTCCTTGAGCAGGGTCCTGCCCTCCTCCGTCGCTGCCAGCTGGCGCTCGGCGGGCATGAGCATCCCTTTCAGACGTACAAAGATGGCATCACCAATCACATAGGTGCGCACATCGGCGGGCCCACGCCCCATCTGTTCCACTTCGAACTGAACGACAGCCTTGCTGATGGCTGCCTCAATTTGACCCCTGGTGCGCCTGACCATGGCAGGCATGTTTCTCCCTTGAGCAAATGACGAGTCTCTACTCAGAGTGTATTATAGCACAAGCCCGCTGCACCCCAAAGTTGACGCAGCGGGCCACGTGTGGTAGACTCCCATTCGCAGCAGGCACCCTGCTGCAGACCTTTTCTGTGCCCCTGTAGCTCAGTGGACAGAGCGAGGGCGTCCTAAGCCCTGTCGTCGGGGGTTCAAATCCCTCCAGGGGCACCAGCACTGAGTGTCGCATAAAAAGCGCTGGCCTCTCTCACTGCAGGTGAGAGGACGGTGCTTTTTGTTTGCCTCGGGGCGGCCTGCCGCCCGTAGCACTGTAGACCTGGCGTTCTTGGCGCTGGTGGCGTGGAAAAAAGCGGTGGAAACGGGTTTGGTTTCACCGGCGCCTCCAGTAAGCCCACCAGGGCGTACTTCATACTCTCCTTGAGCTCATGTAGCTCTGAAATTTAGCCCATAGTCCACACTCAGCACCGCGCCCTCCAGACCGTCATCGATCAACACGGGCTGGCCAAAGGGACCATAGCTTGACGCCTCCTTCAGTGGTATAATCAAGTTATTGGCGTGGATTCCCCTCAACAGGTAGGTGGGAAATGACCCTCTCTGTCGATTCGGCCCTCGGCGACCTGCTGGCCAATGCGCAGGCCAGAGCTATTCTCGACCGCCATGTTCCCGGTTTGACCAGTTACCCGCAATTGAGCATGGGCAAGGGCTTCCCTTTGCGGACAGTGGCCGGCTATGCGCCGGACGTGTTGACCCCGGAGGTGCTCGCGGCGCTCGACGCCGACCTGCGTGCCATCGGAGCGGACAAAGGAGCCGACCCCGGCAGCCCTGCGGCGCCCGGGCGCGCCGGCTCGGCCCGAGTGGAGCGCCTGCTCAGCCAACTGACGCTGGAGGAGAAGGTCTCGCTGTTGGCCGGTGCCACGCTGTGGACGACGCCGCCCATCGAGCGGCTCGGCATCCCCGCGCTCAAGGTGACCGATGGCCCCAGCGGCGCACGCGGCGGCGCGATGCCCGGCGCAGGGGGGCTGACCTCGGCCAATTTCCCCTCGGGGATTGCCCTGGCCTCGACGTGGAACACCGAGCTGGTGCAGCAGGTCGGCGCAGCGCTGGCAGAAGAGGCCCAGACCAAGGGGGCGCAGGTGCTGCTGGCGCCCACAATCAATATCGACCGATCGCCCTTGAACGGCCGCAATTTCGAGAATTACTCCGAGGATCCCTACCTGGTGGCCCGCATGGCGGTGGCCTATATCAACGGGCTACAGAGCCGGGGGGTGAGCGCCTGCGTGAAGCATTACGTCTGCAACGACTCGGAATTTGAGCGCAACAGCATCAGCTCGGACGTGCGCGAGCGGCCCCTGCGTGAGATCTACCTGGCGCCCTTCAAGGCGGCCGTGCAGGAGGCGCATGCCTGGGCGGTGATGTCGTCCTACAACCGGGTGAACGGTACCTATGCCAGCGAGAACCCCCGCCTGCTGACGGAGATCCTGCGCGGCGAGTGGGGCTTTGACGGGCTGGTCATGTCGGACTGGACGGGCACCTACAGCACGGCAGAGGCGGTGAACGCGGGCCTGGACCTGGAAATGCCCGGCCCGACGAGGTGGCGCGGCGAGAAGCTGTTGCAGGCGGTCGCCGGTGGCCAGGTGCAGGAGGCGACGATCGCTGAGAGCGTGCGCCGCCTGCTGGTCCTGATGGAGCGGACCGGCCGCCTCGACAACCCGCAGGACGCGCCGGAGCAGGCCGTGGACCGCCCGGAGCATCGCGCCGTGGCGCGCCAGGCGGCTGCCGAGGGGATCGTGTTGCTGAAGAACCGGGGCGATCTGCTGCCCCTGCCAGCGGCCGCGCTGAAGACGCTGGCGCTCATCGGGCCGAACGTCAAGACGCCCAGCACGCAGGGCGGCGGCAGCGCCGGGGTGACGCCTCACTATGTGGTCACACCGTGGGACGCCATCACCGCGCGTGTCGGGGAGAGTACCACAGTGCGCTACGAGCCGGGCTGCACCATCGCCAGGATGGTGCCGCTGGTGGATAGCGCCCTCCTGGCGCAGGGGGAATGGAGGCTTGAGTTCTTTGACAACCGCGAGCTGGCCGGGGCGCCGGTGCTGAGCCGGTGGTCGGACCATTCCGAGTGGCGCTGGTTCGGTGAGGTCGGCGCGGGGGTGAACCCGGGCCGTTTCTCGGCGCGCATCAGCACCCGCATCAGGCCGCAAGAGACGGGCGCTTATGTGCTCAGCCTGGCCAGCGCCGGCTGCAGCCGCCTGTTGTTGGATGGCAAGGCGCTGATTGACCTCTGGGAGGACCCCGCGCCCGGCTCAACCTATTTCGGCATGGGTACAGATGAGGAGAAAGCCCGCATCAACCTGACGGCCGGGCGGGAGTACCTCCTGACAGCCGAATTCCGCACCCGGCCCCTGATGGTGCCCATCGCCGCCCTCCGCATCGGGTTTGCACTCAAGACGGACCCGGAGCAGATGCTGGCAAGCGCTGCCCGGGCAGCGGCCGAGTCGGACTTGGCGCTCGTGTTTGTGGGCTCGAATGACGAGTGGGAGTCGGAAGGGTTCGACCGGCCGGATATGGACCTGCCCGGCGCACAGAACGCGCTGATCGAGCGTGTGACGGCCGCTAACCCGCGCACGGTGGTGGTGCTCAACACCGGCTCGCCGGTCGCCATGCCCTGGCTGGACCGGGTGGCCGCCGTGGTGCAGATCTGGTTCCCCGGGCAAGAGTGCGGCCACGCCATTGCCGATGTGCTCTGGGGCGATACGAACCCCTCCGGCCGGTTGCCCCAGACCTTCCCCGCGCGCCTGGAGGATAACCCGGCCTACCTCAACTATCCTGGGGAAAATGGGCACGTCAACTATGGCGAGGGGCTGTTCGTCGGCTACCGATACTATGAGCGGAAAAAGATCGCGCCGCTGTTCCCCTTTGGCTTTGGCCTCTCCTACACCACCTTTGGCTATAGCCCGCTGCGCCTCAGCGCGCCCGAGATCGGCCCGGAGGACACCCTGCAGGTGGCGGTCGATGTCACCAACACCGGTCGCCGCGCCGGCAAAGAGGTGGTGCAGCTCTACGTCCGCGACGTCCAGTCCTCGCTGCAGCGCCCCGAGAAGGAGCTGAAGGCGTTCGCCAAGGTGGCCCTGGAGCCCGGCGAGAGCAAGACAGTCACTCTGACGCTCGACCGCGCGGCGCTGGCCTTTTACGACGACAAGGCCCAGGCCTGGGTTGCCGAGGCGGGGGAGTTCGAGGTGCTGGTGGGCGCCTCGACCCAGGATATCCGCGCCCGGGCGAGCTTCAGGCTGACGGCCACGAGCCAGTTCAGCGACGCGGAGGGGACCTACAGATCTGGGAATGACGTTCGCTTGAGCAGGATCTCTTGACCACAAAGACAAAAAAAGCACAAATCAGGAACGGCTCTGAGTGCGGCTGAGTTCCTCCCACAGGGCGCTGAGGGTGTGGGCCATGCGCCCGCCTATGAGACCGGTGGTGCCGAACGCGCAGGGGAACCAGAGGGGTATGCCGAGCAGTGTGGGGTTGGCATAGCGCCAGACGCCCGCCTGTACAAAGACTGCCTCTGCCACAGAGCCCAGCCCGCCGATGATCAGGAAGAAGCATAGATCAAAGCGGTCATGCCACAGTGCAAGCGCAGCCAGGCACTCGGCCAAGGTGACGAGGAAGAGGATCCGGTTATCTCGCCACAAGAGCACCACCGAAGCGATGAGCAGGGTAAATGCGGCCGTTCGCGCGAGCAACCGGAGCCAACAAGTCTTCGTATACTCCATAGGGCTGGTCCTCCTACATGGAATGGCACCCGCCTATACCGGATCCGGGTTGGAGCTTGGAGGTTTGCCGGGTTGAAAACTGCGTGACCAGCCGGCTTACCTGGAGGTTGCCGGCTGGCGGCGAAGCGAGATGCCTGGCTTCCCTGCAAGGGGAAGGTCTTTCCTCAGGGGCTATCTTAGCAGAAAAGGTGAGGGCAGGCAATGATCCCCACGCGTCAGGGCGCAAAGGCAGGGCGAGCGGGTGACATGTATCGGCTGGGCAAGCAGTTTGCGGCCTGGCTGGCCCTGATCCGCCTGCCTTTTCATTCGGTGGGCGTATTGCCCTTTGTCCTTGGCCTGGTGCTGGCCTGGCGGCTGCAGAGGGCCTGGCGCTGGGATGTGGCCCTTTGGGGCACGCTGGGCGTGGTGCTTGTGATGGTCGCGACCTACTGCGCCGGGGAGTATTGGGACGATGCGGAAGACACACTCGCCGGCCAGATGGGGCGCAGCCGCTTCTCCGGTGGGTCCGGCGTGCTGCAGCGCGGCCTCTTGCCCCGGCGGGCGGCCCTGTGGGCCTCGCTGGCCGCCGTGGTCCTGGCGCTGGGAGCGGCCCTGGTGCTCTACCGGGGCTGCGGCACCGGGCCGTGGACGATCCCCTTTTGCGCCGTGGGCTTGCTGGGCGGCTTTTTCTATTCCGCGCGCCCGGTGCGCTGGGTGAGCAAAGGCCTCGGCGAGCTGTGGATTGTCTTTTGCTACGGCTGGCTGCCCGTGGCCGTGGGCTATTACCTGCAGGTGGGCAGTATTGCGCCGGTCATCCACTGGCTGGCCGTGCCGATTGGCCTCACCATCTTCAATGTCATCCTGCTGAACGAGTTCCCCGATTACCCCGCTGACCGGGCCGCCGGCAAGGCCAACCTGACGGTGCGCCTGGGCCGCAGGCGGGCGGCGGTGCTCTACGCCGCGGTCGCCGTAGCGAGCTGGCTGGGCATGCTGGCATCTCTGGGCCACGGCGTACCCGGGCGAGCGCTGTGGCTCTACCTGCCCGTGCTTGCCGTCTCCATGCTCGCTGTAGGGCTGGTATTGCGCGGCCGCTGGACCCGGCGCACCACGCTGGAAAAGCTCTGCGGCGCCACCCTGCTGGTGAACCTGGGCACCACGGCGGTCTATATCCTGGCCTATGTGAGGTGACGGGATGGCGGAATGGTTGCCGGCCTGGGGCGAGCGGCCCCGGCGCCGGGTGCAGCCCTATTGGTGGCCGCCCAGCCTCTTCCTGCGCCAGCTGGGGAGCCTGCTCTACATCGGCGTGCTGACCCGGTGGCGCGCACTGCCCCAGTGGGTCGGCGCCTACGGGGTGCAGTGCCTGCCAGGGGCGGCCGGGTCGCGGGGCATGGGCTGCATCGGTTTTCCGGCCCACCCCGTCTGGGAGATGACGGCGGCCTGCAACCTGCACTGCATCCACTGCCACGCCTCGGGCGGCAAGCCGGCGCCCGATGAGCTGACGACGAACGAGGGCAAGCGCCTGCTGGATCAACTGGCCGGGGTGCGCGAGTTCCGCATGATGGCCTTTACCGGCGGCGAGCCGCTGGTGCGCCCGGATCTCTTTGAGCTGCTGGCCTATGCCCAGGCCCTCGGCTTTACCAACACCATGGCCACCAACGCTACCCTCATCGACGATGCTGTTGCCCGGGACCTGCGCCGCGCGGGCGTCGTGATCGCCGCCGTGAGCCTGGACGGCTTTGACGCCGCCACGCACGACTATGTGCGCGGGCAGCCGGGCTCCTTTGACGCCGCCCTGCGGGGTATGCGCGCGCTGCGCCGGGCGGGCATTGTGCTGCACGTCAATATCACGGCCATGGAGTACAACATGGGTCAGATGGAGCCCCTGCTGGCCCTGGTCGAGGAGTTGGGCGCCGGCATCCTGTTGATGTACCAGCTGGTGCCGGTGGGGCGGGGCCGGCGTATCGGCCGGGCCGCGCTGGACCTGGGGGCCAATGAGCGGCTGATCCGCTTTATGGCCCAGGCGCAGCGCACCGCCCGGGCCGTGATGGAGCCCGTGGCCGGGCCGCAATACTGGCCCTTCCTGCTGCAGCGGGCGGGCATCCGGCGCGGGCCCCTGCTGGGCCTGGCGCAACAGGTCTTCCACGGCTGCGCGGCCGGGCGCGGGTTTGTCTATATCAAGCCCAACGGCGAGGTCTGGCCCTGCCCCTTTGTGGAAGTGAACTGCGGCAACGTGCGCGCGGCCCCCTTTGCGGAGATCTGGCGCACCGCGCCCGTCTTCCGGGACCTGCGCGAGCGCGAGGCGCGGCTGCGGGGGCGCTGCGGCCGCTGCGAGTACCGGCGGCTGTGCGGGGGCTGCCGCGGCCGGGCCTGGGCCATGACGGATGACTATCTGGCCGAGGACCCCTCGTGCTTTATCCACACCGGCGAGGAGAGCGAAAAGCCCCATGCACACCCATGAACCCCTCGCCTCGCTGCTGGAGCCCATCCGCACGGAGATGGGGCAACTCGAGCGCCTGGTGCACGAGACGCTGGCTGCGGCCGCGGCGCCCCTGGGGCCCGCGCTGTGCCGACGGTTGGAGGGCGGCAAGCGTCTGCGGCCCGCTCTGGTCATCCTCAGCGGGCGCCTGCTGGGCGCTCCGATGGGGCCGCTCCTGAGCCTGGCGGCCGGGCTGGACCTGCTGCATGCCGCCACACTGGTCCACGACGATCTGCTGGATGGGGCCAGCCTGCGGCGGGGCCGCGAAACGCTGCACACCGTCTGGCCAGTAGGGGCGACGGTGTTGGCCGGCGATTACCTGCTGGGCCAGGCCATCTCGTTCATGGCGGAGCTGGAGCAGCCGCGCGTGCTGGGAGTTTTCGGCGCCCTGCTGCGCACCCTCTGCGCGGGTGAGATCCAGCAGACGCTCGTCAGCCGGGGCAGGCACCGCGACCGCGCGGCCTGTTATCGCAACATCGAGGCCAAGACGGCCTCGCTCTTTGCCGCCGCGGTCGAGATGGCCGCTCTCTTGGCCGGCGCGCCCGAGCCGCAGATCGCCGCCCTGCGCCACTATGGCCGTGAGCTGGGGCTCGCTTTTCAGATTGCCGACGATGTGCTGGACCTGACGGGCGACGAGGCGCAGCTGGGCAAGCCGGCGGGCAGCGACCTGCGCCAGGGCCTGGTCACCCTGCCGATCCTCTGCTACCTGGAACAGGCGGAGGGCGAGACCCCCGTGCACGCTGTGCTCGCCGGCCAGGGTGACGAAGCGCACCTGCAGGCGGCGCTCCTGGCCATCCGCGCCTCGGGAGCTATTGCAGCGGCGATGGATGAGGCGCGCGCCCATGCCCGGCAGGCGCAAGAGGCACTGGCCGGGCTGCCCGACAGCGACTCTCGCCGGGCGCTGTGCGGGTTAGCTACCTATGTGGTCGAGCGCGAACGCTGAACCCGTTCCGGCGGCAGCGGGAAGAGGAGACAAGCTATTCCACTCCTCCCGGTGCTATCGTGCCTGCCTCCAACGTGCCCGTGGGCTGGGGCGTGGCGGTCACGGCTGGTGTTGTGGGCGTGCTCGTCGGCGGCAGCGCGGTCCCGCTTGGCTGCGGGGTGCTGGTAGCGCCCCCTGCCGCGGTAGCCTCGGGCGAAGGCTGGCTTGCCGGCGCGGTGGCCGGCGCCGCTGTGGCCGTGGCCTCCGCCTGGGGTGTGGCAGGCGTCACGAGCACAATCGGTATCGTTGCGGCGGGCGCCTGGGTCGCCGCCGCCTGCACTGAGGTGGGCGTCGGCGCCACGATCTGCGGCGATTTGACCCGACTCAGGATCAGCGCCGCCAGGGCAGCCACCACCGCGGTCAGCTCTATCCCGATCTTGAGGTCGATATTGATGCCGGACCGGGCCTTTTTGGCCGGCCCGGCTTTTTTCCCCCGCTGTGAGCCCGTTTTCCCTTTCTGCTCTGTGCGCGCCGGCTTACGCTGTGTCTGGCGATCCGGCATGCTTGCCTCCTCGCATCTCGATCCCGGTCTTGACGGGCGAGGTCAGAATCCCAGGGCGAGAACCTGTAAGAGAAAGAGCCGGAAGCACGACTCTACCCGTTGTCGGGCCAGAACGCAAGCCGGATCGCTGTAGCGCGATAGTTCACGTGAGACAGAACATGGCTTCCGCACAACGACAGGCGGATACCCTGTGTTGGCCATGCAGGACATCGGCACGGGCATTGCCCCCGAGTCGCTGCCGCTGGTCTTCGAGCGGTTCTACCGGGCGGACGCGTCGCGGCGGAAAGAGGACGGCGGGGCTGGGCCTGGCCATTGCCAAGGCGCTGGTGGAAGCGCATGGGGGGCGGATTGCCGCGAGCAGCGTTGGGCCGGGCCAGGGCAGCACGTTTACGGTCACGCTGCCGCTATAGCTCTTGCTATCATAGTGATGGCTTCAGCCATTCGTTCCTTACACCAGGCTGAGACGAACGGCTGAAGCCGTTACTACGATACTGAGCGAGGCATTGCCCCAATTTCATGGCAAACGTCATAGCGGCAGCGTGATGATGAATCGGCTGCCCCCGTCCTCGGGGAACTCGGCTTTGATGTGGCCGCCGTGCAGTTCCACGATGCACCGGCTAAAGTAGAGTCCCAGCCCTACCCCAGAGAAAGGCCGCCCGGCCTGGGCCTGGTAGAAACGGGTGAACAGCAACGCGCGCCGCTCCGGAGGGATGCCCGGCCCCCAATCTCGCACCGCGATGCGGACATGCTCCGGGTCCGTCAGGGTGATCTCCACTTCGATCGGCCGGCCCTTAGGGCTGAATTTGACGGCATTGTCCAGGAGGTTGGTCAACACCAGCGCTATCCGCTCGCGGTCGATCATAGCCGGCAGCGGGCCCGGCGCATGGGTGAGGCGGATCTCTCGCCCGGAGCGCGCCTGCTCGCGCGCCACGACCTCCTGGGTCAGGCTGACCAGGTCCGTCTCCTGTCGCCTCGGCTCCAACTCGCCGGCCTCCACCGCAGCCACATCCAGCAGCTCGGCGATCAGGTTGGCCAGCCTCTCCGACTGCTGATCGAAGGTCTCCAGGATATGCCGGAGCCTTTGCGCGCCCGGCATACCCTCCCGATTCAGCCGGCGCAGGGCCAGCTCAGCAAAGCCGCGCAGGTTGGTGACCGGCGTTTTGAGTTCGTGGGCGGCGCCGGCCAGGAATTCGTCCCGCGCGCGCACGGCAGCCTCGGCTTCGGTGTGTGCGCGCCGCTCAGCCTCCAGAAGGCGTGCGACTTGATCCTCACGCTCACGGATTTCGGCGGCCATGAGGTTCGATGCCTCGGCCAGCGCCTGCAGCTCGCTGGGGCCGCTCGGCGGCACTGGGGGCGCTGGCTCGCCCCGCCCCACGGCCAGGTCATGGGCCTGCAGGCGGGCAAGCGGATGGGTGATGCGGCGGCTGCCCAGCAGCGCAATGGCCAGCCCCAGCCCCCCGATGCCCAACAACAGCCCCAGCTGCACCAGCAGGGCCTCCATCAATGGCGCTGTAATCTGCGCCAGCGGCCGGTCAGCCATGGCAGCCCAGCCGATATCCGGCACCGGCGCCAGGGCGAACACACGATTCTGCCCATCCACGGGCGAGGCAAAGGTGCCGGTGGCCTCCTGCCCGGCGAGGGCCCGGGAGAGCTGCGGCAGCACGCCCAGCCATTGCCGCTGTTCTATGGTGAGATACACCTCCGGTCGCCGGTAGATCAACTGCCCCCGGTGGTCGAAAATGGCGATAGCAGCCCCGCGCGATTGTACCACGGGCAGCGCCAACTTGCCGAGCATCGCCGGGTCGGCCACCGCCACCACAATGCCGAGCAGGTTGCCCTGCGGGTCGCGGATGCCCCGGGCAATGGCAAAGATGGGTATGCCCTCGACTCGCGACAGCAAGAGATTGCTGACGGCCACCTCCTGCCCCTGCTGCACGGCCTGCACATCGGGCCGGTCGCTGACATTCAAGCCCACAGCTCGAGGATCGCTGGAAGCAATGACCCGGCCCTGTGGGTCCGTCCAGTTGATGCGCAGCAGCGAGGGGTACTGGCTGGCCCCGGTCACCAGGATCCGGTCTACCTCTGCCGGTGTGGGGGGTGGGGAGGCTGTCAGAGCGGTGCCGATGACCGTTTCCTGGTGCAGGATGTCGTGGATATCACTGTCAAAGGCGACGGCCACTACCCGGGCCACATCCAGTTGGGCCTGCGCTTCTTGGGCCAGCCGCGCGTAATAGTTGGAGAGGCTCAACCCCACCTGAGCCAGGATCACCGGCACCAGGACGATGAGCAACAGGAGCACCAGTGTCCCTCGCACGGTAGAGAAAAAAGGGGCAGGGCGGCCACGCCCTTGGCCGCTAGCCATGCCTGCCCTCCGACCCGGCGCCCCGGGCTATCGGGAGGCGGAAACAGAAGCTGTTGGCCTTGCCCAGTATACGCTGGACCACGATTCTCACCACCGTCCGTTCGCGCGCCATCTCGCCTCTACTCATCGACTGGGTACACTTACACAGCAAGAGGCATGCCGGATAGCTGCCGGCTATCCCCACGATAATAAAGCCAACTTGAGCTCATGGCCCGGATATGGTATAATATCGCCCTATACAATTGCAGACGGGCTGAGAGTGCGACTTGGCTCAGCTTTGCAGCCAGGAGGACTCTCAGTGAGTTTCGCTATGTTCGCGTTTCACCCCCATATCGCCGCCGGCATCCGTGACGCCGGCTATACCACCCCCACGCCGATACAGGCCCAGGCCATGCCGGCCGTTCTGCAGGGCCGCGACGTCATCGGCCTGGCCCAGACCGGGACGGGCAAGACAGCCGCCTTTGTGCTGCCCATTCTCCAACGCCTGCTGCCGGGCCCGCGCGGTACGGTGCGCGCGCTCATCGTGGCGCCCACGCGCGAGCTGGCCGAGCAGATCCACGATGCCATCCTCGAGTTGGGCCGCGCGACGCGCCTGCGGGCCGTAACGGTCTATGGCGGCGTGGGCGCCCAGCCGCAGATCGCCAAGTTGCGGGCCGGCGCCGAGATCGTCGTGGCCTGCCCCGGCCGCCTGCTTGACCTGCTTGGCCAGCAGGTTGTGGACCTCTCGCATGTGGAGGTGCTGGTGCTGGACGAGGCCGACCGCATGTTCGACATGGGTTTCTTGCCCGATATCCGCCGCATTCTGCAGCGCCTGCCCGCCATGCGGCAGACCCTGCTCTTTTCGGCCACCATGCCCGACGATATCCGCCGCCTGGCCAACGACATTCTGCGCGCGCCGGTGACGGTGCAGATCGGCCACCTGGCGCCCGTGGAGACAGTGTCGCATGCGCTCTACCCGGTGCCCCAGCACCTCAAGACGGACCTGCTGCTGGCGCTCTTGCGCACGACGGACACCGAGTCGGTGCTCGTCTTTACGCGCACCAAGCACCGCGCCAAGCGGGTGGCCGAGCAGCTAGCCAAGTCGGGCCTGAGAGCGACCTGCCTGCAGGGGAACCTGTCGCAGACACGGCGCCAGGCCGCCCTCGACGGCTTTCGCGATGGCTTGTACCAGATTTTGGTGGCCACCGATATCGCTGCGCGCGGTATCGACGTCACCCGCATCTCGCATGTGATCAACTATGATATGCCCGACACGGCCGATGCCTATACCCACCGCATCGGGCGCACAGGCCGGGTGGCGCGCCTGGGCGACGCCTATACCCTGATCACTGGCGAGGATGCCGAGATGGTGTCGGTGGTCGAGCGCGTGGTGGGCGCCCGGTTGGAGCGCCGCACGCTGCCGGGCTTTGATTATTCGGCCCCCGCGCCGGTTCGCAACGAGTTCGCTCGCCCGCCGCGCGAGCCGCGCCGTGAGCGCCGATCACCGCACGCTGCACCGTAGCCGGCGCGGGAGCCCGCTGGGCTCGCGCCTCACGCCGCGACGCGGATACCGGATGCGCGCCGCCCGCAACGTTACTCGTCCCGCCCGGCCGGTCACGGCCGCTAGGGCAGGGGGCCCTGCCGGCTGCTGAATGCAAAAAGGCATGGTTTATCCCGTATTTAACAAAGGCAGTCCGTTGGGCTGGAATGCCAGCCACAAGCGGCTGATTGCCTGCCGTAGACGGTACAGG
>DAOTVS010000182.1:0-13289 GCA_034436375.1 Anaerolineae bacterium | reverse complement strand
CAACTCTTCCGGAATGTATCTGCAGATAGCCGGTCCCTGTTGGCAGGTGCAAGCAGACCTTGTGGCCCGTCATGTGTAGCCCTGATGGAGAAGGGAGTTTTGTGGTATAATCAGTCTAGTTGCTGCCTCGGCAAGTCATTGCAGTCCCGGCGGTAACGCGAGAACAGAGATGACAGGTTGGGATGATAGACCATGCAGGTGCGGATTCCGGAGCGTCGCGAGGCAAGGTGGCTCCAGGCACGGATTACGAGGCGCCGTGAAGCCAGGCGGCTCTGGCGAGCCGTGAGGAAGGAATATGCCGAGTGTGAAGCGGGCTCCAGGCCCTGCCGCCTAGATGCGACTGGGCGGATCCGCCTGGATGTTGGCATCTTGCTCAGGCCCAGAAGTGACGCGGCAAAACGATTGCTTGCCCTGTTGGGCCTGGATAGCCCACAGGCGTTGCTCAGCCTGTACGCCCAGGATTTGCGCGCTGTCCCAGGTATAGGCAGGGTACGCACGAACCGGATACCCTTGCTCGGCGTTGCGGTCAACAAGAACAATATACTGGCGCTGGCGGCGGGGCTTGACGAAGACAAGCAGTTGGCCGTGCTGCAAGAGATGGTGAAGATCGAGGCCCAGTTCTGGAGTACCCCGCAGGTGACGCACTATCTTGCCGAACGCAGGGCCGGTGGCCTCAAGGAGATACCTCCTGCGCTCGTGGCGCGCCAGAAAGCGGTAGACATGGCAGTGCGCGACCTGCTGAGCCGGGTCCCCGCGATCGAGACCATCCGTCTCGCCGGCATTGGCGTGGGCAGCGCCGACGAGCTCATACGCACGGCTGGAGCATTGCGTGCTCAAGGTCGAGATGTGGAAATCTGCGGCTTGGAGCTGAACCCACAACTTGCCGCCGAAGCGAACGCCGCCCTGAGGGAAGCGGGCATTCGCGGTCAGGTTGTGCAGGGAGATATGGATCGGGCTGAGGATTTGCAGCGAATACTCGAGTCGGCCCCCCATCTCCTGATCGACCATTGGGCAGGCTGCTACGACAGCCTGGTTATCCAGCAGGCCCGCTATGCCCTGATCAGAAGGCAGGCGCAGACCGCGATCCTCACTGCGATCCTCACTGAAGAGTGGGGAGTCGGCAAGATGATCAGCGGGGAGATGAAAAGAAACCTGGCCACCATGACGGCTTTGTGGCACAAGCTTGACGAAGCTGGGGACGGATTGTCTGAGGATGAGGGCAGGATCCACTTTGTCTACCCAAGCCAACTGCAGCTGGCCCGCCGGCTGCACGGCAAAAAGCTCTGCCCTGCCCCCTGGGTGGCCGCACTCTATGGTTGGCTATCCACCATGCTCCCGGCCAGAATTGCCTTTGGCCCCGTGGTGATCCACTTTCCCGACGGGCAAGATGCTTTGCGGGTTTCCGCCCCCTATGGGGCCACTTTGCAGGCGCGGACCTGCCGCTATTCGCTGGCCACCCTGAGAAAAGCTGCGCTTTCCACCGGATGGTATATTGCACAGGAGGAGCTCACTCTCTTTGGTGCCGGCGCTGTGTTGTTGCTCAAACAGGGGCCTGGCGATTGGCCAGAACACTGTTAGGGCACCGGTTGCATGAGGGCCAATGCCCCCCAACATAGCTCCTTGCGGGCACCCAAACGCCCGCAAGGAGCTATGCTATGTTACACCGGCCACCGGATCGATGTTTTCTCTACAGGTCATGAGGCTCTGTGCCGGTACGCTGGCCCAAAACGTGCTAGCGCTATCCAGTGAGCGGACTCTTGGCGCTATGGGAGGCCGGCAGTGCATGGCGTAGAACAGGTGCCGGGTGAGGCAGAAGAGCGGGTATGCGAGGCCCGGGAAAACGAAGCCCGGTTTCGCGACCTGGTGCAGGTGACCAGCGATGTGATCTGGGAAGTCGACGCCCATGGCGTCTATACCTACGTCAGCCCGCAGATCCGTAGCCTGCTGGGCTATGAGCCCGAAGATCTCATTGGGAAGAAAACGCCTGTAGACCTCCTGCCGCCGGAGGATCAGCCTCACTTTGCAGCCGAGTTTCATACCATCCGCAAAGAGCGCCGCCCCATACGCTTCTTTGAGACGGTCAACCTCCGTAAAGACGGCCGGCCTGTGTTCCTGGAAACCAGTGCAGTCCCCTTCTTCGATGCCAAGGGCAAACTGGCCGGCTACCGGGGCATGGGGCGCGATGTCACCGCCCGGAAGCAGGCGGAAAAAGCCCAGCGCCTCCTCGCCGAAGCGAGCCGCGTATTGGTCTCTTCCCTGGAGGTTGATGCCATGCTGGATGCCGTCGCTCACCTGGTGGTGCCTGCCTTTGCTGATTGGTGCGTCGTGGATGTGCCCGGCGAGGGTGAGTCGCCGCGGGCCGTCACGGTGGCGCCGGCCCGCAGGCGCCATCGGGCGGCCTACCAGCTACAACAGGCGCCCCTACCCGAGTGTAGCCGCAGCGAGGTCTGCCGTCGGGTGATGGCAGAGGGCCGGTCTGTGCTGTTGCCCGAAGTGTGCCCCGGTCCGCAGGAAGCATTGGCCAGAGATGCCTGGCAGGCCGGCCTCATTCCTGTGCCCTGCCCACGGTCGCTCATGATTGTGCCGCTCGCTGCGCGTGGCAAGGTCCTTGGCATCGGGTCGTTCGCGATCACCAGGGAGCACCGGCGCTACACTCAGGACGATCTATCGCTGGCCGAGGAGCTGGCGCGCAGGGCAGCGCTGGCCATCGACAATGCCCGCATTCACAAGCTGATGCAGCAGGCCCGGAGCGACGCCGAACGGCGCGTGGCCGAGATGGACTCGGTGCTGGCAGCGATCCGCGACGGCATCGTCATCTACAGCCCAGACGGGCAGCTGGTGCGCATGAACACCGCTGCCGAGCGGGAGCAGGGCCTCACCCCGGCACAGCGCCAGCTACCATTCATGGAGCGTGTGCGGCTCTTGCACTTTGAGACCGTGGATGGCCGCCCCGTCCCGCCGGAGGACCTGCCCATGGCGCGGGCGCTGCGCGGCGAGGCCGTTTCGAGCGCCATGCTGGTTGTCCGCAGGCCTGGCGCTGAGCGGCCCGCGTGGCTGGCAGTGAGTGCGGCGCCCATCCTCACGGCCGACGGGCAGTACCTGGGCGCGGTAGCGACTTTTACCGATATTACCCCCCTGCGAGACCTGGAGGAAGAACGCGGGCGCTTGTTGGCCGAGGCCCAACGCCGGGCCGCCGAGCTCGATGCTATCCTCTCCTCGATCGGCGACGCTCTGATGATCTTCGACCGCGCCGGCGAGCTTATCCGGCTCAATGAGCGGGCCATGGAGATTTTGCATGTGTCGCCGCGGTACGCCGGCACGCCCGTCCGCGAGGGCTGGCAGTATCTGCATGCTCAGACTCCCTCCGGTCGCCCCATATCGCCGGAAGAGATCCCTACCTGGCGTGCGCTCCAGGGTGAGACCGTACGGGACCTGACGCTGGTGCTCCACCCCGGTCAAGGGGAAGAGAGGTGGGCAAGCGGCAGCGCCGCCCCCATCCGTACCCCTGAAGGGCAGGTGACGGGAGCCGTGGTGACCTTTACCGATATCACTCCCCTGCACCAACTGCAGGAGCAGCTCGAGGACTTGTTGCGAGCCGTTTCCCATGATCTGCGCAACCCGCTCTCTGCCGTGTTGGGGCAGGCTCAGATCCTGGAACGTCGCCTGGGCAAGGAGGGCCTGCCCCAGGAGCAAAAAGGCGCCGAGACGATTGCAGCCGCAGCCCGGCGCATGGACATCATGATCCAGGACCTGGTCGACACTGCCCGCTCTGAGTCGGGCCAGATACGGCTGGAGCGCCAGCCCATTGACCTGCGCGCCTTTGCGCTCGACCTGAAACAGCGGTTAGCGCCGAGCCTGGAGACAGGCCGAGTCGTGATAGAGGCGCCGGAGGGCCTGCCGCTCGTCTGGGCTGATCCCGCTCGCCTGGAGCGCATCCTGACTAATCTGTGGTCGAACGCACTCAAGTACTCGGCGCCGGGCACCCCGGTGACAATGAGCGCCTTCCAGAGCGATGATGAGGTCATCACCACCGTGAAGGACCTGGGACCGGGAATCCCTGCCGAAGATCTGCCACACCTCTTTGAGCGCTACTTCCGGGCAAGGGCCACAGAGGCGCGGGAAGGCCTGGGCCTGGGGTTATACATCACGAGGAAGCTGGTAGAGGCCCACGGTGGCCATATTTGGGTGAAGAGCGAGGTGGGCCGGGGCAGCACGTTTAGCTTCAGCCTGCCCCTCGCCTGACACTCTCTGTGGAATGTCCGCGCCTCCATTCCGTATCCGGATGGGCAACTGCAACGCCAACGCGGGTGCCACGATCAAACCCTGGCCCATTCGCCATACATGCGGTGCAGCTCCTGCGCATACGCCTGCAGCACCGGCAGGCCGGCCGCCCAGGGCACGGCCGCCAGCGCCCGATGCAGGAGGGCGGGGTCGCCCTGCAGGGCATAGTCGGCAACCAACCGACGCTGTACCGCCGCCAGCCGCGCTGGGCCACAGAGCCACTCCGGTGCCTCGCCCATGGCCAGCGGCTGTACGCTGCGTCCGCCTACAAGCACGGGGACCTCGACCGTGGTTTCGTCCGGCCAATTGCTGATGGCGCCCCCGTTACGGACCTGCAGCGGGCTGAGATAGGGCTCGCCGGTGGCCACCGCGCGCGCCAAGCGCCCGATCTGTCGGCCGGTGAAAGGATAGTTTAGGGGCGAGCGCTCGGGGTGCTGCGGCCAGGGATCAACAATGGGCTCACCGGTCTGGAGCGCCTGTTCCAGCGCCCCGGCATAGAGGCGGCGCTTGTCGGGCCAGGCGGCGGCGAGGCGCTCGGCAGCCCAGGCAGGGTGTTGGTAGCCCCAGGGGAGGTGATGATAGGGCGAGGTGCGAAGATAACCCGTCAGGCGGTAGAGCGCCAGCCCGCTGTGGGCATGGGGGTGATAGTCGGGGTCCTCCGCCAGCCGCGCAGCCGCCTGCGCCCAGAGGGGGTAGGCATCCTCGCCGCGGGCGCGCATGCGCAGCACCCAGCCATCATGATTGACGCCGACATGATCCAGCGCCAGCTCATCGCGCCCCAGGCCGAGGTGATAGCTTAAGAGTCCCCGCATCCCCTCCACCTCTACGCAGAGCCCCAGGCTGCGCACACCCGAGCTGCCCTCGACAATGCGGGGCAGGATATCGGTGGGGTTCACCAGGCCCATGAAGAGGGCCCGGGGGCACAGGCGCGCCATATCGGCCCCCAGTTGCCGGCAAAAAGGCGCCAGCGAGAGTGCCTCCGCGATCTGCGCGGGGCCATCCTCTGCCGGGTCCAGGCCCACCCGTTGCGCGAGCGCCTGCGCCCGCCGGTGCTCCTCGGCCAGCCATACAGAGAGGAGCACCAGGTCTGCCCCAGCCAGCGCCTCGTCGCGTGTGGCGGGGACGCTGGCCGTCAGGGGCAAGCCATAGGCACGGGCCACGACCTCTGCATAGCGCGCCTGCCGCTCAGCCGCCTCCGGCCGCACGTCATAGAGCGCTAGTTCGGCGCGGAATTGCCGCCCCGGCGCACACAGCGCATCGGCAAGCCCGTTGAGAATGGAGGGCATGAACTGGCTGCCCCCGCCGACAATGGCCAGCTTGATATGCGCACTTTCAGCCATGGTTTTCCCTCCGCCAGAGCCGCTCCATCACCATCCCATGCGAGCCGTCAGCTCTTGCAGATAGCGCGCATCGTCCTCGGCAAACACGTCGGGGTCCCCCGTGCCACAGTATTCAACGGCCAGTGGCCCCAAATAGCCAGCTTCCTTGAGCGCCCAGAGCACCCGGTAATAGTTGACATCGCCCCAGCGCAGGGGCAGGTTCCAGTCATAGCCCAGCCCGTGAGGCAGGAGCTTGACGTTCTTGAGATGCACATAGCCAATGCGCCCGGCAAAGGCCGAGGCCACCTCAAACACCCGTTCCTGGGGATGGGTGATGAGCATGTTGGCGAAATCGAGCGAAGCGCTCACCGCTGGCGACGGACAGGCCCGGACGATGCGCAGCTGCGAGGCGGCAGTGTCGTGGATGGTGCCCATGTGCGTCTCCAGGGCAATGCGCACACCCCGCTGCTCAGCCTCCGGCCCCAAGCGCACCAGAGTTCGCTGCACGGCGGCATAATCCTCCTCGCGCGCCGAGGCAGCCGTAATCTCGCAGCCGAGGCGATCCCGAATGCTGAGCCGTGTGTGCAAAATGGGCACCCCGTAACGCGCCAGGATGTCCAATGTCGCCACAAAGGCCGCCTCCTCAGCAGCCCGCTCATTCGTGTGAGAGACAGGGATGGACGCATAGAACACACTGTAGACCGTCAGCCCCTGCGCTCGGGCGAGGGGGAGGGCCCGCTCCAGCGCTCTAGCAAGCCCAGTTGGGTCCGAGAGGTCGATATCCGAAAAGTCGCGTAGCTCGATGCCCGCATAGCCATGGGCGCGCGCCTGGTCGAGGGCATAGGCCAGCGGATAACCACGGTACGTATAGCCGACGAGGCAGAGCGGCGGCATGGATACCTCCTGGCGCAAAGCAGCATGCGCTTGACGGGGCAGTATCACACTTGGCGTGTCACGTTTTACGCATCCGCACTCCACGGGTACTTCCAACCATGCGTATAGGCATGCGCATGGAGCTGGCGCAAGGTTTCCTCATCCAGAAGAATGCCATCTGAGACGGCGGTGTTCGCCTCCACGTGGGCCACACGCCGCATGCCGGGGATGACCGAGCTCACAGCAGGGTGGCTGAGGATGAACTTGAGCGCCAAGGCGGGCAGGGTGGGCCGGTCGGGCGCCAGGAAAGCCCTGAGGGCATCCACCCGCCTCGCGCCCTCCTCCAGCCGCTCGGGAGTGAGCCATTCGGCGCGCCAGTCGCCCTCGGGGAAACGGTGACCGGGGCGCAGCGTGCCGGTGAGGAGTCCCTCCTCAAAGGGCACGCGGGCGAGAATACCGACCCCTCCCGCCAGGGCTGCCGGCAGGAGTTGCTCCGCCGGGCGCTGCTCGAAGATGTTGTAGATCACCTGCACGCTATCTACCAGGCCCTCGCGCGCCAGGTTCACCGGCCCATAGGGGTCCCAATCATTGGCCGAAACGCCGAAAGCGCGGATCTTGCCCTGTGCCTTGAGCTTGAGGAACGCCTCGCGCCACTCTGGGAGAGCACGGTAGGCATCCGTCCAGGCATGAAGCTGCTGCACATCGATATAGTCGGTGCCCAGGTTGCGCAGTGACTGTTCCGTGCAGCGAATGATCCAGTCGGCGGGAAAAGTCTCGTGTAGGGGCTCGTCGGGCTTGACTGGCCAGCGGGAAGTCTTGGGCGGGATCTTGCTCGCGATCACCACCTTGTCGCGCGAGCCCTTGAAAGCGCGGCCGATCAGTTCCTCACTGTGGCCGTCGCCATAGCCGAGGGCTGTATCGTAAAAGTTCACGCCCAGGTCAAAGGCGCGGCGCAGGGCGCGTAGAGCCTCCTCGTCGTCGGTAGGCCCCCAGCCCCCAATGCCCCAACCACCAAATCCCACCTCGCTGATCAGGATGCCTGTTTTGCCCAGTTGTCGGTAGCGCATAGTGATCCCCTCTCTTCATTACTACAAGCCTGGATCCAGCACCTATTGAGCGTTCTTGCCCACGCCATAGTCGGATAGCGGCCTGGACTCTCTGGGCATTTTGGCGGCCTGGGCGCGATAGTAGAGGTCCGCATACTTGGCGGCCGAGCGGGCCCACGAGAAATCGGCGCTCATATCACGCAGCATCAGCCGGCGCCAGGCATCGACGTGCCGGTAGGTCTCGGCGGCGCGCACCAGGGTGGCGAAGAGGGCCATCGAGTCATAGGCCTCGAAGGAGAATCCGTTGCCTTTTTCGCCCCGCGGGTCATAATCCTGCACCGTATCGGCCAGACCGCCGGTCGCGCGCACCACGGGCACCGAGCCGTAGCGCATTGCGATCATCTGCCCGAGGCCGCAGGGCTCAAAACGCGAGGGCATGAGGAACATATCGCTGCCGCCATAGATGCGTTGGGCCAGGGCGGCGTTGAAGGTCAAAAAGGCCGCCGCCTTGTGCGGGTAGCGCTGGGCCAGGGCGCTGAACATGTCGTGGTAGTGCTGCTCGCCGGTGCCCAACAATACAAACTGGATATCGACAAAGTTCAGCAAAGGGTCGATGATGCGGCTGATGAGGTCGAACCCCTTCTGATCGGCCAGGCGTGAGATGATGCCCACCAGCGGCGTCGTGGGCGAGACAGGCAGCCCCGCTTCGCGCTGCAGCGCTTCCTTGTTGGCCGCACGCGCATCCAGGTGCGCGGCGTCGAACCTGGCCGCCAGGTAGGTATCGGTGGCCGGGTTCAGGACCTCGGTATCGATGCCGTTGAGGATGCCGAACAGGTGATCGCGCCGGTCGCGCAGGAGCGGGTCCAGGTGCTCGCCGTATTCGGGGGTCAGGATCTCTTGCGCGTATTTTTCGCTGACCGTGTTGATCACGTCGGCAAAATAGATGCCGCGCGCCATCATATCTACCACCTCAGCCAGGTCCGCTACCTGTGGATGGTAGAGAAAACCGTACTCGTCGATGCCAGCGACTTCCAACACCCGGTGGCCAAAGATGCCCTGGTAGGCCAGGTTGTGGATGGTATAGACCGTGGCTGTATGGGCGAAGAAGGGGTCATCTTTGTAGATGGTGCGCAGCCAGTTGGGCACGATGGCGGTGTGCCAGTCGTTGCAGTGGATGATATCGGGCTGCCAGTTGAGTTGCGGCTCGCGCAGCATCTCCAAGGCGGCCCGGCAGAAGAAGATAAAGCGTTCTGCGTCATCGGGGTACATGTAGATGCCGTCGCGGTCAAAATAGCGAGCATTGTCGACCATGTAGACGGGCACATCCGTGCCGATAATCCCCTGCCAGATGGCCGCCGGCTCGTGCTCACGGTCCACCGGCACGCCGAAGGAGGGCACCACCTCCTGCAGGTTGAAGCGCGCCTTGTCGATGCGGCCGTAACGGGGCATACACACCCGGATATCGTGTCCCAGCGCCCGGATCGCCTTGGGTAGGGACCCGGCCACATCGGCCAGGCCACCGGTTTTGGCAAAGGGAACAACTTCTGCAGAAAGATAGAGGATCTTCAGCGGGGCATTGTTGGTCATGTCAGTCGTGCTCCTTTCCCGGGCACCGTGAAAAGCAAGGTTGGGGCTCCCATCAAAACCGGCGAGGGGACCCACCTCGCCCGCGGAGGGCGTCTGTCTGCGCCCGGCGGCCCCAGTTGATGATCCATGCACACAAGCCCGCCAACCCTACGGTC
The DNA here is from genome assembly GCA_034436375.1 of Anaerolineae bacterium. Taxonomy (GTDB): domain Bacteria; phylum Chloroflexota; class Anaerolineae; order SpSt-313; family SpSt-313; genus DAOTVS01. The sequence goes on along the minus strand of DAOTVS010000182.1, from coordinate 4,028 downwards.
GCGACCACCAATACCGTGCAAGGTTCGGGAGGCAGGTCCGCGTCCTGCAGAGCCAGGAGGAGGATGGTCACCATGCCGGCTGCCAGGAGCAGCCAGTTGATCAGGAAACGGTGGGCCTGAGAGGCGCCTGGCCTTGCGGGGGCATCCAACCAATGCGGGGGATCGGTAGACCAGGGATCATCAACCGTGGGCCGGGCTGAGATATCCCTGCCTGTTCCACCCTGCCCCGGCGTTTGCTTCTCGCTACGCAATGATCCCTCCACAACGGGCGTGAATCGTGCACAAATCAGATACATGAAGTGTAGCAGGATTCGGGGAATAGAGCAAACGCCCAGACTACAGTGGGTGCAGTTCAGAGAGGCGCAAGTGTGCCAAGGCTCATACAGGGTATGTTGCTCACAGTGCGATCTGCGCCCACACTACAGTCCGAGCTCTTCCTCAACTGAGGAGGCCTGCCCCGGCATACCGTTGCTGATGGCCTTGGCGGCGGCGGCGGAGCGGGTGTGAACACCCAGCTTTTCAAAGATGGCTTTCAGATGGCGTTTGACAGTGTTGGGGGTGATGACGAGGGCTTCGGCGATGTCTTTGTTGGTGAGGCCGCGTGCCAAAAGGCCGAGCACCTCGCGCTCGCGGTCGGTGAGGGCGGCCAGCTCTCCGGGTGCGGCGCCCGCCGCGACGGCCTGGGCGACGGTGCTGAGAAAGGTCCGGCGGTCGAAGGCCTGCTTTTCCAGGCAGGCGAAAATGCCTTGCTCGGCATAGGCGCGCTCGATGTCGTGCGGGCTGGCTACCCCGCTGACCACAAGGGTCGGCACGCCGTTGGCGCGTGTGGTGGCAAGCAGGCGGTAACCGTCCAGGTTCGAGCCGGGCGCGATCGAGCTGGCGAGGGAAAGGTCCACCACGGCCACCTGAAAGTGCTCGCGGCGCAGGCAGCCCAGCGCCTCGCCATAGCTGCGGCAGGGCTGCACGCGATAGCCTGCTTCAGCCAGCAGTTCCGCCAGGATGTCGCGCCAACTTGGGTCATCCTCCACCACCAGGGCCAGGCCTGCGGTTGCCCCACTGCCCGTCTCTGCATCTGGCGCGGGCCGCGCCCCAGCCACTTGCGCCCCGCCGGGCGCCGCCGGCGCCGCCGGCCCCGCCGGCCCCAGCGCCCGCCCAATAAGCTCTCGAAACTGGGAACGGCGAAAGTTTTCCTTGCGCAGGCAGGTATAGGCGCCGTGCTCGGTCAGGGCGCTCACCGCCAGCTCGACCGTAGCAAAGCCGGTGAGGAGGAGCGAGACGCACCCCGGGTCGTGCTGGCGTAGGGCATCGAGCACGGCCAGGCCGGCCCGGTCGCGGTGATCGCTGCCGCCCAATGAGAGGTCGACCACGGCCAGCCGGTGCGGCGCGCGGCGCAGGGCATCGACAGCGGTATCCAGGCTGTCAGCCAGGTCCACCGCCAGGCCGGCATCGGCCAGGAGCTCGCTCAGGATCTGTTGCCAGGAGCGATCGTCCTCCACTACCAGGGCGCGTGCGCTGGAAGGAATCATCATGGCCGGACCTCTGCCCGGGGCAGCCGCAAGTGAAAGGCCGTGCCGTTGCGCCCGTCCGATTCCACGCTCACCGCACCACCCAGGCGAGTCATGAGCGTCTTGACCCACCATAGGCCAAAGCCCAGCTTGCCCGCCTGGGTTGAGCCACGCCCCGAGAAATCCAGCTCGAAAATGCGGTTATGCAGATCGGGAGCAATGCCGGGGCCAGAATCGCTTACCGTCACCTGCACCCAGCCGCCATCCATAGCGCCGCGGATAGACACCACCCCTCGGCCATCCATGGCTTCTCGCGCATTCTCCAGCAGATTGGTAAAGACCAGGGCCAGGCTGCGCTCACTGGCCACCACCTCAGGCAGGTCCTCGAGCCCGGCTGTCTGCACCTGCACGTCGGCGGGCAGGTTGGCGGCGGCGATGGCCGAGGCTACACAGACGGCCAGGTCCACAGGCTGCAGGCGGATGGGCCGCAGGTGGAACAGGCTATCGCGCACTGCTTCCATTGCCTCAGCGGCGGAGCGCTCGATCTCGGCGAGGTTGGCGGCCAGGTAAGGGTCAGCCTGGAGGGCAGCCTGGCACTTGTCTTGGATGCCCTCGATGCGCACTGGAATTGCGCCGACCTTGTTGTTGAGATGGTGCAGCAAGTTGGCCGCGATGTCGCCCACGGCGGCAAAAGTCTCAGCCACAGCACGCTGCTCCTGAGCCGAGCGCAGCGCCTCCTGGCGGGAAGCATTGTGTACCGCCAGCGCCGCATAGTGCGCCAGACAGGTCAACACCTTCTTGTCCCATTCCGACTCGGCAAAACGCCCCGGGTCAGAGCCGGCCGAATAGACGGCAAAGGCCCCCACCGGCTCGCGGTCATCGCTGGCCAGCATGGGCTCCACCAGCATCCGCACCCAACCGTGGGCCCGCGCCAGGTCGGGGCGGTTAAAGCGCGGGTCGGTACGCACATCCGCCGAGAGAACGGGCCCTCGCCCCACGATGGCCTGGCCCACCAGGCTGTCGCGTAGCGGCAGACGCTCGCCATGCTCATACCCTGCCGAAGCTGCCTGCAGCACCAACTCCTCCCCCTGGAGAACCCAGATGGCGCTGGCGGAGGCGCCCAAAAGCTCGCAAGCCACCTCGACCAGGCGCGCCAACACCTCGGCAGGAGCTTGAGTCAACAGCCACCCGGCCATCTCTTGAATGGCGTCCAGCAGGCGCACCTCCTGGATGGCAATCATGGCCTGCGTGGCCAGGGCCTGCAGGAGATGGCTATCCTGCTCGTCAAAGGCGGCCGGCACGGGGCTCTCGAGGTTGAGTACCCCCTCCAGGCGGCCACTGGCGCCGATCAGCGGCACCGCCAGCTCAGAGCGCATCTCCAGGTCGTGGTCCAGGGGGTAGTAGATCTGCGCCCAGGGGTCGGCGCGCAGGTCGGGGATGCACAGGGGCTCGCGGTGACGGGCTACCCAGCTCATGATGCTGGTGGATTGGATGGGCAGGGCTTCGATCAGCGGCCGGCTGAGCTTTTCGCCGGCAATGGCGCGCATCACCAGGTTCTGGCCCGTCTTGTCGGCGAGGCGGAAGATGCCGTAGCGGGCATTGGTGACTTCGAGCGCCATCTGCAGGATCGATTCGAGGGTCTCTTCCAGGCGTAGTCTGGAAGAGATGAGCAGCCCTGCGCGGCGCAGGCGGGTCAGCTCCCCTTCCTTGCGGGCCAGGTCGCGCTGTACCCTGGCCCGGTGGAGGGCATGGTAGGCCGCGAGCGCCGCCTGGCCGGCCAGGTTATCCAACGCCAGGAGCTCGAGCTCGTGAAAGTGGCGCTCACCGGGTAGGCGGACCTGCAACACCCCTACCCATTGCTCACCCGCCTGGAGCGGCAAGCAGGCGACCGCCCCATGCCCATCGCTCGCAAGGAGGCGCTGCCCTTGCGCCAGGGCGCACACCCCCAGCCCTGTGGCCCCGGACGGCGCCCCTTCCTCAGGCCCGGCAACGGCCGCAGCAGTCGGTGACAGGCCCTGTTGCACCGTATCGTAGAGGTATACCGCAGCGGTCGACCCTGGCGCCAGCCTGGCCGCGCCCTCGGCGACCTGGCGCAGCGTGGCCTCGACCGCCGGTTGCTCGGCGGCAGCGGCACGGTTGATGGCCTCCCCAATCTCCTTCAGAGAAATGAGGACTGCCGCTAGCTCACTGGCAGGAGGTCGTGCTGTTCCCACGCGGACTGTAACTCCAACTTTCGCCAAACATAATAATAAAGGGCAATGCTATTGTAACACACGGCCTATCGCTGCGCAAGCACCCGACACAAGTGTATCCCAAGATAGTGGTGGCAATCGCCGGGTGCTCCGCTCCGCCGCTGCCCGGCCAACACCCCCTTATAAGGGTCCGCGCCGGGCTCCGGGCCTCGGCATGGAACCCGGCCATAGGCTACCCATCTATTGCGAAGAGATGCCGGGGGGCGAGCACCCAGCATCTCTTCATGGGAGGTAGTGACCACGGGAGGTTCGTGGACTAGAATCTAGACAT
>DAOTVS010000181.1:0-4032 GCA_034436375.1 Anaerolineae bacterium | reverse complement strand
TCCTGCAGATGCTGGACCTCTACCGCCGCGGCCTGCGTGTGGCCGACCTGGTTACCCATGTCTTTCCTGCCCCTGACGCCGGCACTGCTTTCCGCGAGTTTGCTGCCGGGCGCACGGGCAAAGCGCTCCTGCACTGGTCGGGATAAGGTCCCGGCTTGCTGTTGTGTGGCGCCGCGCCCCAGAAAAGGATGCTCGATGTCACCAGTCAGTGCTGCTCCTCGTTCGGAAGATCCATCGGAGCTGCCTCTGCTGCTTCGGCAGCTCAAAGAGGATACTATCCTGCTGGCTCTGCCCGGGTTCTTTGTGGCTGCGATCCTCCTCTCTCTCAACGAAGCCTACTTTGCGCGTCCCGACCTGGTGATGCTCCCTGGCCTGGTCATGATTCTCTGGCCAGGGCTGGTCTATGTGCTGCGCCGGGTCAGTTACCTGGCCGCAGCCTGGGGGCTTGTTGTGGGCTGGGCGCTGGGCGTCTTGCTGGTCGCCTGCTGGACGGGCGTTACCCCGGCGATCCAATTGTTGGCGCTGCCGGCCGGCTGTGCGGCCCTTTTTGTTGGCTTTGCCGGGGGGCTGGCTGTTGGGGCCGGCGCCACCCTGGTGCTCTATCTGCTGCCCCCGGCGCTCCTGCCAGCCGACCCCGCGCTGCGCCTGACGGCCGCCTTTGGCCTCTGGAGCACGGTTGCTCTCGTCTGGCTTACCCTGCGCCCCCTGATCGATACCATGGACTGGTCCTGGTCCAACTATCGCCAGAGCCGGCGCCTGTTGGAGCAGGCGCGCGATTACCAGGTGCAGCTCAAGCAGACCCTCGCCGACCTGGCCGATGCCAACCTGCAGCTCACCCGCCTGAACCGCCTCACGCAGAGCCTGCGCCAGGCGGCCGAGGAGGCGCGCCGCGCCAAGGAACAGTTCGTGGCCAATGTCAGCCATGAGTTCCGCACGCCGCTCAACATGATCATCGGCTTTGGCGAGATGATTCTGCAAGCGCCCAAGACCTACGGCAAGATTCCGCCCGCCCTGTTGGCCGACCTCTCGGTGATCGTGCGCAACAGTCAGCACCTGGCGGGGCTGATCGATGATGTGCTGGACCTGAGCCAGATCGAGGCCGAGCAGATGGCGCTGACCCGCGAGCGGGTGTCTCTCGCCGAGATCGTCGAGGCGGCGGTCATCGCCGTGCGACCACTCTTTGCGGGCAAGGGCCTCTACCTGGAGACCGATGTGCCTGCCGATTCCATGGTCTACTGTGACCGCACGCGCATCCGCGAGGTCGTGCTGAACCTGCTCTCCAATGCGGGGCGCTTTACTGATCAGGGTGGCGTGCGGGTGCGCGCCTGGCGAGCCGGCGCCGAATACTGGGTCAGCGTTACTGACACCGGCCCGGGCATCGCCGAGGAGGACCGCGACAAGCTCTTTCAGCCCTTCCAGCAGCTCGATGGCTCGCTGCGCCGCCGTTATGGGGGCACGGGCCTGGGCCTGGCCATCAGCAAGAGCTTTATCGAGCTCCATGGCGGCCGGATGTGGGTGGAGAGCGAGGCGGGGCGTGGCTCGACCTTTTACTTCCGCCTACCCGTGGACCCGCCGCCGCGCATCGATGCCGGCGTTTCGCGCTGGTTCAGCCCCTACGCCCACTATGAGGAGCGCACGCATCGCCCGCTGGCCCCGGCACCTGTGGTGCGGCCCCGCTTTGTCGTGCTCGACGCCAACAGCGCCCTCGAGCGCTTGCTGGCCCGTTACCTGGATACAGTAGAGGTAGCGCCGGTAGCGACCCTCGAGGAGGCGTCTGCCGAGCTGGCGCAGCGGCCGGCGCAGGCATTGCTGGTCAATGGGGCCTCGGTAGCCGAGACTCTGCAGCGGCTCAAGGGCATGGCGCCGCTGCCTTTTGGCATGCCGGCGGTAGTGTGCTCGCTGCCAGGGCCGATGGATGCTGCGGACGAGCTGGGGGTGGCTGGCTATCTGACCAAGCCGATCTCACGCGAGGTGCTGTTGGGGACTCTCTCCAGGCTGCCGTTGCGGGGAAATACGGTACTGGTGGTCGATGATGAACCCGATGCGCAGCAGCTCTTCTGGCGCATGCTGGCTGCGGAACCGGGCTATCGTGTGCTGACGGCCTCGAATGGTCGGGAAGCCATGGATATCTTGCACCGCGAGCAGCCCGCGGTGGTGTTGATGGACCTGGTGATGCCGGAGATGGACGGCTTTCGTCTGCTGGAGGCGCGCAGCCAGGATCCGGCCCTGCGCGATATCCCCTTTGTTGTCATCTCGGCTCGCGACCCCGCCGGCGAGCCTATTGTGAGCGATGCGCTGGCCGTCATGCGCGGCGGCGGCATCTCGATTCCCCAGGTGCTGGCGTGCATCGAGGCGATCAGCCGGATCCTGGGCGGGGTCGAGCGCATAACTGATCCAGCAGCGAAAGCAGCGCCGTCCGGCTGATCGGCTTGCGGATGAACGCCGCCGCTCCGAGGGCCAGCGCCAGGCGCTCCTGCGGCAAGATGGTGCAGACGATGATTGGCGTCTCGCCCACACAGGGGTGCTCGCGCAGGCGGCCCAGCATCTCCCAGCCGTCGACCCCGGGCAGCATGATGTCGAGAACGATGGCCTGCGGCGAGAGTTTCTCCGCCAGGGCCAGACCCTGCTCCGGGTCCCGGGCGCCCAGGAAAGCGTAGCGGGTGCCGGCCAGGTAGCGCTCCAGGAGCTGCAGCGCGTCGGCATTATCATCGATGACGAGCACGGGCGCCTGCTCGGTGGCGTGCAGTGTGAGCCGGGCGCAGAAGGGGGTGCAGTCGTCCTCTCCCGGGAGCATTTCGAGTACGCCGCCGAGTAGCTGCACCAACTGTTGAGCCATCGAGAAATCATCGTCGGCCTGGCCGCCGGCGGGCGGCATGGCAGCGGCGCTGTGGGCATGCGACTGTACCCAGACCTGGACCTCCCGCTCCTGGCTATGCGTGACGACTTGAATGGCGACACGGCCGCCCAGCGCCTGATGGATCGCCGCCGTCAGGATGCTGAGCAGCGCCTGGCGCAGGGTGGAGGCTTGCACCACGAGCGGCGGCAGGTCGCCGGGCACGGTGTAAGTAATATCCACGTGCATGTCTTGCACCAGGGGGGCTACGGTTCGCAAAACAGCCTCGATCATCTCAGCCAGGGCCACCGGCTCATTGGCCACCGATTGTTCCAGCCATTGCAGCTCCTGCTCGCGGCTGAGTTCCTCGTCCTCTTCCTCCTCATCCGCCGCGGGCAGGCTTTCGACGAGCCCTTCCCTGGCGGGAGCGAGCCGGGGCATATCGTAGGTGGTCCAAAGGTGCTGGGCCAACACACGCAGGGCCAGGTTATCCTGTCGGCGCATCTGGCGCAGGCTCACTCCCAACCCCTTGGCGACCTCCTCCTGGCTGAATTGCTGGATATAGCGCGCCGACAGAGTGCGGTAGGTGCGCCAGGCCGTGGACTGGGTCGAGACGGTGCTCCCGGGCTTGAGGGCCTCGATGGCCTGCACCAGCAGGCGTTGTAGCGAGATGGGGCCTTCGTGCTCATCCACGGGCAGGAGCGCTTTCAGCGCGCTCCGCCGAAGCTCATCCGGGTCATACAGGTGCCGCAACGCCCGGCGCAACTCGCGGATAAAGGACTCACTGGGCTGATCTTGTGCCATTCGTCTCCACCCTGCGGTCTGTCCTTGGCCTGTTTTTGGCCAAAATGGGCCCCAAAGGGCTGCCACATGTTTTATAATGGATGCACGAATCTGACAGGTACACCTGACAGGTTCTGAGAAACCGATCAGGTGTACTTTACCATACCCGCCGCCGCACGCCAAAGATGAGGTAACCAAGACCGCGATGACCCAGCCTTTGGAAGAATTGCGTCTTTTCAGTGATGATGATCTGGAGCGATTGCACCAGGGGGCGCTCGCCATCCTGGCTGACCCGGGCATGAAGATCATGGCCCCGTCGCTGCTGGCCGCTTTGGAGGAGCACGGTGCCCGGGTTGACCATGGTCGGCAGGTTGTCCGCTTTCCGGGGCGTCTGGTGGAAGAGACCCTGGCCGGGA
>DAOTVS010000180.1:0-24602 GCA_034436375.1 Anaerolineae bacterium | reverse complement strand
GCCTGCAGCCGGGCCGCCTGAGGGCGGCCCGGCTGCAGGCAACCCGCCAAATCCCCCCTCCCGGGTCAGAGCCGGGCAGGCGCACAGCACCTTTGCCGGCTGTTACCGGGAGCCGGCTGGACCAAGTACGGTTGCAGTACTAGCCTGCTCCATCCAAACCCGGCCTTATCCCAGAGGGTGAGGATCTGTGGGGCGGCCGCCCCACAGATCCTCACTGTATAGACGGCCCGTTCCGGCCCGTGCGGAGACCGAAGGTCGTTTTCATCGTGCGCAATGCCCAATCGGGCATGGGCCACTGGAGCAGCACGAGCAGGGGGCCGCCGGTGTAGAAGACCTCACCCTCTGTGCATCGGAGCGAAGGAACCTGCACCGTTGAGCTACTCTATAATAGGATCAACCCGACATGCGTGCCGGGACGCGGGAGATGGGGGTCGCCTCTCATGGCTTTCGATGACGCCTATGATATCGAGGAGTATATTGAAGAGCAGGAACAGGGGCAGGAACCCGGAAAGCTATCTCTGCGCACCCTCAGCCTGTGGCTGATTGCGGGCGGTTTGGCGATCCTCTTTGCCACGCTCTTTCTGATCTCCGCCAGTATTCGGAGCGGAGTGAACCAGATGCAAGCCGATCTCGAACCCCTGCAGGCCACGCTCACGGCCATCAATACCCCTCCCCCCGAAGTCCTGGCGCTGCAGAGCACACTGGCGCCGCTCGAAGCCTCCGTAAAGGCCCTCAGCGCCTTTACGCCCACGCTGAGCGCGGAACACGTCGACTGGGCTGCGGTTATGCCGGCCCTCGGCAGCTTTGATCCAACACAAATGACAATACTCTCCCTGACGCAGAATGGCCGTGAGCTTGCACTGACGGGCAGGGCAGCCAGCGAAGCGGTCGTATCCGACTATGCGCACTCGTTGGAGGCATCGGGCCTCTTTGAGCGCGTGGCAGTGCAATCTATGAAGACCGTTGCTACACCCTTTAGCGTGGAGACCGATACGCCCGTGGTGACGCCTCCGCCGACGCCTCTGCCCACCGCCACGCCGTCACCCGTGCCCAGCCCGACCGCCACCACCACACCGTCACCCATGCCCAGCCCAACCGCCACCGCCACGCCGACCCGCGATCAGCGCGATGCCTATGAGCCCGATGAACCCGAGCCCAGGGATATCTACCTGGGGCAGCCCCAACTGCACAACTTTTACCCGGCGGATGATGTCGATCAGGTCCGGTTCCTGGCCAAAGCAGGCCGCTTCTACCGCGTACTCACCTCCGACCTGGCGCCGGGTGTGGATACTTTCCTGTCCGCTCGCGTGGGCGATGCCGTCTATACCAACGATGATGCCAGGCCCGGCACTTTGTCGTCTGAGTTGAGTTTCCAGGTAACGACCGGCCAGGATGTACAGGCGATCGTCGAGATCAGGAACCGTGGCAGCTACGGCCCCAAGATGTCCTATCGCATCCTGGTGGAGGAATTCGTCCCCACCCCCACAACAGCGCCGACGGCCACCCCGCCGCCCTCCACCGCAACCCCTATGGCCAAGAGCGCCGTCGTGGCCAGCGCCACGCCCACGGCTGCGCCGGCCGGCCCCGCGACGTCTACCGGTGCGGCAGCCTTCACGGCTGCCATACTGCCGCCTGCAGGCGGGCGGAGCGGCAGAAATCATCTGGCGCCCGTAGGGGCTTACTATGTCGCGCCTGCAGAGTCGATCGAATTCGTGCTTGTGGTGGTACCCAAGGCGGCCCCGTTATGAATCTCCTGGCAGAATGGCGGGCCAGGCTGCCTACGGGGGAGCGCCTCTACTCGATCATGGCGGCTGGCTTCATCGGCATCATCCTGATCGGCTGCGCCGTCTTTGTCACGTCTTCGATCATGCCCCAGACCAAGGCCTGGAATGCACTGGCGGCTGAGTTGAGATCGGCCCAGAAAGCCGTACGAGAGGCGCAGAGCGCTCAGGCTTCCTCGCCAGATGCCATCGGGCACGAGATTGCGACCGCGGAAGCTGTGCTCAACAGGGCGAGCAGCGTTTTCTTTAGCGAGAAACAGGCCGAAGAGGTCGCCAAAAAGCTGTATGAATACGCTGCCGGCAACGGAGTCGATATCGTCAGCTTGCAGGGCCAGCCGGGGCAAAAAGGGGTGGCTCAGATCTACAGCACCCGGGTCTTCGCTGTACAGGCCACGGGCCCGCTGCCGAGACTGATGGGCTTTATCGCTCAGATCAAGGAAGCCAGGCTTCTGGGGTTCACCCTTGCCAACCTGAGCATCTCCAGCACGAAAAAGGCGGGTCTCTACAGCCTGAGCATACAGGTGATTCTGTACACCTCGTCCGGCGCCCCGCAGACTCCCCTGCCGGCCGCCACCACACTGGCGACACGCACCGCAGAGGGCACACGGCCGCTGGAAACTGCCCTCGCCACAGCCTGGGATGGGGAGAAATGGCCAGAGGTCATCGCTCTGATTGAGCAAATCCTCGCCCTGGACCCCGGCCGCAGTGATATGGAAGAGAAGCTCTACGGCGCCCATGTGAACTATGGCTACGAGCTCTATCGGCAGGGCGATACTGCAGGAGCAGTCGCCGAGTTCCAGGCTGCGCTGCTGCTGAGATCCAGTGGCCAGGAGGCGCAAGCTGGCCTGCGCACAGTCAACGCTACGCCCACGCCCATGCCGACGGCCACACCTATGCCTGTGCCGACGGCCACGCCCAGGCCGCAGCCGACAGCCACGGCAACCCCGCGCCCCAGGTATGTCCTCTATACGGTGCAACCTAAGGACACTCTGTATTCCCTGGCCAAGCGCTTCAACACCACACCGCAGGCCATCATGGCGGCCAATGGACTCAGCGACTTTCAAATCCTCGCCGGCAACCAACTGCGCATACCCGTGCCCTGACCGGGCATAGCATCAGGGGGTAGTCACGTCGAGCCAGGCTTGCCGGATGCGCGTATAGTCCGGCAGTAGGACCATTGCTCCCCCCGGTGTTACCCAATCCCGCACCATCGTTTCATCGACGATACGCGTCCGATACGAGGATGGGTCCACACGCAGGGCCAGATTGGCCAGCGACAGTATCTGGCTGGGCTGCAAGTTTGTGTTGACGACATCTGGCAACGCCAGCAGCAGCTTGGGAAGCTGCAAGATCACTGCCGGGCGTGCTGCCGCGCTGCGCATCGCCAGCAGGACCTGTTGCTGGCGCCGGCAGCGATCCAGGTCGTTGCTGGTGCGTCGCGAACGGGCATAGGCCAGCGCCGTTCGCCCATCGAGGTGGTTTGGCCCCGGTGACAAATGGATGTGCGCACCACCTTGGGGGTCGTCCAGCGTGTCGTCAAAAGGCTGCGTCAGGGTCACCGTCACGCCGCCGAGCGCATCGATCACCTTCTCCAGCCCTTCAAAGTTGATGCGCGCATAGGCGTCCACATGGATGCCCAGGTTCTGTTGCAGGATCGCCGCGACCAGCGCCGGCCCCCCACCGGGTCCCTTTTCCTGCTCCCCCGTATAATCGGCCGTGTTGATCCTTTGCTCGCCATGGCCCGGAATGGTCACCCAGAGATCGCGCGGAATACTGAACAGGGCGATCATTTTAGCCTGTGGCCGGATGGCGGCGATGATGATCGTATCGGTCCGCCATGAGGGGTCCCCATTCGTGCGCCGGTCCGAGCCCAGGAGGAGAACATTTAGATCGCCAGGACTCGTCCAAGCCTCCTGTGGCAACACATGAATTATGTGGGGAGGCCAGGGGGGAGCTCCCTTCACCCTGTGCAGCGCCCCTGCCCTCACCTGGCTCCATGCCGGCCCCCCGGCAGCAAAGAACAGAGTACCGCAGATACAGAACAACGTCAGGACCGCCAGCCAACCCAAGGGCCGCCTTCTTGCCCTCCTCGCCCCCGCAGTCTCGTCAGCATCATTGGCCCCTCCGGTCGCCCGTCTTTTCGACGTCCTTTGGGCCTGCCCAAGCTCATCAGCCCGCTTCTTTCCCATATCCCTGCCCCGCCGCACCTGCACAAAAGTCGCTGCTCTTCGTCCACCCTCCGCGAGCAAGAGCCATGCCACAGCAAGCGATCAGCGGCTGGGCAGGCAAGGGGCATCTTTAGCTGCGCCCAACCGGCGCAGCGGCCAGCTCACGCGCCGGGTAGCCAGCGACCCAGTCCAGTTGGTCCATCTGCCCGGCCAAGAAGTGGCCGATATTCTCCAGGCACACGCGGGCCATGCGGGCATTGGCCTCGTGAGTATCGGAAGCCACATGGGGCGTCAGCACGGTGTTCGCCAACGTGCGCAGGTCCTTGCTGGGGTTCCGGGGTCGGTAGGGTTCCTCGGCGTAGACGTCCAGGGCCGCGCCGCCCAGGCGCCCACTGGAGAGAGCATCATAGAGGGCATCCTCATCGATCAATTGCCCCCGCGCCGTATTGACCAGGAGTGCCCCCGGCTTCATGGCGTTGAGCCGTTGTGCATTGAAAAAGTTCTGGGTCTCCCCTGTGACGGCCATATGGATCGTCACAATATCCGCCGCTCGCAGCGCCTCCAGCGGGTCCGTGGTGTACTCATCCAGTCCATATTTCTCCTTGAACCCGACCTCCGTCAGCCCCTCCCGCTGCGCCTGTTCGGCCAGAGGGTACTCATCCTCGGCGATGATCTTCATTCCGACCCCCAGGTGGGCCATGGCGGCCACCCTGCGCCCGATGTGGCCGAACCCCATCACAGCCAGGGTTTTGCCTTGCAGTTCTGTGCCCGCTTGCGGCGCGAAATAACCTGCCCGCATCGTCGCATCCAGCTGGGCGATGTGCCGGGCCAACGCCCCCATAAGCCAGAAGGTCTGTTCGGCCACGCTCTCGGTCAGCACACCCGGGGTGTTGGTGACCACAATGTGATGTTGCTGCGCCAGCTTGCCGTCGATATTGTCATAGCCCACACCGTAGCGGGCGATGATAGCCCCATCGGGCCCAGCCACATCCGCGAGAGCCTCATAGAGTTGGCCGGTATAACGCTCCACCCCCACAATCACCGCCCGGCAGTGCTTCTGCCGGATACTCTGAGCCAGGCTTTGCTCCTCGCTGGGCACACTCTCCACCTGCCAGTGCCTTTCCGCCTGGAAAACCTCTTTGCCCTTCGCATATTCGGGCTCGGTCACCAGCACACAATGCTGCATCTCTATCCCCCGCGACAACGCCTCGGAGGCCTGCTCGCCAGCAGCCATGCCTCCGGCCTTGTCCGGCCAGCAAGATCGGTGCCTGCATGCAACGTAGATGAAGCAGTGCATGGCATAGTATTTGCTCAACTATCTTTTGATCTTCCCGATCAGTAATCTGGCGCGAAGCAGAGGCGTTGCAGAGCCGGCCACGCCATGAAATCAGCGCAGAAGCATCTGCTCGAGCGCCACCCACCGGCCAATGCCGACCCCACGGAGGCCGTGATGGCATATCACGCTAACAGACGCTCGCGGGCCCATCAAGATGAGGTTCTTGCCCTGCGCTCATATCTGTATCAGATCGCGCCCTATCTGGCGCAATATGGCCAGGCGCTGCGGGCCATCAGCCAACTGGCTGTCGACCCGCAGCCCCATGAGCCGGCATGGTACGCACGGCTGGCGGCTGAGCTCCGAGCTGTGCAGGCAGCGCATGAAGCGATGGCCCAGGCAAAGAGCGTTCCCAAGATGATTCGCAGGCCCCATGCTGTCATTGTGGAGGGTAGTGGCGAGCTGACCCGGGCAATAGAGGGTCTTTTGACAACCTCAAGGCAGAATGCGGACGGCCTGAAACAAACGGCGGACCTGATCCAGCAGAGCGCCGCCAGGCTACGCGACGCCATGGATACGATGGAGGCGCGCATAGCGCGCTCCCGATGAGAGGAGGCCCAAGTGCACCTGGCTGGCTCGAGGCTTTACCTGTTCGCGGCAGTTGGAATACTCGTCCTGGTGCTGGCGGCGGCGCTCAGCCCGCTCTTGCCAGGCCTGCACACGGGGGCACAGCCAACCATCACCGCGCCTGCGGGGGTAGGCTCCTATTTCAGCCCCACACAGACCTTCCCGGGGCCAATCACGCCGACAGCTGCCGCCGGCCAGTCCTATGGGCCCTTGGATGCACTCATGCCGACTCGCCTGCCGGTGCCGCCCCAACTCATCCCATTCCCTCACGTGGCCATGGTGTCGAGGGGCATCCAGTGCCTCTTCTGCCACCCCGATGCGATCCGCTCGCCCTCGGCAGGTATTCCCAGCGTCTACCTGTGCATGGGTTGCCATGACGTCATCGGCCGCGACTCGCCCGCGATCCAACAGGTCCGGGCCTTCTGGGAGAAGCAGCAATCTATACCCTGGGTGCGCCTCTACCGGCTGCCACGCTTTGTCCAGTTCAGCCACCGCCCCCACATGGCCGCGGGCCTGAACTGTGAGGACTGCCACGGCGATGTGGGTAACATGGAGGTGACGGTGACAGTTCCCTATTACAAGCAGATGGGATGGTGCCTGAACTGCCACGAGCGCCAGCCTGATCCGTTGCCCCTGACCGAATGCCAGATCTGCCATTATTAGGGAGAAGCATGAAGCGAAGGATCGCTCGTCGCAATCTGTTGAAAATGGGCGCCGTCTGCGCGGCCGGCATGCTCATGAGCGGGTGCGAGTTTCCCCGCCCCTGGGTCCATCTCCAGCCCAATGTGCGCCCGCCGGCTGAGCAGATGCCCGGGATCGGCACCTGGTATGCCAGCACCTGCCGCCAATGCCCCGCCGGCTGCGGCATCATCGTCCGCATCATGAACGGGCGCGCCATCAAGATCGAAGGCAATCCACAACATCCCCTGAACGAGGGCAAATTGTGCCCGCGCGGCCAGGCGGGGCTGCAGGTGCTCTACAACCCCGATCGCCTGCAGGTGCCGGTACGCCAGGCCAAGCGCGGCAGCCGGCAGTATCAGGCAATAACCTGGGCACAGGGGATCGATCTGCTGCGCTCGGGGCTGCAGAGCGCGGGCAGCAGGGTCGCCGTGTGGGCCGACTCGACCATCTCGGGGCACCTGCTGGATCTCTTCCGGCGCTTCAACGCGGCTATCGGCTCCCCCGCCCCGGTGGTTTTCGACCTCTACACAGCCCTGGTCGGTTACCCGGCCCTCGAGCGCGCTGATCAAGCGCTCTTTGGCCGGGCAGCATTGCCGGTGTATGGGGTAGAACAGGCCGATGTGGTCCTGTCTTTCGGGGCTGACTTTCTCAGTGCGTGGCTCTCCACCACCCACTACGGCGTGGCCTTTGGCAGCTTTCGCCAGCTGCCATTGGGCAAGCGCGGTTACCTGGCTCAGTTCGAGCCCCGCTCCGGGCTCGCGGCCGCCAAGGCCGACCTCTGGCTGCGCATCCGCCCCGGCGCCGAGGCTCTGGTCGCCCAGGCCATCGCCCGCCTGATTGCCGACAGAGGTGAGGGACCGCCCGACCGGGTAATACGCGCCCAGGCCTGGGCGCCCCCTGTAGACCCGGCTGCGATTGCGGCGCAGAGCGATGTGCCCCTCACCAGCCTCCAGCGCCTGGCAAGCCTCTTTGCCACAGCCGAGCGCCCGGTAGCCCTGCCGGGCAGCACGCTCACCGGGCACGGCAACGCCGTGGAGCAAGCCGCGGCCGTACAGGCGCTGAATATCATCGCCGGCGCGATGGGTTTTGGCCTCTCGGCGGGGTCGCCGCTGCCAGACCTGATACAGCCCGCACCTACGCCCTATAGCGAGGTGCAGCAGCTGGTCGAGCGCATGCGGGCAGGCGATGTGGGCGCCTTGCTGGTTTACGGCACGGCCAACCCCGTCTATGCCTTGCCCAAAAGCCTCGGCTTTCTGGATGCCCTGCAGCGGGTGCCCCTGGTGGTCTCCTTCCGGCCCATCGTTGACGAGACGGCCGTCTGGGCCGACCTGGTACTGCCAGACCGCACCTACCTGGAATCCTGGGGCTATCAGGTCGTCTCGCCCGACTTGGGCGCGCCGCTGGTGAACAGCCAGCAGCCGGTCGTCATGCCGCTCTACGACACGCGCGCCACCGGTGATGTGCTGCTGCAAGTCGCCCAGGGCATCCCTGCCGCGGCGGCGCAACTCCCATTCCCCAACGAACAGGCCCTCCTGCGGGATCGCATCGCCCAATTGCCGCCGGGCGTCTTTGGCGGTGCCGGCGTAGACGACCTCTGGGCGCGCTTTCTACAGCATGGCTTCTGGCAGGCCTCTGCAGGACCGGCGCCCCTGGCAGCGCCAGCCAGCACTCCCAGGCCGATCGTGGTGCCGCCCCCCTCGTACCAGGGCAACCCAAGCGAGTACCCCTACATCCTTTATGTCTACATGCCAGTGCTGCTGAGTGATGGCCGCGGCGCAGACCAGCCCTGGCTGGTGGGCAGCCCCGACCCCATGACCACCATCATGTGGCAGACCTGCGCTGAGATCGAAACCAACACCGCCATCGCGCTGGGCGTGACCTATGGCGATATTGTGCGCGTCACCTCTCCCTACGGCGAGATTGAGGCGCCGGTTTACATCTACCCGGCCATCCGCGCCGATACCATTGCCATCCCGACGGGGCTGGGTCACACCGCCCTGGGCCGCTTCGCGGCCTATGAAGCCGAGGGCCCGAACCCGATGCAGCTGATCGGCCCGCAGGCCGATGCCTCGGGCGTCAGCATGGCCTGGGCCAATGTGCGGGTCAAAGTCGCACGCACCGGCAGACGGATAACCCTGGCCAAATTCGAGAACACAGAGGGCTCATTCGGCGGGTTCATCAACGAGGCCTTCCCGGACCAGTACTTGTAGGGTGGGATAGAATCCCGCCCAGCACCCTGCGCGAATCCGGATAAGGAGGGCAGTCATGGTCAAACCTACCGAGGCCGAACACAAGTGGACCATGGTGGTGGATCTCGACAAATGCACCGGCTGCCATGCCTGCGTGGTCGCCTGCCATGCCGAAAACAATGTGCCGATCCAAAACAAGCTCCAGGTGCAGGCCAACCGCGCCCAACACTGGATCCGCATCGAGCGCTACTGGGTCGGTGATCCGCCCGACAAGGCGCGCTTTCTCCCCATGCTCTGCCAGCACTGCAACCGTGCCCCTTGTGAGCCGGTATGCCCGGTCTACGCCTCGGTGCATAGCCAACGCGAGCACCTGAACCTGCAGGTGTACAACCGCTGTGTGGGCACCCGCTTCTGCAACAACAACTGCCCCTATGTGGTGCGCTATTTCAACTTTTTTGACCCCTACTTCCCGGCGCCACTGACGCAGCAGCTCAACCCCGACGTCACCGTGCGCACGGCGGGCATCATGGAAAAGTGCACCTTCTGCATCCAGCGCATCAACCGGGCCGAAGAGCGGGCCGTTCAGGAGGGGCGGGACCTGGGGCCCGACGAGGTCACGCCGGCCTGCGTGCAGACCTGCCCCCCGGGGGCGCTGCTCTTTGGGGACCTCTTTAACCCGGAGAGCCGCGTCTCGAAAATCCTGGCCCACAACCAGCGCTCCATGCGGGTGCTGGAGCACCTGGGGACCGAGCCGGCAATCTACTATCTGAAAGGCGGCACATCCTATGTCAGACCGTAGCACCCCATACCCGGGCGATCGCCCCCCGACAGGTGAGGAGAGCCTGGCCGAGCAGGCGGAAATCGAGCGGCAGCGCCACCTTCTCGTCGACGTGCGGCCAGGCGAGGAAATCAATGAAATGGCCCTGCGGCCTCTGCGGCGCATTGGCCGCGCTTTCTGGCCAGTCGTCGGTTTTCTCGGGTTCCTGGTCCTGACCTGGTGGGTCACCTGGGGCTTTCAGATGTGGTGGAATGTCGGCATTACGGGCATGAACCGGGTCGTGATGTGGACCCTCTACATCGCCAATTATGTCTACCTCATCGGCATCGCCGAGGCCGGCACCTTTATCGCCGCCGCCCTCCGCCTGTTCAATATTGACTGGCGGAGGCCCATCACCCGCATCGCCGAGCTGATGACCGTGTTCACCATCTTCGCCTCGGCGCTCTTTCCCCTGGCGCACCTGGGGCGGACGTGGAAGTTCTACTGGCTCTTGCCCTACCCCAATGAGCGCCAGATCTGGCCCGCCTTTCACTCCCCGCTCATCTGGGACCTGACGGCCACACTCAGCTACCTGATCACAAGCACCATGTTCTTTTATGTCGACTTTATCCCCGACGCGGCGCTGGCCCGCGACCACTTGCAGGGCTGGCGGCGCACCCTCAACAAGTGGCTGGCCCTTGGCTGGCGGGGCACCGAGAGGCAATGGTCACTCTTGCGCACGGCCCAGATCATCTTCAGCATCGGCATCCTGATGATCATGCCCTCAGTGCACACCATCGTCTCCTATGACTTTGCCATGACCATCCAGCCGGGCTGGCACAGCACGGTCTTTGGGCCTTATTTTGTCGCGGGGGCCATCTTCTCGGGCGTCGCCGGGGTCATCATCGCTACCATCATCTTCCGCCAGACCCTGCACTGGGAGTACTTTATCCGCGAGGAGCACCTGAACGGGTTGGGGATCTTCCTGCTCCTGACCTCGCTCGTCTGGGACTATTTCTTCTTCCAGGATTTCATCGTGCCCTGGTATGGGCAACTGCCGGGCGACAAGCAGGTCCTTCTGACGGAAATGGCCGGCCGGGGGCAACTCGCCTTCTGGCTGATGATCACGGCCAACGCCATCATACCCTTTTTCACCCTCTGGTGGCGCAAGGTGCGCACCTCGGTGCCCGCCATGCTGGCCATCTCGCTCTTTGCCGAGCTTGGGCTGCTCCTCGAGCGCTATATCATCGTGACGGTCTACCTGGGGGTGAGGGAACTGCCCTTCAACTGGGGTTCCTATAGCCCGCGGGCCGCGGAACTCATCATGACCACCGGCGCCGTCGCCTTTATCGTCCTGGGCTTTGTCGTCTTTTCCAAGTTGATCCCCTTTATCGTGCTCTATGAAATCAAAGAGGGGCAATTCCTGGTGCAACTGAAGCGGATCGGCAAAGGGCTGATCCGCTCGCGCGAGGAGCAGTAGATACCCATGAGAGAGCCCAACGACTATTTGGTGCTGGGTCTGTACCACGATATCGCGCAGACGGCCGATGGCGTCGGTGCCCTCCGCCAGTTGGGCATCGCGAATGACCGCATCACCGTGCTCGCGCCCCATCCCTACCCTGCGAGGGCAACGGGCCGCCCGTGGCTAAGGAACAAGCTGTCGCTGATCACGGCCATCGGCGCAGCCGCCGGGTTTCTGCTCGGCATCTTTATGATGGTCGGCACCGCCAACCTCTACCCGCTGGATGTGGGTGGGCAGCCCCTGGTCCCCGGGCCGCCCTCCATTGTCATTCTCTACGAGTACACCCTGTTGGGCGCCCTGAGCTTTGTTTTCGTGGCCTTTTTGCTGGGCATACGCACGCCGGCCTATTGGGCCCAGACCTATGATGGCCGCCTGACGGAAGACTCCTTTGGCGTCCTCGCGGGAGTGAGCAGCCGGCAGCTCGACCGGGCCGAGCAGGCGCTCAGGGCAAGCGGGGCCTTTGGCCTGCGGCGCCTCGACGAGTCGGGCTTTCGCTTCCGGCTGCGCCGTTGGCTGGGGGGCGCCATCAGCCGGGGCATGTGGGCGACATTGATCATTGGCGCCCTCGCCGGTATCTTCGTCCTCTGCGTCTTCGCCTATGGCATGATCCAGGCGATCTATCCCGACCAGATGGTCACCCAGCAGTCGGTCGGCTATCTGGAAGGACCGCGCCTGACCGCGCCCACAGCGGCCGTGCCCATCCAGGGGCCCGCGCTGATCAACGGGCAGCCGGCCACCGAGCCGTTGCCCGGAACGGCCGCCTCGCGCGAGCGCGGCGCCACCCTTTTCCGCATCCACTGCTATATGTGCCATGGGAACGAAGGCCAGGGCAATGGGCCATTGGCGGGCTACTACTCGCCGCCGCCAGCCAACTTCCGGGGGCCGGTGGTGCAGACCCTGCCTCCCTCGGAGATCTTCAGGGTCATCACCCTCGGCCGGGGGCTGATGCCCAGCCTGGCCGAAGGCCTGTCGGTCGGCGACCGCTGGGATATCGTCACACTCGTCGAGTCGATGACCCAGCCCTAAGATTCGGTGCCACCGATTGCAAGTCGGCCCCTGAAGAGAGACGACCGGCGTCGCAGCGCCCACAGAGTCCGATTTCCAATCGGTAGCCGGAAGTGTCGTTGCAGTAGTAGGCCCAGGCAATGAGGGCCAGGGTCCAACCGATGGACGGGATCAGCAAGCCATAGACGGCAATAAGTGTCGCCACAAACTGGGTGCCCACCACGGCCAACACCAGGATGCGGGCAGGGAGAACGGACCAGAAATGGCCGCGGGTGCGGGTGACGAAGATGGTCAGATGCCCCGACACCGATAACTGGAGGTAGATGAGCGAGCGTATGATATCCAGGTTGACGTGCAAAAGAGTCCGGGCCAGGTACAGGAAGGCGAAGGACTCGGCGAGGCCATAGATGCCCAACACGGTGGCGATACCCAAGACCAGGCGCAGGTTCCACCGCTCCGGCGTGTTGGCGTAGCCGGTGCGGTCATAGGCAATGGAGAGAATAGCACCGTCGTTCAGCACGGCCAACAGCACGATCATGATCGGCGTCACCGGGTAAAAGTTGAAGACGATGATGGAAAGCGTCAGGAAGAACACCAGCGCCGCGGTCTCAGCAACGCGGTATATCGTGTAACTGTTCATGCGTCGGAAGACGCGCCGGCTCTCCGTAAAGCCTTCGATGATCGCCGAGAGCCCCGCCGCGAGTAACACGATGTCGGCGGCGGCCCGCGCGGCGTCGGTGGCACCGGAGACGGCAATTCCGGCATCGGCCTTTTTCAGCGGCGGCGCATCGTTGACGCCATCGCCGGTCATGCCGACAATGTGGCCTCGCCTTTGCAGCGCATCGACGATATTGTACTTGTCCTCGGCAAAGCCGTCGGCCCGCTCAATCGTATCGGCCAGTTGGGCGCTCTGCTCCGGCTTGGCACCGCGGTCGCCAGGTCGCGCAGCACGGCTGAAAGGATCGCCGCGACCTCGATCATCCAGGGGATCGGGCCCCAAAAGTAGGACAGGAGCTTGCGCAACGGGCTGACGTTTTTTTCGGCCAGTTCATTGTAGCCGTATTGGGCCAGACGTTGCTGTGCCTCCACCTGGGTCAAACCTTGACGCGAGGCATGCAGGCGCTCCAGCAATTCGGGCGTGGCAGTTTTCCCCTCATCTCTCGACGGTGCAGTTCGGCCTGGGGCTGGGGGCGCCGCCTGTTTCGTCAACAGACACCTCCGTCTGCAGTCTTAGCCACCGCCACACAGGGCGGTGCGCCGTCTACCTGCCCAACTCTCGCGGGTGCTTGCCGGCGCGCCAGTGGGCCTGGATCTGCTCCAGGGTCTTGCCCTTGGTCTCGGGCACCAGGAGATAGACAAAGACGACAGCAAAGATGCCGACAACGGCGTAGAGCCAAAAGGTCCCCGGCTTGCCCAAGAACGCTACCAGGGTGAGGAACGTGACCGACACCAGCAGGTTGGCGCCCCAGTTGGCGACCGTTGCCGTGCTCATGGCCAGACCCCGGGCCTTGAGCGGAAAGATCTCGGAGATCATCAGCCAGAAGATGGGTCCCATCCCCACGGCAAAAAAACCGACATAGAGCACCAGGCTGCCGATAGCAAACAGGCCCAGTCGGCCGCGCAGTGAGCTCAGGGCGAAGGCCAGGCCCAGTGCGCCCAGGCTGAGCACCATGCCCGCCAGGCTGATCAGAAGGAGCGGGCGCCGCCCCACCCGATCGATGAGGAAGATGGCCACAATGGTCAGCAGCACATTGGTGACCCCCACAGCCAGCGAGGCCAGGATGGCAAAGCCCGCCTCCGCAAAGCCGGCGAACTGGAAAATCGTCGGGGCATAGTAGATAACCGTGTTGATGCCCGTGATCTGCTGCAAGATGGCCAGGCCGATGCCGACCACGAGTGCCGGCCGGATCAGCGGGCTCAGCAGATCGCGCCAGCCGCCCTCCTCGCTCTTCAGACTCTGGCGGATGCTGCTGAGCTCGCCGCCGACATCCCGCGTGCCGCGGATGCGCGTCAGCACCGCGCGCGCCTGCTTCGCCATTCCTTGGCTCAAGAGCCAGCGTGGGCTATCGGGCAACAGATACATGGCCACGCCGAGGATGATAGCCGGGATGGCCGCCAGCCCGAACATGTACCGCCAGCCGCGGCTGGCCGAAAAGGCATAATCCACCAGGTAAGCGATGACGATGCCGCTGGTGAGAGCAAGCTGGTTGACGGAGACCAGGCGGCCGCGGTAGCGGGCGGGCGCCAGCTCGGCGATGAACAGCGGCGCCACAAACGACGCCGCGCCGATGGCCACCCCCACGACGATGCGGCCGGCGATCAGTGTGCCTACGGAGGGCGCCACAGCGGTGCCCAGGGCACCCACGGCAAAGATGGCCGCGGCCACGACAATGACTTTGCGGCGGCCAAAGCGGTCGGCCAGGGTGCCAGCGGCAGCGGCGCCGATAATGGCGCCGGCTAGGACGGCGCTGACCACCAACTCCTGCATGGACGGCGAGAGGTTGAAATCCTCTTTGATAAAGAGGATGGCTCCGGAGATCACCCCGGTGTCATAGCCGAAGAGCAGGCCTCCCAGGGCCGCTACGGCGGTGGCGACGTATACAAAGCGGGCGCCGCTCAGGCGAGAGCCAGCCAAAATGCCTAGTCCCCAAAGCTGACGGCGGAGCGGTCGCCGTTCAGGTGTTCCGAAGCACGGAGCAGGCGGTCAGCCAGCCGGATGCTGACTGCCAGCAGCGTCAGGCCCAATAGCACGACTGCAATGACGCTGAGCACCAGGCCCAGGCTGCACCCAAGCGATGCAGCCCCGGCTCCTGCCAATCGCCGGCGCCCACGCGGCCCCAGAACCGAGGTCAGGAGCGTTGCCCCCACCAGGGTCCGTATGATGCGTTCGGTCCGGCCAACCTCAGGCTCTGTCATTCAACGCCCTCCAACGCGTACTGTGGCTGCCCCTGGAGGTCAAGGCTCTCGACGCCCCCCTCCCAGCGGATCTCCAGCGCCAGTGGGATGTTGGCGCCGGCCCGGATCTGCGGCTTTTCGCGCGGCGAAGACCGGCGGGCACATGCCAGGTCGACCAGCCCCTCCTTGCCAAAGGGGTAGCGAGACACGCCATGCCCCTCCAGCAGTTGCACATTCCAGGTCAGGCGGGCCCTCTCAGAGTCGGACTCCAGGCCAAAGATGTGTTCCAGCAGCCCGGCGATGGGCGGCAGGCCGCTCCAACCCACAAAGTCGCGCTTGGCCGGGTGGCCCGGTGAGGCCGACTCGGGCGCATAGTTCTCCCAGATGGTGCCCGTCTGCTTGTACACGTGGACCACATGGTCCAGGTGGGTCAGGGCAATCTCGTGGGCCAGGTCGCGCCGGCCGGTGTGGCACAGCCCAGCCTCGACCATATAGTTCGTCGGCGCCCATACCCCACCCAGCCAGTAGCCCCCATCGGGCCGGTAGTGTGGATCGTCGGCCGCCAGAGAAGGGACCTGGTCGGGGCGCGCGAATTCAGCGGGATTGCGCAGGTGGGCGACAAAGCGCTCCAGCCTGTCGGCTGGCACGGCATCGGCCAGGAGCGCCCAGTAGGCGCCGATGCTCTTGACCGTGGAGAGGCTGCCATCGCGCAGCAGGTCGAAGTAAAAGGCAGCATCCTCGTCCCACAGTTGCTCGTTCACATAGCGCACCAGGAACTCCGCTTCGGCCTCCATATCGGCCACCTCGCTGCGCCTGCCCAGGGCTCCCGCCATCCGGCTGAGCAAGCGGGCCGAGAACAGTTGCTGCAAACAGGCATCGACCCAGACTTGGTGCGCCGGGCTCAAGCTCACCGAGTACCCTGCAGGCACCCGCGGCTGATTGTCCATGCCGCAGGCCCAGCCTGTGGACCAGTAGGAGCCATCTCGCCAGGTACGATATTCCCGCAGCCAACGGTGGTACGCCACCAGGACCGGAAAGGCTCGCGCCAGCCGCTCACGGTCGCGGAATGCGCGGTAGTGGGCCCACTCGGACCATGCCAACACATTAGGGCCAGTGCTGGCCGGGTCGAAACGGCCAAAGGCGTCGCTGCCATCCGCTTCCCTGATCTCACGGCAGATAAAGCCGTCGGGGTGCTGCTTGGCATAGAGATTGTCCAGCGTGCGCTGTGAGTCAAAGACGTGCTGGCCGTAGCGGCCAAAATGCAGCATAAAGACCGAATCCCACATGAAGAGATAGTCATTGAAAGCCGGGTTGATATAGTTGGCTACAAAGCCGTTCTGGGGCGTGGGCTGGCGCAAATTAGCAAAGGCCAGTTCCCAGGCCTTCCAGTAGCAAGCGATGGCCGAGTCGTGCCCCTCCCAAAAGGGTTCAGGCAACAGGCGTCTGGCCCCGGCAAAGTCGGGCAGGGGGGCCTCCTCCCTCGGCAGGGAGCGAAAAACGTTCTCTTCCACCAGCGGGTTACGCACGTAGGTATCGATGTAGGCCATGTCACACTTCCAGGATATCGAGCGGCTTCATCTCTACATGGGCAATCCAGTCCAAAAGAAAGAACATACCCCGCACATGGTGCGTGCTCTGATCGGGCGAAACCGTATAGTCGTACCGTGGCGCCCACGACCAAAAGCCCCAGCATACCCGGGGGTCTAGAGCATACTCATCGCCGGTGCCCGGCAGGACCTGGGTGCTCAGCCCAAAGCGAAAGGCGTGCATAGCCGCTTTGCGATAGCGGTCGTCCCCGGTCGCCTCATGGAGCTGAAGCAGGGCCATGCCAATGTTCGGCATGTCGCCCGGCCCCACCGTCGCGACGACCACCTGGCCGTGGCAGTCAATGGTCAGCGGCCACGAGCCGTCCTCTCGCTGCCGCGCCAGGAGCCAGTCGGCAAAGCGCCGCGCCGAGTCCAGGAACTCTTGCCGTCCAGTGCGCTGGGCCAACAGGATAAAGGCCCGGATTTCATCAGCCGTCAGGTCGGTGTTGAAATACTCATCATCGATCAGGTAAAAGCAGCCGTCATCGGCCTGCAGCGTCAGGCCGAAATCGCCGGTGCGCACCGCGCGCTCCAGCCAGGCATGATCGCCGGTGACCTGTTCCATTTCCAGGTAGGCCTCAATGGCCCGGCCAAAGGCGCGCCAGCCCTGCTTCTCCCACGTCGTGGTCGTTTCATTGTAGCGGATGGCGAAATCATGCCACATCGACTGGATCAGGAACTCGCTGCTCTGAAACGCCCGGTCCAGGTATTCCTGCTCGTGCGTCCGCCGATAGAGGCCCACGTTGAGAATGACAAACTCGGCAGCGTATTTTGACCACAACTCATGGGCGCGCAGCGCATCGCGCACCCCGCCAATCACGATGCGCATCGGATGCGTAACCACAAAGTGGCCGTAGAACCATTCCGCCGCCCGCCGCGCCCGGGTCAGAAGCATTTCGTCGCCGTAGCGGTCGTAGGCAGCAAGCAGCTGCCAGGGGCCGATGAGATTCGACGTCTGAGGGGGCTCGAAGCGCTGCTCGCGGGCAGAATAGTGACCGTAAAAAGCGCCAGCCTGCTCGTCGAACTGGGTCGGCAGCCACTCGAAGGTATTCGCCTTTGCCCGCCGTTCCAGCTCGGCCGGCGAGAGGCCCAGCTCCGGAACCGGCTCCTCCGATGTTGCGACCGCAACCGGAATCCCCCGATCCTGAGGTGACACCACACTCACTTTGGGCGCGGCGACATTGGCTGTCATAGCACTCCTCCATGCCAAGTCTATTGCGGGGTTAGCCCGCAGCCTGGTGGCAACCAGTATCTTCTCTTGCCGTAGGATTCCTTTCACTGCTGCTAGCAATCACTATGCCACACCTGCACTCAGACCTGACAGGTTCTTAAGGCCTGTCACGCCGATGAGGGGAATCGGTGTGTCAGGTCTGGGGGGAAGGTGTGGCATAGTGATTGCTGAAGCAGGGCAAGGAACCAGAGGAGGGATGCGTGGCATGCGCTTACAGAACAAAGTGGCGCTCGTGACCGGAGGGAACACCGGCATCGGGCGGGCCATTGCGCTCAAGCTGGCAGCGGAAGGGGCGGCGATCGCCCTTCACTGCCACAGTCACCCGGAGGAGACCCGGGATGTGATCCAGGCGATCACCGATATGGGCCGGCGAGCTCAGGTCTTCCCGGCAGACCTGTCGCAGGCCGAGCATGTCGCCCAGCTCGTGCGCGATGTCTTTGGCGCCTTTGGGCAGGTCGACATCTTGGTCAACAATGCCGGCGAGCAGCAAGAAAAACCCTTCCTGAAGATCGGCCTCGACGAGTGGGACTCGGTCTTGGGCATTGACCTGCGTGGCACCTTTATGCTCAGCCAGGCCATCGCCCAGCGTATGGTCCAGCACCAGTCCGGTGGCCGTATTATCAATGTCACCTCGGTGCATGAGACCGTGCCCTGGCAGGGCTACACGCCCTACTGTGTGGCCAAAGCAGGGGAGGGCATGCTCACGCGCAACATGGCCCTCGAATTGGCGCCCTACCAAATCACGGTCAATGCCGTCGCCCCAGGGGCCATCGCGGGCGGCAAGAATGAAGCCCTCCTCAACGATCCGCAGGCCGTGGCCCGCATGCAGGCCGATATTCCCCTGGGCCGCCTTGGGCAGCCGGGCGAAGTTGCCGGGATGATCGTCTACCTGGCCAGCGATGAGGCCAGCTATGTCACCGGTTCCACCTTTTATATCGATGGCGGCATGAGCCAGCAGATCCTGGATCACTAAAGCTGGCACGCCAGCAATTGGCGTGCCACACAAATTACAGCGGAGGGATCTTATGGAGAGAGTAAGAGAAAAGCCGGCGGAGCGGGCAGAGCGCGCAGAGCCCCGCCCGGCGCTTGAGCAGCCAGTGGTTGAGAATCGGGTGCAGGAAAACATCTTTCTGCAGCCGATCGCCGCACCCTCGATCCTGGGCCTCTACGGCTTCTCCGGGGCCACCTTTGTCGTGGCCGCCGGCCTGATCGGCTGGTACGCCAGCGGCAACGCCCGGTTCGTCTTTCCTTTCGCCGCCTTTTTTGGCGGCCTGGCCCAATTCCTGGCCGGCATGTGGGCCTACAGGGCCCGTGATGGGCTGGCGACAGCCATGCATGGCATGTGGGGGTCCTTCTGGATGTCCTACGGCGTGCTGTTCCTGCTCATCGCCATTGGGGTCCTTGTCGAGCCAGCGCCCGCCTTCGTCGGCCTCGGTTGGTGGTTCATCCCACTGGGGTTCATCACTCTGGCGGGCGCCGTGGCGGCGACGCGGGTGAGTTGGGCCCTGTTTACAGTGCTGGTCCTACTGGGCTCAGGGTCCGGCCTGGCGGCGGCGGGGTTTATCGGTGGCAGCACGTTCGTCATCGCCACCGCGGGCTGGGTCTTCCTTTTCGCCGCCATCGCCGCCTGGTGGACGGCTTCCGGCCTGATGTTCGAGCAGTTCTTCGGCCGCACGATGCTGCCGCTTGGGCCGCGGCGAGCCAGGCCCATCGTCACGCTCGGCACCCGCGAACCCGGGGTAATCCGCGGGCAATAGATCATTGAGAGGAAGCAGGCTATGATAGGGAAAGAGACCTCGCTGCCCGATGCTCTTAGCGCTGCCGCGAAATGGCCTGTTGTGCGCGAAATCGCAGATTTGGGCATGGGGCCAGAAGCGATCAGCGCACACACACGCCAATGGCAGGCGCGCATCCTCGATGCCGATGCCAAGGTCGTCAGCGTCTGCCCCTATTGCGCCGTCGGCTGCAGCCAGATCATCTATGTGAAGAACGGTGCTATCATCGATATCGAGGGTCACCCCGATTCCCCCATCAATCGGGGCACCCTCTGCCCCAAGGGCGCCGCCACCTTTGAGCTCCTCAGCAATCCCAACCGCTGGACGACCGTCAAATATCGCGCCCCTTACAGCGATCACTGGGAGGATCGGCCGCTGGACTGGGCCATGGAGCGCATCGCCCGGCGGGTCAAGGAGACGCGCGATCAGACCTGGCGCGAGCGCAACGAGAAGGGCCAGGTCGTCCACAGCACCACGGCCATCGCCTCGCTCGGCGGCGCCACGCTGGATAACGAAGAGAACTATCTGATCAAAAAGCTCTTCACCGCCGGCTTGGGGATGGTGTGGGTCGAGAACCAGGCCCGGGTCTGACACAGCTCCTCGGTGCCCGGTCTGGGCGCCTCGTTTGGCCGCGGCGCGGCCACCACGGCTCAATGGGACCTGGTCAACAGTGATTGCGTGCTGATCATGGGCTCGGATATGGCCGAGTGCCATCCGATTGCCTTCCGCTTTGTCATGGAGGCCCGCCGCCGCGGCGCGACGGTCATCCACGTCGACCCGCGCTACACGCGCACCTCCGCCATGTCCGATATCCACGTGCCCATCCGTTCCGGCTCCGATATCGCCTTTCTCGGCGGGTTGATCCACTATGTGCTGGAGCACAATCTCTGGTTTAAGGACTATGTGATCAACTATACCAACGCCTCGCAGATTATCCGTGAGGAGTTTCAGGATACGGAGGACCTGGGCGGGGTCTTCTCGGGGCTCGACCGAGAGCAGAGGACCTACCAATACGACACCTGGCAGTATGCGGGCCATCCCGTGCAGCCCGCCACCGCCGAGCACCACATCCAGTCTGCCGAGCCCTACAGCCAGCGCCTGGGGCGCCTGGACGGACGCCCCCATGAAACAGACCCCACGCTACAGCACCCTCATTGCGTGTTCCAGATCCTGAAGAAGCATTATGCGCGTTATACGCCCGAAATGGTGGCAGCAACCTGCGGCTGCTCGCCAGAGCAGTTCCTGCGGGTGGCCCAGGCCCTGACCCAAAACTCGGGCCGCGAGCGGACCAGCGCCATCTGCTATGCCGTCGCCTGGACGCAGCATACCGTGGGCACGCAGATGATCCGCGCCGCTTCGGTCCTGCAGCTCCTGCTCGGGAACATCGGCCGGCCCGGCGGCGGCATCCTGGCCCTGCGCGGCCATGCAACCATTCAAGGCTCAACGGATATCCCGACCCTCTACAACCTGCTGCCCGGCTACCTGGCCATGCCCAATGTCATTGAGCCCCACGGCAGCCTCCAGGAGTATCTACAGGCCGAGACCCCAGAAACAGGCTGGTGGCATAACCTGCCCAAGTATATGATCAGCCTGCTCAAGGCCTGGTATGGCGAGGCGGCAAAGCCCGAGAACGGCTTTGCCTATGATAACCTGCCCCATATCGACGGTGATTACTCCCAGGAGCCGATGATGCTGGCCATCCATGACGGGCAAATCAAGGGGTTCTTCGTCCTGGGCCAGAACCCGGCCGTGGGGGGCCATAACACCAGGCTCATCCGCCGGGGGCTGGCGCAGCTGGATTGGATGGTGGTGCGCGACGGCTATGAGACGGAGACGGCCTCCTTCTGGTATGCCTCGCCGGAGGTACAGAGCGGCGAGATGGATCCACGCCGAATCAAGACAGAGATCTTCTTCTTGCCCGCCGCCTTTCCGGGCGAGAAGGAGGGGTCCTTTACCAACACCCACCGGCTCACCCAGTGGCACGACAAGGCGGTAGATCCGCCCGCAGATGCCCGCTCCGATGCCTGGTTCGTCTATCACCTGGGCGCGCGCC
Source organism: Anaerolineae bacterium (assembly GCA_034436375.1). Classification (GTDB taxonomy): domain Bacteria; phylum Chloroflexota; class Anaerolineae; order SpSt-313; family SpSt-313; genus DAOTVS01. The sequence continues at coordinate 3,059 of DAOTVS010000180.1, read as the reverse complement.
TGCGCGAGCTCTACCGGGGCTCGACGGAGCCCAGAGACCGGGCGCTCCTGGACCTGACCTGGGATTACCCCACCGTGGGACCGGCCGCCGAGCCCGACATGCAGGCCATCCTCAAGGAAATCAACGGCTACACCTGGGCGCCGGCCGCGAGCGACCGCCGCCAGTTGAGGGATTTTGCCGCGCTCAAGGATGACGGCTCGACGGCCTGCGGCTGCTGGCTGTACAGCGGGGCCTACCCTGCGGAGGGGCGCAACCTCACCCGCAACCGGACGCCCGATCCCGATAACAACCCGGGCACACACCTGGGCTGGGGGTTCAGCTGGCCGGCGAACCGTCGCATCCTCTACAACCGCTGCTCAGCGGACCCCGAGGGCCACCCCTGGTCGGAGCGCAAGCGCTACATCTGGTGGGATGAAGGACGGCAACGCTGGGTCGGCTATGATGTGCCCGATTTCCCCGACAGCAAGCCGCCTGACTATGAGCCGCCGCCGCACGAGAAGGGCGTGGCTTGCCACTCAGGCAAGGACCCCTTTATCATGATGGCTGACGGCAAGGGCTGGCTCTATGCCGCGGCCGGCCTGAAAGATGGCCCCCTGCCCACCCATTATGAGCCAGTAGAGTCGCCGGTCGTCAATCGCCTCTATCCCCATCAGCAGGTCAACCCGGTAGCGCCGCTCTTCGACCGGCCCGATAACCGCTACCACCCGGTTGGCGACCCCGAACACCCTTACGCCATCACCACCTACCGCCTGACCGAGCATCATACCGGCGGCGTCATGACCCGTTGGTTGCCCTGGCTGGCCGAGCTGCAGCCGGCAGGCTTTGTGGAGATCAGCCGGGAGCTGGCCGCCGAAAAAGGCATCCACGATGGCGATTGGGTCACCCTCTCGACGGCGCGTGGCGAGGCGGAGGCGCGGGCCGTGGTCACCGGGCGCCTGAAACCCTTCCACCTCGATGGGCACATTGTCCACGAAATCGGCATGCCCTGGCACTATGGCTACAAGGGCGTCGCCCGAGGAGATATCGCCAATACCCTGTCGGCCATCGTGGAGGACCCCAACAGCAAGATCCACGAGGGCAAGGCCTTTACCTGCAACCTGAGGCCGGGGAGAAAGGGAGAGCAGCCATGAGCGTGCAGATACGGCGCATCGCGAGCGAGGAACCCATGGGTCCCGGCTATCACACTGCGCCGCCCCCAACCCCCGGCGAGGCGAGGCGGACGGCGGGGGTGCGCATCGAGCCCGGCACGGACTATGGGTTCTTTACCGACTCGACCGTGTGCATCGGCTGCAAGGCCTGCGAAGCCGCCTGCAAAGAGTGGAATCAGCTTCCCATGGACCTGTTCGGCTTTAAGGATACCAGCTATGACAACACGAGCGAGCTCAATGCCACTACCTGGCGCCATGTCGCCTTTATCGAAGAGTTCCCTGGCGACAGTCGCCCGGGGCGCTGGCTGTTCCTGAGCGACGTCTGCAAGCACTGCGAGAATGCCGGCTGCCTGGAGGCCTGCCCAACCGGCGCCATCGTGCGCACCGAGTTCGGCTCGGTCCTGATTCAGCAGGACGTGTGCAACGGTTGCCAGTACTGCGTGCCTAGCTGCCCCTTCGGGGTCATTACTGTAGCCCATGGGCAAGACAATATGGCGCACAAGTGCACCCTATGTTACGATCGCCTCAAGGCGGGCCTGGAGCCCGCGTGCGCCAAGGCCTGCCCGACCGACTCGATCCAGTTTGGGCCGGTGCGGGATCTGCGGGAACGGGCCGAGCGACGGGTGCGCGAGTTGCATGCCCGGGGCCAGCGCGATGCCTACCTGTACGGCGTGCCCGGAAGCCCTGGGGCCACGGGCGGCATCGGTTCACTGCACTGCTTCTTCCTGCTGACCGAGCGCCCCGAGGCCTACAACCTGCCCGCGGCGCCCGAGCTGCCTTCACGTCGGGAGGCGCCCGCCTTGCTAGCCACCGTGGCTGCAGCCGCCTTCTGGGGCGTGGCCGCGGCGCTTCTGATCCGTGGCGGCGAACGAGGGCTCGCCGGCACCCTGGGGGGCAAGACATGAACGCAAGGGAGGAAACCGCTGTGGGCGTGCGACAAGCCGTCCGGCCGGAGGCGCCCCACACCTACTACCACTACCCGGCTATGAAAGAGCCCTTCTGGGGCTGGGAGGTGATCGCCTACTTTTTCCTGGGCGGCATCGCGGCCGGTTCGCACCTGATAGCCACCCTGGCACATCTCTTTGGCTCGCGTGAGGACCGCCCCGTATCGCGCGCCGGCCGCTACATAGCGTTCGCAGCCATCGCCATATCCCCGTTGTTGTTGATCCGCGACCTCGGACGCCCAGAGCGATTTCGGAACATGCTGCGCATACTCAAATTGCGCTCTCCCATGTCTACCGGCAGCTGGGGGTTGACCGGCCTGGGCCTGTTCGTCGGGCTGGGGGCCGCCCGGCAGGCCGTCGAAGACGGTCTGATCGACCGCGATTCTCTGGCGGCAAAGGTGGTTGGGCGCATCCCACTGGCCGCCTCTGGGGTGTTGGGCACACTGGCCGCCTTTTTTGTCGGCAGCTACACCGGGGTGCTCCTCAGCTTTACCAATACCCCGCTTTGGGCCAGGAACCACCTGCTCATGGGACCGCTCTACCAAACCTCGGCCCTCTCGACGGGGCTGGCGGCAATCTCGACAGCCTTGGCGGCAACTGGGAATGTGCCCAGGCGGACGCGCCGCTGGCTGGGCTTGGCTTCAGATGTGGTTGGCCTGGCGGAGGCAGGGCTGGCGGCGGGCGCCATCGCCTCCTCGGGGCCGCTGGGCCGGCCGCTGACGCGCCGGCGCTACGCGCTGCCCTTTTGGCTGGGCTCGGTGGGCCTAGGGCTTGTCGCTCCGCTGCTCCTGCGGCGTAACCTCGACAATGCGTCGCCCCGCGAGGTGCGCACTCGGCTGATCGTGTCGGGCCTCTCGGTGCTGCTGGGTGGGCTCATCCTTCGTTGGGTCACGGTGATGGCGGGGCGCGAGTCGGCCCGGGAACCCCAAGGCTACCTGACCTTCACCAGCGGGAGATGAAGCATGCC
>DAOTVS010000179.1:0-22548 GCA_034436375.1 Anaerolineae bacterium | reverse complement strand
TGCGGGCGGCCCCATATGCAACCAACCCACCCCAACCCCAAAGGTCCCGTTCCGGCTGTGTACGAAGCCTCTGGCCACGATACCACCGGTCCCCAGCCAGCAGGTACGGTTGCAGTACTAGCGCCTGTGGCCATTGCCATTGCCGCGCTGATAATCCTGGTAGATGTACATCAGCTCCTTGTCGAAGAGCGAGCGCTTGACCTCTACCGCCATACGCCGCGCCCGCGCGAGGATTTCGTTGGCCTGCTGATCGTCCAGGTCAATGCCGAACTCACGGAATTTGTACTTGACCATCTTAGAGCCCGAATGCTTGCCGATGACCAGCTGCCGCGTAAGGCCCACCGCTTCCGGCGCAAAAGCCTCATAGTTGCGAGGGTCCTTCAGCACGCCGTCTGCGTGGATGCCCGACTCATGGGCGAACACATTATCACCGACAATCGCTTTCGATACCGGCAGCGGCCGGTTGGCTGCGCGAGCGACAAACTCAGAAAGCTCACGGAAGCGGCTGGTGTCGAGCCCGGTATCAATGCCCATGATATATTTCAGGGCCATGCCGACCTCTTCCAGGGCCGCATTCCCTGCCCGCTCACCCAGCCCGTTCACCGTCACATTCACATAGGTCGCGCCGCCGCGCACGCCCGCCAGGGCGTTGGCCGTCGCCATGCCAAAATCATTATGCGTGTGCATCTCCACCTGCAGCCCGGTGTGCTGCACGATCGTACGCACGCGCTCTTCCGTCTGGAAGGGATCCAGAATGCCCAGGGTGTCGCAGAAGCGCAGGCGGTCAGCGCCCGCTTCTCGCCCGGCCCGCGCAAACTCGAGCAGGAACTCCATATCGGCCCGCGAAGCATCTTCCGCATTGAGCGACACGTACAGCTTGTGCGACTTGGCAAAATCGATACTGCGTTTGATACTTTCCAGCACCCAATTCCGGTCGCGATGCAGCTTGTTCTGAATGTGAATATCCGAGGCCGAGATAGAGATAGCGACCGCCTGCGCCCCTGTCGAGAGCGAAGCCTCGATATCCGAGATCACTGCCCGGTTCCAGGCCAGGATGCTGGTCGGCAGATCGAGTGCCACGATCTCTTTGATCGCCTCCAGCTCGTCGCCCCCCATGGCCGGGATGCCGACCTCAATCTGCTGCACCCCGATCTCAGCCAGCAGTTGGGCAATGCGCACTTTTTCGCTATTGGCAAAGACCACACCCGCCGTCTGCTCACCATCACGCAAAGTCGTATCATCGATCAGAACCTGGCCCATATCATCCCTCCAAGACTAGTCTGGTCCACCATCAATCCAGCGCAGAAACGCAAAAACGCCCACAAGGTGCTCGTATCTTGGAGCACTGTGGGCGTCATCGACTTGTGCCACGACTGGGCAGCGTATTGTTCTCGAGATCCCGCTCGAGGCGATTATGATACTGGAGGTTGGTATTGACCCCTGTCAGGCCCTCATCGGCCCGGCAGCCTCACCAACATCAGCAGTTTTGGCAAGATCCTATCTTGAATTGTACACGATAGCCGCCCGCATGTCAAATCGCAGTCAACAGGCATTCGGCGTCAAGAACTGTTTGCACCTGTAGCCATTCCGTGGTAAACTTTGGTCCTAATAACCCCTGCTGTGTTCGTGATGCAACCATAGTTTTGAGCCAACACTCGGTATACGGGGACGGCCTTTCACCGGCGCTGTAGTAGCCCTTCACCGGGCAAGGCGGCTTGCTGGTGAACAAAGTCACCCACCTGCGAAAGCAGGTTCAAAACTGTTGCACACGGCATAGCGGGGGCTATTTTTGCCCGTTTGCAGGGCAGCGAAGGCATGAAAAAGGGGGCTGTCTCTCTAGAGGGAGCCCTCTTTGCTTTGCACCCGGCCATTGCCCTCACACCGGAGCTCAGGCGCTCCGCCTGCCGCCCCGCAGATGGCGCAGGGCCTCGTCGACCGTGCGGCCGAACTGCTGTGTCCCGGGCATATCGAGCCCCGCCAGCGCCTGCACCAGCGCGTCCATAAGCACGGCCATGGCCGCCAGCGAGGGCACCGGCAAAGACTCACCCACCGGGCAGACCAGAGCCAGATTCGCCGCCTGCGCACTCAAGGCAATGGGAGACGAGGTCATCGCCAGCGTGCGTGCGCCCCGCTCGCGCGCTATCCGCATCGCCCGCGCCAGCTCCGGGTTTTCGCGGCTCGCCACCACACCCACCAGAACATCGTTGGTCCCCATCTCAGCCAGGGCCAGCGCCAGGCTCTGCGAATCGCCAGCGATCATCCGCGCCTCTCGCCCGAGACCAGCCAGCTCCATCGCCAGCATGCCCGCCAGATAGAAAGACTCTCCCTGCCCCGTCACCCAGATGCGGCGCGCCCCTCGCAGCAGATCTAGCAACTGGTGCGCCAGCTCCGGCGAGATGTGACTGATCGCCCGCTGCAGGGCCTCCATCTCCTTTTCAAGGCTCGTCAGCAGGGGCTCCTTCACCCAGGTTGCCGCCTCCGCCTCACCGGGAGCCTTTAGCTCCTCCTGCACCAGGGCCTGTACATCGTGAATCAGCTCCGGGTAACCGGGGTACCCCAGCCGCTGTGCGAAGCGAATCACCGTGGCCTCGTTAACCGCCAGCCTGCGCGCCATGCGCGAAGCCGTCATAAAAGCCGCTTCCTGGTACGAATTGGCGATGAAATCGGCCAGCTTTCTCTGGCTCCGGGTCAGCTGCGGATACACCTGACGGATCTTCTCCAGAATCATCAGTATCCCTCCCGCCCGGCTATGCCGGCGCCCGGGTCAAGCCTGCATACACTTCCCCAGAGAGCATGCAACACTCGCCCTGGTTCCGGCTGGATTGCAGGATGATTGTAACCGCGGCCCATGCAAATGTCAAGAGAAATCGCAGAAGCCTGATCCTGCAACTAACAGCCGCTTCCTTGACATTCACTTTGTTATGTGATATTCTCGCCAACCGAAAGCTAGAGGAGGTGAGGTGCGTGAAGCGCGAACGAGTCGCCGAGGATATATATGTCTTCTATAGCGACGCCTATGCGCAGGCTGCTGCAGGGGTCATCTTGATTCCCGAGGGAGCCATCGTAATCGATACCTTGCCCTTTCCAGAGGAAACGGCCGAACTCGTCCGCTTTATCGAGGAACAGGGCATCCCCACGGTGCGCTTTGTTATCAACACGCACTTTCACGGCGACCATAGCTATGGGACCTACCTGTTCAAAGAGGCCACGGTGATCAGCCACCGCTACTGCCGGGAAGCTCTCTCTCAGTACGGCAACCAGCGTCTGGCCGAAGCCAAGCAGCACACTGCGGCTCTGCAGGACGTCATCATCAGGTTGCCGGATGTCGTGTTCGATGAGGAGATGCACCTGCACTTTGGCAAGCGCACACTGTGGCTCTGCCACCTGCCGGGGCACACTGACGACTCCATAGGCGTCATGATCGAGGGCGACCGCATTCTCTTCTCGGGAGATGCCGTCATGCCTGTCCCCTATATCCCATGGGGCAGCCGCGAATTGCTCAGCAAGTCACTGGCGACCGTCCAGTCCATGAAGCCGGAGATGATCGTGCAGGGCCACGGCGAGATCCTGCTGCGTGGCGAGATCGCCGAAACGGTCGAGTCGAGCATCAGCTACCTGGAAAACATCGACTGCCGGGTCGAGGAAATCCTCCAGAGCGGAGGGTCAGAGTCCGAGCTGCGCAAAATCGACATCGAGGCCTGCGGCCGCTCGCGCATCCCCCTCGACGGCCTTGTCTCTCAGCTTCATCAGGCCAACCTGCGCGCCCTGTATCGCCAGCGCAAGCGGAGCTACGCACGCCGGTAGGGGGTAAAGCGTCAAACGTAAAACGTAAGGTCGCCACGGCGCAGGTTCGTCTGCTCGCCAGTAGCCTCGCATGGAAGACCACCCGAGGAGAGCAGCGCACGTCGCGCCATAGCGACCTTACGCATCGCTTATTGCTTATTACCGTCCCATCGCCTCGATAATCCCCCGCCGCGCGGCCTCATAATCCTCCGGCGCCAGCGAGTATAGCGTCTCCGCAGCCCGCTCGTTCACTGCGGCGAACGCGGCCAGGTCGGCGCGCACGATGCGCGCGAAGGCCTGCTCGATCGCCGCTCGCACCTCGGGCCGGCGTTCAGCCTCTGCCCGCGCCAGCGCCACCAGTTCGAAATCCTGAATGCCCAAGAGCAGCGTCTCGGTGCGCAGCGAGCGGACCGGCTGCCCATCGCCCCCCGGGTAGACGAAGAACATGTCGCCCGCAGGCCAGTGTGGGATGCGGTAGTAAGGCTGCCCCCATGGATCCGCTGGCCAGCAGGTAAACGCCCAGCGCAAAAAGCCATCCAGCCCAGCCCAGGCTGTGAACCAACCCTGGAAACGCGCCTCAATGGCAGGGGAGGTGATAAAGTTGTTCGGGCGCTTGGGGCCGCAGCAGACGTACCACAGGAAACGGTCTCCGCGCGCCTGCACGGCCGCCTGCAGCCGCCGGCTCGTCTCCACATCGCGCGCCAACCCGTGCAGCACCGGCACCCAGTCGGCCACGTCCTGCAGAAATTCGCCCATTAGCTCGGTGTGATAGAAGGGAATCTTGGCCTGGGCGCCCGGGCAGGCGGAGTGGAGGAAATCGACCCGCTGACGGAAGAGCGCGACATCGGAAGGCTCGTCGGCCGTGAAGCGGGTGAGCTCCCACCAGCCCCGCTGCTGCAGGTGCGCAGCCAGGGCGCCCATGTACTCGCGCAGCTCGGCCTGGGTGCGGAGCCAGGTGATGCGTCCCGTCGCCTCGTCACGGCAAGCCAGGCGGATGTTATCGGGGTGGTCCTGCAGCGGCCGGCCAAAATCGTCATCCCAGGCCGCCAACAGCCCAAGTACCTCGATCTCCTTGTTAATCCCCAGGCGCAGGTAGGTCTCCACATAACGGTCCATGCGCGAGAAATCAAAGTGCAGCTTGCCGTCCCGCCCCCGACTGATCCCCACCATATTGTACTCGTGCAGGGCCGAGGGGTACTCCGGGTTGCCCCGGCAGCGCTGGCCCGCCCAGGGGCTGTCGGAGGCGATGATCGTGATGGCCTTTTGCCCCAACCGCGCCAGCTCGCGCCCATAGGCCTCGATGAGCCGCCAGTGCTCCTCGGACCAGAGCGGCACCCCGTGCCCGCGCGCAATGCCCGTCGGGTGCTGCCACAGATCCAGAAAGTGCCGGAACTCTGCCGGGTCGGGCAGGACCAGGGCCGCCACCTCCAGGGTCACCTCGGCCTGGCCGGCAATCTCCTCATCCAGGAAATCATCAGCGGCATAGTAGAGGGTCAGCGGCAGCACATAGCGGCCGGGCCTGGCCTGCTTGGGCACGCGCAGCGAGAGCCAGATGGCCTGTACCCGCCCTGCCGGAATGAGGATGCTCTCCTGCCGCAGGAGCGGGTCGGCCACCCGCGTGCCCTCCCCATCCACGGGCACCGTGCCCACAAAGCATGCCTGCACCTCTGCCCCAAGAAGCACGTCGCCCTCGACAGAGCGCAGCTCGCCCACCTCCACCCGCAGCCGCGCCCCCGGCTGCCAGTGCAGGTGCAGGGCCCGGCCCAATGTCGCCAGCACCGTCTCTGCCGGCTCGAGCAGTAGCTGGCAGGCCGCCATCTCATTGCGCAGCGCCAGCAGCTCGATGTGCGTCTGCCCCCAGGCGATGGGCGCGGGCCGATCAGAGCAGTATTTGTACGTATAGTCCGTAAGTGTGTAGCGGAGCGTGTTCATTGAGACTCCTTTGGTATAGAGAGAGGGTTGGGCCTGACACTCGCCCAATATCGTAGGGCAGGATTCTACCCCGCCATGCTCCCCGCACAGGCGCACTTGAGGCACGGCCCCTCGCCCGGTGTCGTAGTAACGACTTTGCCTCCACCCCGCGCAGAGCGCCAAACCGCTCCACGGCGGCGCGCACTTACCCCTTGGCCACCCCCATCGCGATATCTGCCCACTCCCACAGCCGCTGCGGCCGATAACCGACGGTGCTGATATCCTTCAGGATAAACTCCAGCGGGCACCCATAGCAGGCGCAGGCGTCGCGCGTCGCCTGCAAATCCCGCCGCACGGCCTCCGGGTTCCAGGCGTCGGCCAGGAAAGCCGGGCTGGGCTTGCGCGAGAAAACCAGGTCTCTGCCGATCCGCTCCGCGCCCCTTTCCACATTCACCCAAGGGCTCATCGAGACCTTGCGCACATGCGGGATGCGCTTGATGATATCGATCTTGCCATCCAGCGGCTCACAGCAACCATAATAGACCAGGCCGAACCGCTCATACCAGCGCGCGGCATAGGCCAGCTCAAACTCCTGGTGCATGGTGGGCGACACGCCGGCAAAGATCTGGGCCATGCCATAGGTCCACAAGTCGCGCGCCCGCGGGCGGCGCGGCTCAAAGCCGGGTGCAGGCAGCTCGTCGGTAAACGCGCCGGTACAGTGGATGGTGGCTTGGCTGTGCCCCAAGAGCCCCTTCTCCTCCGCCTGATCGAGCATGCCCAAATAGGCGTCGGTCAGCCGCGCCATCACCCGGTGCATGAACTCGGGCCGGGTCCCCAGGTCGAAGAGGATGCTCTCTGGGCTGTGCCAGGTGGTAATGACGTCCCAGGGGGCAAAGCCAGGCAGCATCCCCTGCATCCGCACCTGCAGAATGCCGTCAAAGATCCCGTGCGCAGCTTCCTCAACCTCAGCCGTCGCCTGTTCGTCCAGCGTCAGCTCGGGCGTGTGGATCCTCTGGATGTCTTCTTCCGTCTTGAGCTGGTCGATGTAGGCATGGCCCACCACATCGTTCTCCGGGTCGAGCACCGCCGTCCGCTCCACCGTCTCGATGCCCAGGCCCGTGCTGCGGATGATCTTGCCGACCTCGATGACCGGCTCGACGACCATATCGGCGCGCATGTACTTCCAGGCATACAGGGTGCGGCGCAACCGGGTCTCCAGGTCGCGGCAGAAGGGGCTCTCGGTGCGCAGCGTCAGCTCGTCGTCCACGTTCATCTCATGCCAGCAGACCTGGTCGATCGCCACCATCGGCCGCACCGGCTTGAGGCCGTTCAGCGCCTTCCAGAGCGCGATCGTCTCCTGCTGCACCGGCAGCGCCGCGATCTCGGCGACCCGGCTGGCCAGCTCCCTTAGCAAGGTTCGTTCTTGCGGGGTGACCTTCATAGCACATCCTTTCCTCATTGTACAGCCAGTAGCCTGTTCACTCTATTGTAGGAGCCTCAGCAAAAGGGTCAACTGCACGTATCGGCGCGGGTAGAGTCTGAGTAGAGTCTGAGCAAGGGGACCCAAGGCTGAAGCCGTCGGGCTGAGAAGAAAGCCCTGCGGGCTCGTGTGAGAGCAGGTTGGCTTGAGCACCAAGGAATGCTCTAGCACAAGCCCCGAAGGGGGCTTCGCCGCTCTGAGCCCGATGGCTTCAGCCCCGGGTGGCCCTGCTCGAGCGCGCAACCGGGTATGCCCGCAGAAGTACTTCAGTCTCGCTCCTTATTTGAAAGGTATTGCCATTAGAACTATCCCCCCGAGTGGCCCAGGACTCTCACGAGAGCCCTGTCAGCGATCAGAGCCTTGGCCGGCACATGGAGCGCCGGCGGCCCGCCCCGGCCCCTGGCCGCCTGGCAGGCGGCGCTCCGCATGTCATGCATGCTGACGGGGCCCATGGGCCCTGCAACACTCAGCGTGACAATGCTATCGCAGGTTACCCTGGAATGACCTGCACCCTGGCGCTGGCGTCCGATTTCATTGCAGCGAAGGCATGAGTATGCTATAATCGACTCAGAGTGTGGTGAGTTGATGCAGCACAACCGCATAAAACAGCGGCTCATCCGTGGAGGGTACCATGGCATCCCCGCTTAGCAAACGCGTCCTCGATTACTTTGACCTTCGTGCGCCCATACGCGGCGCTCGCAGTTTGCCCAGATGGGCCCCAGCGCCCGCGACAGCGACCACTGCAACGACGCCGCCAGTGCCGCAGGCCGATACGCCCCCACCGGCAGAGACGCCCCCTGCCCAGTCAGTGCCGCCCGCTACGACGGCGGGAGCGCTGCTGTCACAGCAAAACGTCTGGCCGCTGGTGCTGTACGCTGCCGGCATGATCGGCGTGATTGCCAAACAGTGGTACGACGGCTACCAGCAGGGCATCGCCTTTAACGTGCAGCCGACCACGTTCATCCTGGCCGTGGTCGTGAGCGCAGTGACCTTCCCGGCCACCTACCACACTCTGCAGGAAGAGAGCAAGCCCGCCATGCAGGTTTTCCTGGCCCTCCAAAACGGCTTTTTCTGGCAATCCGTCCTCGGGGGGCTGATACACTGACAAGGAGGCCGGCTTGCACCCATGGATGTGTTGAATGCCTGATTTCGAACTGATTAGTGAAATGAAGCCCACGGGCGACCAGCCCCAGGCCATTGATCGCCTGGTGGAGGGCCTCGCCCGTGGTTACAGAGACCAGACGCTGCTCGGCGCAACCGGCACGGGCAAGACGTTCGTCATGGCCAACGTCATTGCCCGCGTCCAGCGCCCGACCCTGGTCATTGCCCACAACAAGACCCTGGCCGCGCAGCTCTACAGCGAGTTCAAGGATTTCTTCCCACACAATGCGGTGGAATACTTTGTCTCCTACTATGATTATTACCAGCCGGAGGCCTACCTGCCCCGCACCGATACCTATATCGAAAAGGATGCCTCCATCAACGATGAGCTGGAGCGCCTGCGTCTGGCGGCGACCTCATCGCTCTTTAGCCGGCGCGATGTTGTGATTGTAGCCTCGGTGTCGTGCATCTATGCCCTGGGCGACCCGGAGGAGTATGGCCGCGAGGTGCTGCGGCTGCGCCAGGGCGAGCTGCACGATCGCAACAAGGTCCTGCGGCACCTGGTCGATATCTACTATGAGCGCAACGATACAGCCCTCAGCCCCGGCAAGTTCCGGGTGCGCGGCGATACAGTCGAGATCCAGCCCGCCTACAGTGAGACAGCCTATCGCGTGGATTATTGGGGCGATGAGATCGAGCGCATGGTCGAGATTGACCCCCTCACCGGCGAGATTCTGGCCGACCGCCCGAGCATCGACCTCTTCCCGGCCAAGCATTTCGTCACACCGGCGGAAAAGCTCAACCTGGCCCTGGCCGATATCGAGCAGGAGCTGGAGGAGCGCGTCGCCAAGCTGCGCGAACAGGACAAGCTCCTGGAGGCCCAGCGCCTGGAGCAGCGCACCCGCTACGATATCGAGATGCTGCGCGAGGTTGGTTATTGCTCGGGCATCGAGAACTATTCGCGGCACCTGGCGCGGCGGCAGCCAGGCGCGGCTCCCTGGACGCTGCTCGACTATTTCCCCGATGATTATGTGCTCATTGTGGACGAGTCGCACATGACCATTCCTCAGGTGCGCGGCATGTACAATGGCGACCGGGCGCGTAAGGAGGTCCTGGTCGACTATGGCTTCCGCCTGCCCTCGGCGCTGGACAACCGGCCGCTCACCTTCGAGGAGTTTGAGGCCCGGGTCAAGCAGGTGATCTACACGTCCGCTACACCCGGTCCCTATGAGCGGGAGCGCAGCGCACAGATCGTTGAGCAGATCATCCGCCCAACGGGCCTGATCGACCCGGAGGTCCTCGTCCGCCCCACCAAGGGGCAGATCGATGACCTCATTGGCGAGATCAACCGCCGCGTCGAGCGCCACGAGCGGGTGCTGGTCACCACGCTTACCAAGCGCATGGCCGAAGACCTGGCGGACTATATGCGCGAGCTGGGCATCAAGGTGCACTACCTGCACTCCGAGATCGTAACCCTGGAGCGGGTAGAGATCCTGCGCGACCTGCGCATGGGCGAGTATGACGTGGTGGTGGGCATCAACCTGCTGCGCGAGGGGCTGGACCTGCCCGAGGTATCACTGGTCGCCATCCTCGACGCCGACAAGGAGGGCTTTTTGCGCTCCGAGACGTCGCTGATCCAGACGATCGGCCGCGCTGCGCGCCATCTCAACGGCCAGGTGATCATGTACGCCGACCAGATCACCGACTCGATGCGCCGCGCCATCGACGAGACGAACCGCCGCCGGCAGATCCAGCAGGACTACAACGATGCTCATGGCATTGTGCCGGCCAGCATCGTCAAAGAGATACATGATCTCACTGCCCGCGTGCGCACGATTGAAGAACAGCGCGCGCCCAGCGGCAAGCCTGACATCCCGAAGGACGAGGCTTTCCGCCTGATCCGCGAGCTGGAGAAGCAAATGAAAGAAGCGGCGGCGGCCCTCGAGTTTGAAAAGGCTGCCCTGCTGCGCGATCAGATCATGGAGCTGCGCCGCACCCTGGAAGAGGTGAGCGATGCGCCCGAATGGGAAAAGTATCGGGCGCTCCAGGGCCGCAGCCGTGGGAAGGGGCAATGAGCTTGCACCCTTCCTACCTTCATCTATATGACAGTGGAGAGCTGGCGCACCGGGTAAAGGCGGCCCAGGCCATTCTGCAGTCGTGCACCCTCTGCCCTCGCCGCTGTGGGGTCAACCGGCTGGCGGGGCAGCTTGGGGTCTGCCGCTCGGGCCCGCGCCCGCGCGTGGCCAGTTGGAACCGTCACATCTGGGAGGAGCCGCCCATCAGCGGCGTCCGGGGCTCGGGCACGATCTTCTTCTCTGGCTGCACCGGCGCCTGCCTTTTCTGCCAGAACTATCCCATCAGCCAGCTGGGTGTGGGGCAAGACTTTTCCCTTGAGGAGTTGGCCGGCATGATGCTCGAGCTGCAGGCCAAGGGCTGCCACAACATCAACCTGGTGACGGGCACCCAGTTTGTGCCCCAGGTCTTGGCCGCGCTGGAGATTGCGATCCCCCAGGGGTTTCGCCTGCCCATCCTCTACAACACCAGCGGCTTTGAGGCGGTCGAGACCCTGCGCCTGCTGGAGGATATCGTCGACATCTACCTGCCCGACGCGAAATACGCCGATAGCGGCATCGCCCGGCGCCTTTCCGGCTTTCCGGATTATGTCGAGGCCAACCGCGCCGCCCTGCAGGAGATGCTCCGCCAGGTCGGCCCGGACCTGGTGCTCGATGAGAACGGGCTGGCCGTGCGCGGGATGATCGTCCGCCACCTGGTGCTGCCCGGCGGCCTGAGCGGCAGCCGCGAGGTCGCCCGTTGGCTGGCAGAGCACCTGTCGCCGGCGATCCATGTGAGCATCATGAACCAGTATTTCCCGGCGCACAAAGCCGTCGGGGATCCCGTCCTTGGCCGCAAAGCGACGGACGAGGAATATGAAGAGGCGCTAGACGCCTTTGTCCAGGCCGGCCTGGTCAACGGCTGGCAACAAGATTGCGAATCCGCGGAAGTGTAGGGGCGGGTCTGAGACCCGCTCCCTCTAAGGAGTGATTTGTCCGTATGCGCGTTCTAATGTTTTCCTGGGAATATCCTCCTCACGTCGTCGGGGGCCTCGGCGAGCATGTCGCCAACCTGGTGCCCGCCCTCGGCGCACTGGGGGTCGACGTGCACCTGATCACGCCGCGCTGGGCCGGCGGGCCGAGCGAGGAGCAGGGGCCCAACTATACCATCCACCGGGTGGACCCGCCCACCTTCGAGGCGCCCAACATCCACACCGCCGCCTGGCAGACCAACCTGGTGATGGAGGAGCACGCCGAGAATCTGTGGCGCACCGTGGGCCCCTTTGACCTGCTGCACGCCCACGACTGGCTGGCGGCCTTTGCCCCAGTGGCTCTCAAGCGCAGCTACAAGGTGCCCCTTATTGCCACCATTCATGCCACTGAGCGGGGCCGCAACCGGGGCGATCTGCATGGTGAGATCTCACAGGCGATCCACAACGTCGAATGGTGGCTTACCTACGAAGCCTGGCGGGTCATCTGCGCCAGCCGGTATATGGCGTACGAAGTGGGCAGCTTTTTCCAGGTGCCCGCCGACAAGGTGGATGTAATCCCCAACGGCGTCGATGTGACCCGCTTTGCCGCCTGTCGCGAGGAGGACCTCACCGCCTTCCGTGGCATGTACGCCCTGCCAGAAGAAGAGATTGTCTTTAACATCGGGCGGGTAGTCTATGAAAAGGGCACGGGCGTGCTCGTGGAGGCCGTGCCGCGAGTGCTGCGCGATTTTCCGCGCGCCAAGTTCGTCATTGCGGGCACCGGCGGTTATGTCAATGAGCTGCGCCAGCGCGCCTCGGACCTGGGGGTGGCCGACAAAATACTCTTTACCGGCTTTATCCCCGATGAGGCCCGTGACCGGCTCTATTGTGTGGCCAGCTGCGCCGTCTTCCCGAGCCTCTACGAGCCGTTCGGCATCGTCGCCCTGCAGGCCATGGCGGCGCGCACACCGGTGGTCGTGAGCGAGGTCGGCGGCCTGGCCGAAGTCGTCAAGCACGCCGAGACAGGCATTACCGTCTACCCCAACAACCCCGATTCGCTCGCCTGGGGCATCGTCCACACCCTCAGCCGCCCCGATTGGGCGCGCCAGCGGGCCGAGAACGCCTACCGGGTCGTCCTCGAAGAGTACAACTGGCCCATCATCGCCCGTCACACGCTCAGCACCTACGAACGCGTGGTGGCCGAGCGAGCCAAAGCGGATTGGTAGCATGAACAAACAGACCTGACAGGTTTCCGAAAACCTGTCAGGTCTCTTCCTTTACTCTATCACCTCATACATGAGAGGCGGCGCCGCGACAGGCTCACGGCTCCAGGCATAGGCCGCCAACCCCTCCCGTGCCGCCTGCGCCCAGTGCTCCTGGTCGGCCGCGTGCACAGTGAAGAGCGCCTCGCCCTCCTGCACCCGGTCGCCCACCTTCTTGTGGAACACAAACCCCACCCGCAAATCCACAGGCTCGCCCTTGCGCTCGCGGCCCGCGCCCAGCCGTACGGTCGCCAGGCCGATCTGCCCGGCATCGAGCTGCGCCACATAGCCACTCTGCGGGGCCATGACAGGGGCGATGACTGGCGCCCGCGGCAACACGGCGGCAGGGTCCGTCACCGCCCGCTCGTCGCCCCCCTGGGCGCGCACCAGATCGGCGAAGCGCGCCAACGCCCGGCCGGAGCTCAACGTCTCTTCCGCCAGGGCCCGCGCCGCCTCCAGGTCTCCCGTGCGCCCACCCAAAAGCAACATGTAGGAAGCGATCAGCAGGCAATGCGCGCGGAAATCGCCCGGTCCCTGCCCGTGCAGCGTGGCAATCGCCTCATGCACTTCCAGGGCGTTCCCCACTGCATTGCCCAGGGGCTGATCCATGGGCGAGAGCACCGCCATCACCTGCCGGCCCACGCCCCGGCCAACCTCTACCATCAGCTGCGAAAGCGTGCGCGCGCTCTCGAGCGTCTTCATAAAGGCCCCCCGGCCCACCTTGACGTCGAGCACGATCACGCCTGCACCAGCTGCGATCTTCTTGCTCATGATCGAGCTGGCAATCAAGGGGATACTCGGCACCGTCGCCGTCACGTCGCGCAGAGCATAGAGCTTGCCGTCGGCGGGCGCCAGGTCTTGAGTCTGCCCGGCCACGGCCACGCCAATGCGCCTCACCTGCTCCAGGAAGCGGCCCGTGCTCAGGTTGACCTCCAGCCCCGGGATCGATTCCAGTTTGTCCAGTGTGCCGCCGGTAAAGCCCAGCCCCCGCCCCGACATCTTGGCCACCGTCAGGCCGGCTGCAGCCACCAGGGGCGCCACCACCAGGGTAGTCTTGTCACCCACACCGCCCGTCGAGTGCTTATCGGCCACCACGGGCGCCACGTCTTGCAGCGAGAGCGTTTGGCCCGATTGGGCCATGGCCAGCGTGAGGTCCGTTGCTTCGCGCGCCGTCATGCCACGCAACAAGATGGCCATCAGCCAGGCCGCCGCCTGATAGTCGGGGATGGTGCCCTGCGTGTACCCGGCAATGAAAAAGTCGATCTCTTCCCGCGTCAGCGCCTCACCATCGCGCTTCTTGGCGATAATGTCCACTGCTCGCATCGGCCACGCCTCCCATGCACAAGCCTGCCCCTCAGTGCTGGTACTTTTCGACGTTCTCCAGGTGCTCCTCATACGTTTCAGCAAAAGCGTGAGAGCCATCACCCTTGGCGACAAAGTAGAGATACCTGGTCGGCGAGGGGTAGGCCACAGCCTGGAGCGCCGCTAGCCCCGGGTTGCAGATGGGCCCTGGCGGCAGACCCGGGTTCAGAAAAGTGTTGTAGGGAGATGCGACCGTTTGGGAGTCCTCCACCTGCATGGGCGTCCACCACCGATGGGCGCTCTGATCGTAGCCCTTGGCATAGACCACCGTCGGGTCAGACTGCAAAGGCATACCAATTGCCAGGCGCTGGTAGAACACCGATGCGATGAGCGGCCGTTCGTCGGCCAGCATAGCTTCCCGCTCTACAATCGAAGCCAAGACCAGCGACTGGTAAAAGCTCAGGCCGTTCTTGGTGAGGTCCTGACGCAGTTGGGGGGTCACTCGCCGATCGAAATTCTTGAGCATGATGTCGATGATGTCGGCCGGCTTGGTGCCGACACGGAACCGATAGGTATCGGGGAAGAGGAACCCCTCCAGGCCCGGCGGGGCGTTTTGGGGCCGGTCCTGCAGCCAGGTGTAGCGGTAATCGCTCTGCCGCATCAGGGCCAAAAAGTCTTCCTGCTTGCCCAGGCCGGCGTCGGCCAGCGCCTGGGCGATCTGCTCCATGCGCCAGCCCTCGGGGATCGTTATCGTCACCATTTTGATGCTGCCGCGCTGCAGTTGGGTCACGATCTGCTCCATCGTCATGCTGCGCGACAGCTCGTAATCGCCCACCTCGAGTTGATTGTCGATGCCCCGATAGCGCACCAGATAGCGGAAAAGCTCTGCGTCCCGGATCAGCCCTTGCTGCTGCAGGCGTGGCCCAATCGTGGAGGCCGATTCGCCCTGCGAGACGCTAAAGCTGATGGTGCTCTTGTCATTGGGGTCAATCGGCTGCTGGATCTCCTTCTGATGGAAAGAGAGGTAGATGCCCAACAGAACGTGAGTCAGCGATTGGCGCACCTGCGGTCCCGATGACGGCGGCCCTCCGGGGGTTGAGGGCGCCTGCCCGCCTCCATGCCCCAACACCATGCGTATGCCCACGCCCGCAATCGCGACCACGGCCACCACGGCCACCAGGGCGACGGCCACGCGTAGGAATCCTCGCCACCTGTTACTCAATTGTCCGATCCCTTTCCTCGATCGCATCGAGATAGCTCTGCAAGATCACGGCCGCCGCCACCGCATCCAGGCGCCCCCGGTACTCGTGGAATGATCGTCCCGCCGCCCGCAGCCTATCCTCCGCTTCCACGGTCGATAGTCTCTCGTCCCAGAGCACCAGGGGCACATCCAGGCGCTCGGCCAAGCCAGCAGCATAGCGCTCCACGCGCCGCGCCTGCGGACCGACCTCGCCGCTCATGCTCAAAGGGTGCCCCACCACCACCAGCGAGGCCTCATGCTCCGCAGCGAGCCTGGCAATCTCCCGGTAATCATCCTCGCGGCTGCGCCGCACAATCACCGTCAGCGGCCGCGCCATCAGCCCCAGGGGATCACTGACGGCCACCCCGACCCGCCGGTCGCCGACGTCAAGAGCGAGAATGCGCATATCACATCCCCCCGGCCAGTTGAGTACGGATGCGCCAGGCAACCCAGGGAAGCCGTGGCCACCAGGATGGCTGCAGCTCAATGCTGGGTGGCCGACGCAGGGCATAGTGGTCGCTCAACCATGCCCGGGCGTGCGCCGTATCCAGGCCGGCGATGCCCCGGCTCACCGCCCGCGGGTCAATCGCCGGCACAAGGAAGGCGCTCGCCGAAGCCTTGAACTGCACCGTCTGCCCACTCACGGCCGCGCTGCCCACCGGCTGCTGCACCTGCAGGGTCGCTTCGTTGACGACCAGCCCTTTGGTCTGCCCCGCTTCGAGCAGGCGAACCAACAGCGCCCGGGCCGCATTGCCGTCCACAGCGAGCCCCACAACGCGCACCGTCATGGTCAGGTGCAGCATGTCGGCCTGCTCATTGAGCTGTTTGTCAAAGGTCTCTGCGATTACCTGGATATCGAGCGAATCGGGCGGGATCCATTCACCCTCCTGCAGGTTGGTCACCAGCTTGTCATAGGCCTCCTGCTGCACGCGCTGTATCAGCGAGGAGCGCAGCCGGTTCATATCATCCTCGGAGACGATGGCAACCCGCTTTTGCGTGCCCCCCTGCAGCGGTTGGTCGTTGAGCACTTCGACCTGCAGGCTGGGCTCGCCCTCCACCACCCGGATAGTCAGCGCAGGCACATTGCCCTGCACACCAGGGTCAAAGGCCATCACCGGCACCCTCACTGTGGCGCCATAGGAACCGGGGACCTTGGCATCGAGTAGGGTGTAGAACTTGATAGGGATGCCATCATTGGTGCTCACCACCGTTCCCTTGGGCACCGTCACTTCCTCGGTCGTCTTATTGGCCAGCACCACATCGCCCGTCGCGTGCCCATCGTCCACCGTCTGCCGGCCTGTCGTCTGCCCGCTCTCTTCGCCCTGCACAGTCAAATCGGTCAGACGCGCCGGCACCTGTCGCAGTGCATCGTTGGCCTCTGCCCACTGCGTACTCGCGGTCAGCTCGGTATTGACACTCGCCGCCTCGCCTACCGGATCCAGCGTCACAACCGCCTCTGGCAGGATGAGGGCCGCGCCTGCCCCCATGACGGTGAGCATCACGGTTACCAGCAAGATCAGCGCCACCTCGGCCCAAAGGGAAGATCGTCCCCCGGCTGCGGATCGGCCCGGCGGGAGCAAACGCTCCGCCTGCCCACGCACCAAGGCCGGCTGTAACGCCCTGGTTGCGCGCACGCTGTGCAATCGCTGGGCGGCCGGCAAAGTGCTCACGGTGCGCAAACCCGCTCGCCGCGCCCGCCCCACAGTCGCTCGATCTCCCGTCACCAGGACGAGATCGAGAGCCAGCGCCTCGGCGAAACGACGGATGAGGTTGAGCTTGACCTCGCTCTGCAACAGCGGATTGGATGGAGGAATAAGCAGGGCCACCTGCGGTATCGTGGCCTCTTCCAGCTTACGCCGGGCAACGGCGACGCTATCGCCCTCCCCTAGCTCGATGGTCTCTCTCAACGGAGGCTCTCCTGCACGAGCAACCCAACAAGCCACCAGAGTGATGCCGAAGCCGGGCGGAATCACCGCGCACCTGTCTGCGGACCATGCCGGCCTCACCCTGCATTCGTTCTGGAAACGCAGAAAACGCTGCTGATTCTAAGCGAACCCGGAATCGATGTCAACCTGTTTCTCCGGGCGCGCACTTTACGAAACTCGCGGCACTCGTGCCAATATCTCTGAAACCACCTCATAGTTGATGGTGCCCAGCCGCTCAGCCACCTCGTCCACGGTGAGCTGCTCGCCCCCTTGCGAGCCGATGAGCACGACCTCATCGCCCTGCCGCACGCCGGGGATATCGGTGACGTCGATCATCGTCTGATCCATGCACACCCGGCCCACAATGGGCGCTCGGCGCCCCCGCACCAGGACGTGCCCCCAATGTTGGGGCGCCCGCCGAAAGCCATCAGCATAGCCAACCGGGATCACGGCGATCCGCGACTCGCGCGCGGTGCGGAAGGTGCAGCCATAACTGATCGGGCTGCCACAGGGCAGATCTTTCACCTGCGCCACCTGAGTCCTAAAGGAGAGGGCAGGGCGCATCTCAGCGGGGCAGTGCACCTCGGGCGAGGGGTTGAGGCCATAGAGGGCTATGCCGACACGTACCAGATTGAAATGGGCCTCAGGCATCGTCAGTGTAGCAGCGCTGTTGGCCGCATGCACGACCGGGGGCCGCAGGCCCGCGCGCTCCAGTGCAGCCACGACGGCAGCAAAGCGCGACCACTGCTGGTTGGCGTAACTGCGGTCAGCGCTATCGGCGGTGGCAAAGTGCGTGAACAAGCCCCGCACCTCCAGACCCGGCAGCTCGTGCAGAGCACGCACAAAGGGCACGACATCTTCGGGCGCCAGGCCCAGCCGCCCCATACCCGTATCGACCTTGACGTGAACTTGCGCCGCCCGGCCCAGCTCTCGCCCTGCCCGCGCCAGTGCCTGCGCCGTCTCTAGCGAGAACACGGTGGCATCGACCTGCCGGTCCACCGTCTCGCGCGCCTGCCAGGGCGGGGTATAGCCGAGCACCAGCACGGGCGCCTCGATCCCCACGCTGCGCAGGGCGAGGGCCTCACTCAGGCAAGCCACACCCAGCCAGGTCGCCCCATTATTCAGCGCCGTACGGGCAATTTTGATAGCGCCATGCCCATAGCCGTCGGCCTTGAGCACGGCCATCAGCGCCACCGTGGGCGCCAGGCGCTCCCGCAGCAGGCGCACATTGTGCGCAATCGCCTCCAGGTCCACCTCCACCCAGGTTGGGCGCGCGGGCCGCTTCAGGCGCACCGAACGCCAGCCGGGGCTTTGCCGCGCCAGCAGGTCCGCTGCCCGCTCGGGCTCCGCCAGCAGGCGCCGCACGACTTCCTCCAGCCGCCCCTCGGCCGCCCCCTTGACCAGAACGGCCGCCCCCGGGCCCAGGAGCGGCTCTACCGCCCGCGCCGCATCCTCCGGCGTATAGGTCACACGGACGCGCGCACGCGGCAGGCCCTGGCGCACGGCTTCCTCGGCCGCCAGGCGCATGCGCTCGCCGCAGGTCACCAGCCAATCCACCGCCCCTGCGGCCTGCCGGCCAGCCTCCCGGTGCGCTGCCTCCTCGCTGCTGCCAAGCTGCACCATATCCCCCAGCACCGCCACCCGGGGACGCTGCGCGAGCGCGCCCAACGTCTCCAGGGCGCCCTGGAGCGCCGGCGGCGTCGAGCTGAAGCTATCGTCGAGGATCAGGCTCCCCTCCCGCCCCGGCAGCGGGCGCAGCCGCCCGGGCAAGGGGTCCAACCCCTCCAGGGCCGCCGCAGCCTGCGCCAGGGGCAGGCCGTAGGCCAGGCCCAGAGCCAGGGCAGCGAGCAGAGGGTAGACATTATGTCGCCCCAACAGACGGCTGCGCACGAGCGCGTTCTCGCCCCAAGCCTGCACGCGAAAGCACAGCCCGTGCCCATCGCTCTCCAGATCGAGGGCGCGCACATCCGCCTCGGGGCCCAGCCCGAAGCGCAGCACTCGCGCCGCCGTCCGCCCCGCCATCTCGGCAACCCGGGGGTCATCGCCGTTGAGCACAGCCCAGCCTTCCGCCGGCAAGCTCTCGATCAGCAAGCCCTTTTCCAGGGCGACATTCTCCAGCGAGCCCAGGGTCTCCAGGTGCGCCGCGCCCACATTCAGCACCACACCATCGCGGGGGCCCGCCAGGCGCACCAGGTCGGCCATCTCGCCCGGCGAGTCGCAGGCCATTTCGAGCACCGCCAGCCGTTCCCCCGGCTGCAGGCCACCCAGAGCGATCGGCAGCCCAAAGCGCCCGCTATAGTTGCCGGGGCTCCTGAAGACAGGCCCCACCTCAGCCAGCACACGGGCCACAGCCTCTTTGGTCGTCGTCTTGCCGGCGCTGCCGGTGATGCCGATGACTTCAAGCCCCTGCTTGCGCAGCACCAGGCGGGCCCAATCGGCCAGCGCCTCCTGCGTATCCTCCACCACAATAATGGTCGCCGCCGTGCCATCCAGGGCCACCGGCCGCTCGCACAACACACCCACCGCGCCCCCGCGGCAGGCCGCCGCCGCATAGTCGTGCCCATCGCCCCAATCGGTGCGCACAGCCACAAAAAGCTGCCCCGGCGCCACCTGGCGCGAGTCGTAGCAGAAATCGGTAAAATGCTCGGCGATCACCGGCCCCTCGATGCGGCCCCCGGTCGCCTGCAACAGGTCCGCCAACTCGATCATCGCCCCTCCCAGCGCTATTGTACCACCAGCCGCGAGAGAAGGACAATGCTGCCCCCCTTTTTCTCTCGACAACCTCTCTCGGTTGTGCTATAATCCGTCACGTTGTAGCGGTAACAGCTGTCCACTCGCGGTTCCTCGGAGGGAATGCTTGACCATCCGCCTTTACTTCGATGACTCCTTCTGTCGCTCCTTCGATGCCCACATCGCATCCTCACACCCCAGCGATGCCGGCTGGGAAATCGCCCTTGACCGCACCTGCTTCTACCCGACCAGCGGCGGGCAACCCAACGATCTCGGCACGCTGAACGGTATCCCCGTCCTCGACGTGCGTGAGGAGGGGTCTGGCATCTGGCACGTGCTGCCGGAGCTTCCGGCGGGTGAAACCGTCCACGGTGAGATCGACTGGCCCCGGCGCTTTGATCACATGCAGCAGCACAGCGGCCAGCATATCCTCTCCGCCGTCGCGCTCGAACAGCTGGGCGCTCAGACCGTCTCCTTCCACCTCGGCGCCGAGGTGGTCACCATTGACCTCGACCGGGGCAAGCTTGCCCCCGAAGCGGCCCGTGCGCTCGAGGATGAATCCAACCGCCTGGTGATGGCGGACCTGCCCGTCCGCGCGACGCTGGTTGCGCCCGCGGACCTGCCCCGCCTGAACCTGCGCAAGCAGCCCACCAAGGGCGAGCAGCCACGCATCGTGGAGATCAGCGGCGTGGACCTTTCCCCCTGTGGCGGCACGCACGTAGCGAGCACCGGGCAGATCGGCATGATCAAGATACGCCGCCTGGAGCACTACAAGGGCGGCACCCGCGTCGAGTTCCTCTGCGGCTGGCGCGCCCTGCGCGACTATCAGTGGAAGCACGAGGCCGTCAGCAGCCTGGCGCGCGATCTGAGCATCGCCGACCGTGAGCTGGAAGCCGCCGTCCGCCGCCTGGTGGCCGGCGAAAAGGACACCCGCCGCCAGATCGAAGAACTCCGCCGGCAACTCCTCGCCTACGAGGCCTCTGCCCTCCGCGCCCGGGCCCAGCAGGCCGGCGGCCACTCACTGATTGTACAGGTCTTCCCCGACCGCGCCGCCCTGGAGGTCAAGCAGTTAGCCGGGCTCCTCACAGCCGAGGCGGGCACCATCGCGCTCCTGGCGACGCTTTCGCCAGCGGTGCGCCTGGTGTTCATGCGCGCGCAGGATGTGGACCTCGACATGCACGGGCTCTTGCGCGTGGTCACCCAGCGCTTCGGCGGTGGGGGCGGCGGCCGGCCAGAAACCGCTGAGGGCGGCGGCATGTCGCCGGATCAAGTCAACGAGGCGCTCGCCTGGGCGGCGCAACAGTTGGTCTCTACTACCTTGGGAGGTGCACTGTGTTGATCCAGGAAATCGCCCCTGGTATCTTGGTGGGTACGGGGCTGATTGGTGCCAATGTCGGCCTCATCACGACCGGCGGGGGGACCGTGCTCGTCGATGCCCCCTGGATCCCCGATCAGGCTCGTGCCTGGCGGGCGGAAGTGGAACGCCGCTCAGCCCATGGGGTAAGCTATCTGATCAACACCGACTATCACCTGGATCACCTGCTGGGTAACTGCTTCCTGCCCCCAGCGGTCGTTGTCGCCCACGAAGCCACCTGCAAGCATCTGCGCGCCCTGGACCTGGCGGTGCTCATCGAAAAGGCCGTGGAACAGAACGGTGCCCAGGTGCCCGACCTGGCCCAGCAACTGGCGGGGGTTCACCTCATCCACCCCACCCTGACGGTCGGCAAATCCATGACCCTCTGGTGCCCAGAGCGCCGGGTGGACGTGCTCTTTCTCGGCGGGCACAGCGCCGCCACCCTGGGCGTCCACTTGCCGGAAGAGGGCGTGCTCTTTGCCGGCGACCTGGTCGTGAGCGGGTCCCACCCCTATGTGGGCGACGCCAACTCGCGCCAGTGGATCGAGTCGCTCCGGTTCGTGCGCGCTATGGACGTCAAAACCATCATCCCCGGCCACGGCGAGCCTGGCGGCATGGAGATCGTAGATACCATATACAACTATATGACGGAGCTGCGCGGGCGCGTCGAAGCCTGCTTCCAGGCCGGCCACACCCGCCGCGAAACCGTCGAGCGCGTCAGGCCGCTGGGCGCATTTCCCATCGCCCCCGGCGATGAGGAACACGCCAGACGCCTGCTGCGCTCCGGTGTAGAGCGCATATACGACGAGATCAAGAAAGAGGCCATCCGCAACCGGCAACGGTTGCAGGGGTAAGGCCGGCCGGTGGCAGAGGTAAGGCGGTCCAGCTCGTCGTAGCCGAACGTGGTCGTCTGCCCGTCATCGGTGAGGGTGTATACGTCGCCGTTGGGATAGTAGGTATAGTCCAGGTCGAGCACGCCGAAAGCGGTGATCGAGCTCAGGCGCGCGGTCACGGGGTCATAGTTCCAGGTGGTGGCGACGCCGTTGCCGTAGGTCAGTGACTGGAGCTGGCCGGCGGCGGTGTATTGGGCTGCAGAGGCATAGTTGCTGCTGCCGCTCATGCCCTGCGGCTGGCCCCAGGCGTCATAAGTGTAGTTGAGCACCTCGCCATCGGGGTAAGTCATGCTGACCGGCTGGTCGTCGCTGCGGTAGGTGTAGGCTGTGACGAAGCTATTGACCTCGAGCTGCTTCGTCTCCGCCGTCACCCGCCCCCGCGCGTCGTAGCTCCACGCTGTCTCGCCGGAGGGGTCGCTCATGCTGGTGCGCCGGCCGATGCCGTTGGGCCCTTCATCGTAGCGGTAGGTGACGCTGGGCGCGGGGGTCGCCGGGCAGGTCGTGCCGGTGATGTACTGCTTGCCGGTCAGGCGGTTGAGCGCATC
>DAOTVS010000178.1:0-16531 GCA_034436375.1 Anaerolineae bacterium | reverse complement strand
CGTTGCATGTAGCGCCATCTGCACCACAGGTTTTGTTAGGCACTCAGCCGCTCAGGATGCTCGAGCACACAGGGTGCCAGATGGCAGTGCTCCAAGCGGTGGGCCTGCCCAACCGGCTTAAGCCGCCACTACAAGGGCCTCCGCGAGACGGCGTCCACACGACGTTGGGCGCTATGGGATACCCGGAGCGACAGGGTGATGAGGCGCCAGTCAAGATGGGGCAAGCTCTCAATCCTGGGCCACATCATCTCAGTGCGGCGCCGAGCCTGTTACGGGCAGGCTGAACGAGAATCTGCTGCCCTTTCCCACCTGGCTCTCTACCCAGACGCGCCCTCCATGAGCCTCGACGAGCATCCGGGTGATATAGAGCCCAAGCCCCAGCCCGTCGTGAGCGGCGCGCGCTTCTGCTGTGCGCGCATAACGCTGGAAGAGGCGTGTCAATTGCTCCGGCGGGATGCCCGGCCCCCGGTCCGTGACGGAGACAATCACCTCACCCTCACGCTGCATGGCCGTGATCTCGACCGGCGTTCCTGGCAGGGAATACTTGCAGGCGTTGGAGAGCAGGTTGGTCAGGATGCGATCCAGGCGGTCTTCGTCGGCGTAGATGGGCGGCAGCCCCGCGGGGATCTCGACCCGGATGCGCTCGATATCCATTGTGCCGATCAGGCGCTGTTCGAGCCTCGGGAGATAGGAGCACAGATCGATGGGCTGAAGATGGAGCTGCAACTGCCCCGACTCCAGGCGCGCCGAGTCGACCAGGTCCTGGATCATAGCATTCATGCTTCGGGCGCTGCTGATGATCATCTGGACGTTTTGACATTCGCGGGCCAGGCCGGCCTTTTCCAGCCGCCGCTCCAGCACCTGCGCCTGGCCCAGCACGACCGTCAGGGGGTTGCGCAGGTCATGGGAGACGGCGCGCAGCATGTCCTCGCGTTCGGCCTCGGCCCGCCGGCGCTCTGTGATGTCCCGAAAGACGAGCACGGCGCCTGTCACCTTGCCGTCGTCGTCTCGGATGGGCGCCCCACTATCGTCGATAGCGATCTCTGTTCCATCCTTCCGAATCAGCACCGTGTGGTTGGCCAGGCCCACGATCAGCCCCGTCTCCAGCACCTTCCTGACCGGGTCCTCAACTGTGAGACGGGTGTGCTCGTTGATGATGTGGAATACCTCCTGCACCGGCCTCCCTGTCGCCTCGCGCAGAGACCAGCCGGTCAGGGTTTCGGCCACGCCGTTCAAAAAAGTGATCCGGCCATCGACGTCAGTCGCCATGACCGCATCGCCGATACTCGCCAGCGTCGTGGCCCAGCGCCGCTCGCTCTGCCGCAGCGCTGCCTCGGCCCGCCGCTGCGCCGTCACATCGCGCCCTACCGCCACGGCGCCTATGACGCGGCCTTGCTCGTCATGGATAGGCGAGCCGCTGAACACAGCGGTGAACTCGCGCCCGTCGGGGCGGCGCTGCACGATCTCGACGTTTCGCACCGGCTCGTTGCGCAGGGCCGCGCGCTGTAGAGGCAGGTCTTCAGCCGCAAAAGGCGTGCCGTCGGGGTGATAGATGTGGTAATACTGGGGATGCTCACTCACCGGGAGGTCTGCTTTGATGGGCAGGCCGACCAGGCGATAGTAGGCCTCGTTCATGTAGATGGCGTGTCCTTCGGCATCGCTGACTGTCACCGGGTCCAGCATACTGTCTACCGTGGCCCGCCAGCGGGCGCGCTCGGCTTGCAACTCCTGCAGCAGCCGCTCGCGCTCGGCCTCGGCCCGCTTGCGCTCTGTGACCTGGCGCTGGGTCAGCAGCCAACCGCGGAAGGCGCCGCCGGGGGCGCGGACGGGCGCAACCAGGGTTTCCCAGTAGCACAGGGGGCGCCCGGGCAGCCTGCTATCCTCGACGGCATAGACGGGGGCCTGGGCAGGCTGCCCCGCAGCGCGCACCTGGTAGCAGAGGGGGGCCAGGTGTTCCTGCCAGCCGAGAATGACATCTTGCGCCGAACGCCCGATGATCTGGTCGAGGGGCACGCCGTTCTGCCGGGCCAGCGCCTCGTTGGCCGCCCGAACAATGAATTGGAGATCAACAAAGGCAATGCCGTCGGATGAGAACGCGAGAAGCGCCGCCAGCAGGTCTGACTCGAGTTCCCTGGGGAGCAAAGATGCATCGTGTGCCTCACTGCCCGCGATACTGTCCATATCGTAGACGTCTCCTGCCTCTCTTACTCTGCCATCGCTTCAGTTGTCGGTTTTCCGAGGCCCAGGCAGGTCGCGCCAGTTTCCGCGGCGCGCGAAAGCCGGCGCGGCGTGGAACCTCGCCTGTACTGGTTTACTGCCTGAGGGGGATTGGTCGGCACTGACATGAGGATTGTACACAGCAGGTTAATCCTCGCAGGTCAGGTTGTCAAACAGGAAAGAGTCCTGCAGGGTATGCTGCCGGAAGCGCTCTTTTGACGAACGTGCGAAAAGAGCGTACGCTTACCCAACCATAGGCCCCGCGCAGTGGCCCGATGGGGCGCAGCTCGCACCCGACATGGCCCTCCAGGTGCGAGCCTTGTCTGCGTGCATCTGGTATTCATCTGTGGTTCCGTTTACAGCCCAGCCCAAAGGGGGGATCTGCCATGAAACGCTACTGCATTGCCGGTGCCAGCTCGCGCGCCCTCGGCATGTACGCCCGGCCCCTTGTCCAGCGTTTTCCGGATACGGCCCAACTCGTGGGCGTGTACGACCCTAACCAGACTCGTGCGCGCTACCTCAGCGAGCAGTGCGGCGGCATACCCGTCTTTGCCGATTTCGACGCCATGCTGCGCCAGGCCCGCCCCGATGCAGTGATCGTCACCACGGTTGACCGCTTCCACCACGAATATATCATCCGCGCACTGGAAGCCGGGTGCGACGCTATCTCGGAAAAGCCGATGACCATTGACGACGAGAAATGTCGCGCCATCCTCGCGGCCGAGCGGCGCACGGGGCGCGAGGTGATCGTCACCTTTAACATGCGCTTCATGCCCTATGTAACGCGGGTGAAGGAGTTGCTGCGTGAGGGGGTTGTGGGCCAGCTGCTGAGCGTGGACCTGGAGTGGTTCCTGGATACGCGCCATGGCGCCGACTATTTCCGCCGCTGGCACCGCCGGTTGGAGAACTCGGGCGGGCTCCTGGTGCACAAGGCCACCCATCATTTTGACGCCGTGAACTGGTGGGTCGAGGATGACCCGGAGCGCGTCTATGCTTTCGGCGCGCGCCGCTTCTATGGCCCCACGCGCGAGGCCCGGGGCAAGCGCTGCTCCACCTGCGCCTATGCCCAGACGTGCGAGTTCTATGTCGATTACGCCGCCGACCCCGAGCTGCAGGCCCTCTACTTTGCCGCCGAGCACGAGGACGGCTATTACCGCGACGCCTGTGTCTTCTCAGAAGACATCAACATCTACGATACGATGAGCGTCAACCTGCGCTACCAAGGCGGCATCCTCCTCACCTATTCCCTCATCGCTCACAGCCCCTATGAGGGGTGGCGCGCCACGATCAGCGGCACAGGCGGCCGGCTGGAGGTCGAGAACATCTACAGCGGGCCCCGGGCAGCGGAGCCCAGCGAGCGGGCCGTGCTCCATAACCGGCGGGGCGAGGCGATCACCTACGATATACCCAAGGCCACCGGGGGCCACGGCGGCGGCGACGCGCGGCTGCTGGAGCGCCTCTTCAGCGGGCGGGAGATCCCCGACCCCCTGGGCTATATGGCCGGCTCATGGGCGGGGGCCATGTCGATCCTCATCGGCGTGGCGGCGAACCGGTCCATTGCGACCGGGCAGCCGGTGACGATCGCGGATCTGCTTGCAGAGTAGCGCCCCATGCCCAGGGGGCACAACACACGATGAAAATGGATCTCACGCGGCTCCGCGTTCTCCGCGTGAGATGCCAAGTCAGGAGGTAGAGAATGCCGGCGCACAAGCGCAACTTTTCCATGCAGGCCTACTGGAACCACATGGCGGAGGGCCTGGAGCCCGTGCTGCACTTCAAGGGCGAGACGCCCGCCGATTGGGCCGCCTGGCGGCAGGAGGCCTACCCCAAGCTGATGGATCTCCTGGGCCCCTTCCCCCGGCCAGCGCCGCTGAATGCCGAGGTCGAGTGCGCGGTGGAAGACAACGGCATCATCCGCGAGCGGGTGGTATTCGACTCGGAAGAGGGCATGTCGGTGCCCTGCTGGGTGCTGCACCCGAAAGATATGCCCGCCGACCGCTCCAACCCCGCCATCCTCTGCAGTCACGGCCACGGCCCGTTTGGCAAGGATGCTGTGGCCGGTATCCGCTCTTCGCCGGCCCATGTGGCTGCCATCGCTGAGGCCAACTATAACTATGGCGAGCAGATGGCCCGGGCCGGGTTCCTGACCATCTGCCCCGACCTGCGCGGCTTTGGCGAGCGGCGCGACGGCCCCGACCCCTTTCCCGGACGCGACCCCTGCAACGTGAACCTGATCAAGGGCGCCCCGATGGGCGTCTACCTGCTGGCCCTGGACATCTGGGATATGAAACGCTGCATCGACTATCTCGAGACCCGCCCTGAAGTCGACCCGCAGCGCATTGGCATGATGGGCCTTTCGCAGGGCGGCACCATGACCACCTTTACCTCCGCGGTCGAGCCGCGCATCAAGGCTGCCGATATCATGGGGTACGTCAACCCCTGGCGGGGCTTTGCCATCGAGCGGGCTAACTTTTGTGGCTCGCAAATGGTGCCTGGGCTCATGCGCTACCTCGATACGGATGATATCGCCGGCCTCATCGCCCCGCGGCCGCTCCTGATGGAGATGGGCATCTTTGACGATTGCTTCTATATCGAGGATCAACTGGCGGGCTATGAGGGCGTCCGGCGCATCTACCGCGCCGCCGGCGCCGAGGACCGCCTGTGGGCCGATATCTTCCCCGGCCCGCACAGCTTTGGCGGCAACAAGGCGTTCGAGTTTTTCCGCAAGTATCTGTAGACATGGGGAGGTGATTCCTATGTACGTCTATATCTGTTTTGACGTCGAAGACCTGGTCTGCCCCGATGCGGACGACCCGGCGCTGGATATCGCCGAGGCGTTGGGCGATGACGGGGTCACGGCCTCGCTGTGCGTGGTGGGCGAAAAGGCGCGCCTGTGGGAGCGGCGCGGCCGCTGGGATGTGATTGCCGCCGCCAAGCGGCACGATATCAGCCTGCACACCAACCTGCACTCGATGCACCCGGTCGTCGGCGAATACCTGGCTGACAAGGGCTGGGCTGATGGCGTGGCCGAGGCGGTGCGGCAGGAGGGCCCCGGCGCCCGCGACCTGACGCGTATCTTCGGCCGGCCGCCTACCTCATGGGGCACACCCGGCTCGAGCTGGAGCGCCCAGATCCCGGCAGCCACCCGCCGACTGGGTATCCCCTCCAACATCTACTCCGGCGCCCACTCGGGCCAGACGGGGGCCTGCTGGTACGCGGGGCAGCTCTGCTTTAGCGAGTACACTTATTTCCCTGGTGGCGAGGATGCCCTGTGCGATGACGCCGGCTTTGAGGCCGCGCTGCCCTCTCTGTTGCAGCAGCTGAGTGAGGCTCGTGATCAGGGCTATGCCTGCTATGGGCTCTTTGCCGCCCACCCCAACCGCCTCCGCCACACCATCTTTTGGGACGCGGTCAACTTTGTGCAGGGCTACCAGACCCCTCCGGAGGAGTACAAGCTGGTGCCCCGGCGCGACCTGACGGCCTATGCCCGTGGCATCAAGAACCTGCGGCGCATGGTGGCGGCCATACGGGGCCTGCCGGGCATCGAGATCGTGGGTGTGGGGCCCCTGGCCGAGCGCTTCCAATCGGGCGAGGGCGAGCTGACCCGCGCACAGTTGCACGACCTGGCCCGCAAGATTGTGGACACAGGCGCCATTTCTATGGAGGAGCCGCTCGCCTCGCCGGCGCAGACCCTCGATGCCCTGCTGCGCGCCAGCGTTCAGCTCGCGGACGGCTGGCCGGTCTCCAGGCCCGTCAGCCTGCGCACCGTGCTGGGCCCGGCAGAGTTGCCGCCCGTCTTGGAGCATACGGTCTCCATTTCGGCGCAGCAGGGGCTCTATGTCGCCCAAGACCTGGTGAGCCGCATCGGCGCGACCGGGCAATTGCCCACGAGCGTCCAGCTCGGCGGCGCCCAGGTCGGCCCGGGGCCGCTCCTGCGCGCCGTGGCCGCCGCTTACCTGATGTTGGAGGGTGGGCGCGAGCCGAGCCGGCTCGACTTGGAGCCGGGGGCGGAAGAGCCCGCCAGGGCTGCTGAGCTGGCCGACTGGCGCATCGAGCAGCTGCGGGGCTGGCCGCCGCACCCCCTGGATCTGCCGCTGGACCGCATGAAGCTGCAGACTCGCCTGCAATACTGGAGCGCCCGGCCCGCCCAACTGAGGGCATCATGAGCGGGCGCCTGGCGATCGTCAACGGCAACCTCCTGCTGCCCCAGGGGCCGGTGCAGGGGCTGGCCCTGGTGGTGGAGGGTGGGCGCATCCTCGGCCTGGCGGTGCCGGGGTCGCTGGGCGCCGATGTGGAGCAGTTTGACGCCGGCGGGAGGATGGTCCTTCCGGGGCTGATCGATATCCATACCCACGGCGCCCTGAGCCACACCTTCGATGAAGGGACGACGGAGGCCTTTCAGACCATCACCTCGCTCCATGCCCGGTGCGGCGTGACGGCGCTCGTCGCTACTACGGCCGCTTCGCCCATCCCCGACCTGCTGCACTGCCTCGAGTTCGCGGGGCAGTGGATGGGGGAGGCTCACAACGGGGCCCAGGTGCTGGGTGTGCACCTGGAGGGCCCCTATATGAATGTGGGGCAAAAGGGAGCGCTTGACCCGAATAACCTGCGCCTGCCCGATGACGGCACGGCCGACCAACTGCTCGAGCATCACCGCATCATCCGCATCCTGACCCTGGCGCCCGAGCTGCCGGGGGCGCTGCCGCTGATCCAGCGGGCCGCGCGCCTGGGGATCGTGGTCGCCGCCGGGCACAGCATGGCGCACGATACGCACGTGCTCGCCGCCATCCAAGCCGGCCTGCGCCACACAGTGCACATCTGGAGCGCCCAATCGAGCACGGTGCGCGAGGGCCCCTGGCGCAAGCCGGGCCTGCTGGAGGCGACGCTGACCCGCGATGAGCTTTCGGCCGAGATGATCGCCGATAACCGCCACCTGCCGCAGACGCTCATGCAGCTCGCCTACCGCTGCAAGGGGCCGGATCGGCTCTGCGCCGTATCCGACGCGACCTGCGGCACCGGGCTCCCCGAGGGCGCGCATTTTCGCATGGGGGCGATGGAGTTTGACGTGCACGACGGCGTGGGCATGATGCTCGACCGCACCGCCTTTGCCGGCAGCACCACCCTGCTGAACCGCATGATCCCGATCCTCACCGGGGTCGCCGGCATTCCCCTGGCCGAGGCCGTGCGCATGGTCACCCTGACGCCGGCGCGCATCGTCGGCCTCGCGGACCGCAAAGGCTCCCTGGAAGCGGGCAAGGACGCGGATATCGCCATCTTTGACCCAGACTGGAGCGCCTGGCGCACGATGATCGGCGGGCGCTGGGTGTGCTGAAAAGAGACTTCCGAAGCCCTCAAGACTTCGGAAGTCTCTTTTCACAAGCTGACAACCCTGCCGGCGCCGAGCAAGGTCTCGGCGATGGTGTACATGTTGGAGACGGTGCCGACGGCGACCTTGTCCTTCAGCTCATAGTAACTGAGGCAGGTGCCGCAGGCAAGGATCTGTACCCCACGGTCGGCCAGAGCGCGCAGGTCATCGAGCACCGGCGAGCCCTCGACCACGAGCCGGACGCCGCCATTGATCAGTATCAACACATCCGGCAGGGGCGAAACCTCGGTGAGGGTGTGCATCAGGCTGCGCATGAGGATGCCGCCCAACTCCTCGGCGCCGCGGCCCATCTGATCGCTGCCGATCAGAAGCACACTGGACCCGGCCCCACCTGCGGCCGCAGCCGGGGCGGGCGCGGGGGCCGGCGCCGCTGCCGGGGCCGCCCCGGCGTGAATATGCAGATAGATGCCGTCACTCCGTTCCTCTACCTGTACCTCACAACCCTGGCTGCGGGCCAGGCCCAGGACGTTCTCGCGGGCGGTGGTATTGTCGACAATCACCGTCACCTCTCGGTCCTGAGCCAGCGCTTTGCGAGTCATGATCACCGGTTGCGGGCAGGCTTTGCCGCGCGCATCAACGAGTGTGGGCATAGTTGCTCCTTATGATAGGGTATGTTGCCAATCCGCAAGATCGCTACAAGGCGCAATAAGTAACAAGTAATAAGTAAAGCAACCATTTCGGTATAGCCGATGCTTTGCGCCAGTCTCGTTGAAGCAAATGCCACGAAAAGCAATGCATGCTTTGCAGCGACGACCTTACTTATTACTTGTTACTTATTACACCTTATAACAGCTTACGTATTACGTATTACGAGTCTCACCGTCCAGCATCTCCACCCCCCGGGCTCCAGCACAATCAGGCCCGCGTCAATGCCCTGTTGCTGGAGCTGGACGGCGTTGGGCAAAGAGGTCCAGGGCTCAAAACAAATGGCGGGCCGTGGCGGAGTGTAGACAACCCACTGGCCGAACTGCCGGTCGGCCTCGACCACCGCAGCCAGGCGGGCGCGGGTGTCGCCCATGACGCAGCGCGAGACGCCGTCCGTGAGCAAGAGGCCGGTGTAGACGTCGTCGAAAATGCGCCCCTCCAGCGAGACGCCCTGCGCCAGGTCCTCATCCAGCGGCAACAAGCGCCCGGTGGGCACCCCACCTGCCAGCTCCCAGCGGCGGGTAGCCGGCACCTCGATGACGCAGCCTCCAGCTGTCAGCGCTTCACGCAAGGGCGCCCGCAGGTAGGGGTGCAGGCCAAAACCGATGGGCAGCGGGTCACGGCCAATATTCTCAGCGCGCGCCTCGATGGTCAGAGTCCAGGCGCGCAGGCGATAGGTCAGGTCCAGGCGGAAGGCCGAGGGATATTGCTCCGCCAGCACTGAAAACTCGGGCGATTCAAAGCGCCCTACCAGCACCGCCCCGTCTTCGCCGCTGGGGCCGGTCGCAATCACCCGCCAGGGCCGGCTGGCCACCAGGCCGTGTATGGCATTGCCCTCCTCGTCCAGCTCCGCCAGTGCAAAAGCGCGCCCGCCAAAGGTAAAACGCCCCTGCGGAATGCGCCCGGGGAAGGGGAAAAGGACTGGCACGCCATAGTGATAGGGCTCGCGGCGCAGGTCTTCCAGGGTCGGAGGGGAATCGATAACGGCAATGCTCTCGTCTCCGCGCTCAATCGAGAAGCGGTAGAGATTGAGCCCGATCCCAGGCACCACCCAGGCCTCTGAGCGCACTGCCCGGTCCTCCAGGACATAAACCGGGTAGCCGTCCTCCTCTTCACGGCGGACGTCATAGGGCAATTCCATAGGCCTTCCTCCTGCCAAAACGGTTCTACGTCCTATGATACTCCTGCCAGGCAGCGCGTGCAACCGCAGGCCATGTGTCCATCTTGTGCCATTTGGGCGATCGTAGTATAATACACTCAATCTCATACTTGAACCTTCGGGGCAGGGTGAGGCGCAGCGCGACTGCGCCAATTCCCGATCGGCGGTAGGCAGGGGAGCGATCTCCCGCAAGCCCGCAAGCCCAGGATACCCTGGGCAGACCCGGTACAGGCCGGGGCCGACGGTATAGTCCGGATGGAAGAAGGGGATAGGCTGTGCGATTCGTCCGCCCCGAAGGATTCTGCACTTCGGGGCTTTTTATATGGCTGGGACTACTCTCAAACCGACCAGAGCAAGAAAGCCGGGCTGCTTTGCGCTGCAGCTGCCGGCATTGATCGCTTTTGCGGCGCTGCTGGGCCTCTGGCAGCTACTGGACTGGCGCCAGGTTTACCCCGCTTTCATCCTTCCGGGGCCCAGGCTGGTGTGGCAGCGCTTCCTCAGCGTCGTGGCCGACGGCACCCTGTGGGCCAATACTCAAGTCACGCTGATCGAGATCTTTGGCGGGCTCGCCCTGGGCCTCTCGGTCGCGGTCGTGCTCGGGTACCTGCTGGCCAAATCGCCCGCCCTCGAACAGGTCGTGCTGCCCTACCTGGTCGCCTCGCAAGCGTTGCCCATTGTGGCCCTGGCGCCGCTCCTGGTCATCTGGCTGGGGGCCGGGCACCTCTCCAAGATCGTTGTCTGCGCGCTCACCCTCTTTTTCCCGGTGCTGGTCAACACCATCGTCGGCATCCGCTCGGTGGAAAAGGGGCTGCATGATCTGATGCGCTCTCTGAATGCCTCGCCCTGGCAGGTCTTCACCCTGCTCGAGCTGCCGGCCGCCCTGCCCGTGCTGCTGAGCGGCCTCAAGATCGGCCTCACCCTATCGGTTATCGGCGCCGTGGTGGGTGAGTTCGTCGCCGCCGACCGCGGGCTGGGCTTTATGGTCAACCTGGCGCGCGGGCTCTTCGATACCCCCCTCCTCTTTGTCGCCCTCGCCACGCTCATGGCCATCGCCCTCATCTTCTATGGGCTCATGACGGCGCTCGAGCGGGCGCTGCTGCGCTGGCAAAAAGATTGATGGAAACTCTGGAGGTAAGTGGTATGCACAGGTATCTCAAGCTCTTCAGCATTCTATCGCTCTGCCTGCTCCTCGTCGCGGTTGGCTGCGCCACACCCAAGCCGGCCGCCCAGGTGACGCAGGTCAAGCTGGCTATGGGTTATGTGCCCAATGTCCAGTTCACGCCCCTCTATGTGGCCAAGGAGCGTGGCTACTTTGCTGCGGAGGGGATCAATGTCACCTTTGATTACGGCATGGAGACCGATCTTCTCAAGCTCCTGGGCACCAACCAGCTCCAGTTCGTCATCGGCTCGGGCGATCAGGTAGCCCTGGCGCGGGCGCAGGGCCTGCCGGTGCGCTATGTGCTGAACTGGTACCAGCGCTTCCCGGTATGCGTCGTCTCTCTGGCCGGGTCGGGCATCAACAAGCCCGCAGATCTGGTGGGGCGCACTGTGGGCATCCCCGCTCTGGAGGGTGCGAGTTACATCGGCTGGCGCGCCCTGCTCAACGCAGTCGGCATTGCGCCCGATAAGGTGAACCTGCAGGTCATCGGCTATACTCAGGCCGCCAGCCTCACGCAGAAGCGTGTCGATGCTGCCGTCTGCTATGTCATGAACGAACCCGTGCAGCTCCAGGCGGCGGGGCAGCAACTGAATGTTCTCTACCTCGATGCCTATACCAACCTGCCCTCCAACGGCCTGATCACCAACGATCAGACGATCAAAGAGCACCCTGAGCTGGTGCAGGGCATGACGCGCGCCTTTTTGCATGGCCTGCGCGACACCATCGCCGACCCGGATGCCGCTTTTGCCATCGCCAAGAAGGAGGTCCCCTCGCTCTCTGGCGAGAACGAGGCGCTACAGCGGGCTGTGCTGACCGCGTGCATCAAATACTGGCAGGGCGAGCCCCTGGGGAAGAGCGATCCAGCCTCCTGGCGGAGCGAAGTGGACCTGCTGCGCCAGCTCAACCTGCTGGCGGCGCCGGTCGACCCGGAGTCGTTGTACACAAACGAGTACATCAAGTGATACGTATCGTAGCGGCGGCTTGAGCCGCTCGTCTCCGCGCTGCCCCTGTGCGGCGCCGAGACGAGCGATCAGGGTCACCGGGTGCGTGCAGAACCCGTATCCGCCGCCCGGGTTGCAGCCGGCTATTCCGCCACGCTGCCGCCCGGCCTCAACCTGGGAGAGGGGGTCAGGGCATGTCCGGCCGTCCCCGCAGGGACGGCCGGACATGCCCTGACCCCCAAAAGGCCCAGAACCGGGGCAGCGCGAAGCGTAAAGCCCGGTTGCCAGGGCAGAGCGCCTCTGACGGCAGCCTGCTGGCCGCGAACTCGCTGGCGCATCTTGGATGCACCCAGGTCGCCACTACAATGTGCACAATTGGTGGATGAGTATGTTATGGAAGAAATCCTGCTGAGAGCCGATAACGTCGAAAAGACCTTCGCCGGCAACGGCGGCGATCTGGAGGCGCTGGCCCCTGTTAGCCTGAGCGTACGCCGAGGGGAGTTTGTCTGTCTGCTGGGGCCTTCGGGCTGCGGCAAATCGACGCTCCTCTCGATCCTGGGGGGGCTTTTGCCTCCCACGCGCGGCTGCGTATACTTGGCAGGAGAACCCCTGTACTCAGGCGGCAAAGCATCCTTTGCCTCGCAACGGCGCGTCGCCTATGTCTTTCAGAAGGCAAACCTGATGCCCTGGCGCACGGCGTTAGGCAACGTCATGCTGCCCCTGGAGATCAGCCGGGTCCCGCGTCGGCAGGCCGAGCCCCTGGCGCGCGATATGCTGCGCCTGGTGGGGCTGGAAGAGTTTGCCGACTCTTACCCGCGCAAGCTATCCGGCGGAATGGAGCAACGGGTCGCCATCGCCCGCGCCCTGGTGCAGGGGGCTGATCTTCTGCTCCTGGATGAGCCCTTTGGCTCGCTGGATGCCTTGACGCGCGAGCAGATGAACGAGGAGCTGCTGCGCATCTGGCGCACGCAGGGCAAGACGGTGATCATGGTGACTCATAGCATCGCTGAGGCCATCTATCTGAGCGACCGCATCCTGGCGTTGACCTCGCGGCCCGGGCACGTCAGCCTGGAGGCCCCTGTTTGCTTGCCACGGCCGCGCTCTTGGGATGGCCCCATCTCGCCCGAACATGCGCGCCTGGCGCTCAAGCTGCGCGAGGCAATTCGCAACGGTTAGAAATGGAAGGCCATGAATCCAAAACTGCGCCCCTTGCAGCCCGAGCCGACTCTGGTCGATGGTCGGCCAATGATCGTGTTGCGTGATCCCCTGCGTCTGAGCGACCGGACCGTGGCCATCCCGCAGGCGCTGGGGCTGCTCCTCGCGCTTTGCGACGGTACCCGTGACGTCGATGGCCTGCGGGCCGCGTTCCAGGTGCGTTCTGGAGTCTATATCTCGCCTGACCAGATGGCCGCTCTGCTGCAAGACCTGGATGAGGCGCTGCTGTTGGATAACGATGCGGCGCGCCTGGCCTACACGCGCGCCCTGATGGAATATCGCAATGCCCCCTACCGCACGCCCGCGCTGGCTGGCAGCGGCTACCCGGCCGATCCCAACCAGCTGGCTGCTATGCTGGATAACTGGCTGGCGCAAGCGCCCACCGGCAAGATGCCCCTCCTGGCGCGCGGCCTGGTCAGCCCGCATATCGACTATGCCCGCGGCGGCGCCATCTATGCGGAGGTGTGGTCGCGCGTGGCGGCGACGGCGCGTCGAGCTGAGGTCGTGGTCATTCTGGGCACCGACCACACCGCTGAGCAAGCTCTGCTCACCCTCACCCACCAGAGCTACGCCACGCCCTTTGGCGTGCTGCCTACCGAGCACGAGACGGTCGATGCCCTGGCGCAGGTGTTGGGGCAGGAGGCGGCCTTTGCGGAGGAGATCCACCATCGCCACGAGCACTCTATCGAGCTAGCCGCCGTCTGGCTGCACCACATCCGGCGCGGCAACCCGGTGGCGCTGGTGCCCATCCTCTGCGGCGCCTTCCACCGCTTTCTCTTCGGCGGAGAGGACCCGGCTGGTGATGCCGGGCTGACCACCATCGTCGAGACGCTGCGCCAGCGCCTGGCCGGGCGCCGGGCTCTGGTCGTGGCCGCCGGCGACCTGGCCCATTCCGGCCCCGCCTTTGGCGATCGGATCCCGGCTGGCCCAGCCGTGCGGGCCCAGGGCGAGGCCGCCGATAACGGCCTCATCACGGCCATCACCCGCGGCCAACCCGGCGCTTTCTTGCATCAGATCAAGGCCGAAGGTGACCGGCGGCACATCTGCGGCGTGGCGCCCATTTACCTGGCGCTGCGCCTGTTGGAGCCGGTGCGCGGCGAGCCGGCCGGCTATGCCCAGCTCCCCGCCGATGGCCAGGGGAACTCGTTCGTTTCGGTGTGCGGCGTCGCGCTGCTTTGAAAGCTGCGCCTCTCCCGACTTGTGAGAGGAGACCCCGAAAGTTCGCTTCTTGCGCGAAGGAGGACTGTTATGAAGCTCGTACCCGTTGCATATGCCTCGCAGATCGAGGAACTGAACGCCAACCTGGGGCCGGGGCTGCTCCTGGTCACGCCCGACACAGTGCGCTCTGCCAATGTGATGACCATTGGCTGGGCGCTCTTTGGCACGGTATGGGGCCAGCCGATCTGCACCGTGCTGGTGCGTCCGTCGCGCTACACCTTTGATCTGATCAACCGTGCCGGCGTGTTCACCGTCAACCTGATGCCCGCCGGCTTCAAAAAGGCTGTCGCGCGCTGCGGCGCCGTATCGGGGCGGGATGTAGACAAGATCGCTGAGCAGGGCTGGACGGTCGCCAAGGGCCAGACGATCGATGCCCCCTTTATCGCTGAGGCCGCCCTGCACGTAGAGTGCCGTACCGTCCTCACCAACCCGGTGACTGAGGCGCTCGATAGCAAGCTCCTGGGCAACTGTTACCCGCACGGCGACCTGCACACCATTTACTACGGCCTCGTAACCGGCGCCTTCCGCCATGAATAGAAGTAGGGAGACTTGGCCTGCAAGACCAAGTCTCCCTCTGAAACATCTTGCTCCCTCTGGCTGTCCAATGTGCAGATGCATCATGCCGTGGCCGACCGCCCGGCGTTCAGGGCATCAGCCAGCCATCAGAAGACTCAAGCGCGAGGGAGTGCGATGAGAGTATTATTGGTCTACCCCGAGTTCCCCGATACCTTTTGGAGCTTTAAGCACGCGCTCAAGTTCGTGTCCAAGAAAGCCAGTTTTCCGCCCCTAGGCCTGCTGACCGTGGCCGCCATGTTGCCGGAGGAATGGGAAAAGCGCCTGATCGATATGAATGTCACGCCCCTCACTCAACGCGACCTGGAATGGGCCGACTATGTCATGATCAGCGCTATGATCATACAGCGCCAGTCGGTCCAGCAGGTCATCGAGCGCTGCCGGGCTGTGGGCGTGCCAATGATCGCCGGTGGGCCCCTCTTTACTGACGAGCCGGAAAAGTATCCCGACGTTGACCACCTGGTGCTCAATGAGGCCGAGCTGACCCTGCCCCTTTTCGTGCGCGACCTGGCCGCAGGCAAGGCCCAACACATCTATACGACCACCGAGTTCCCGTCACTCGAGACGACCCCGGTGCCCCTGTGGCATCTGGCCGATCTGCGCCAATATGCCTCCATGCCCATTCAATACTCGCGAGGCTGCCCCTTTAACTGCGACTTTTGCAACATCACCGCCCTTTTCGGCCACAAGCCCCGCACCAAAACGGCCGCCCAGATCATTGCCGAGCTGGATAGCCTCTACGCCCAGGGCTGGCGCAGTGAGGTCTTTTTCGTCGATGACAACTTTATCGGCAACCGCCGGCAGCTCAAGGATGAGATTCTGCCCGCCCTGCGCGCCTGGGGCGCCCGCGAGAAAGGCTTTAGCTTCGAGACCGAGGTCTCGATCAACCTGGCCGATGATGATGAGCTGGTCAAAGCGATGGTCGACGCTGGCTTTGACACCGTCTTTATCGGCATCGAGACGCCCGATGAGGATTCGCTGGCCGAGTGCAGCAAGAGCCAGAACCGCGGTCGCGACCTGACGTCCTGCGTCAAGAAACTGCAAAAGGCGGGCCTGCAGGTGCAGGGCGGCTTTATTGTCGGCTTTGACTCTGACACGCCCTCGATCTTCCAGCGGCAGATTGATTTCATCCAGAAGAGCGGCATTGTCGCGGCCATGGTTGGGGTGCTGCAGGCGCCCCGCGGCACGCGGCTCTACGAGCGCATGCAGCGCGAAGGCCGCCTGCTGCACGATTGTACGGGCGATAATACCGAAGGCGCCCTCAACTTTATCCCGCGCATGGATAAAGATACCCTCTTGCAGGGCTACTATCGCATTGTCAAAACCATCTACTCGCCGGACTTTTACTACCAGCGGGTGAAAACTTTCCTGCGCGAGTACAACCCCAGCCAGTTCAAGCGCTCCATCTCCTTGACCGATGTCGCCGCGCTGGCGCGCTCAATCTATCACCTGGGCATCCGGGGTGTTGAGCGGGCGCAGTACTGGAGGCTCTTCTTCTGGACCCTGTTCCGCCGCCCCAAGGTATTTCCGCTGGCCATCGCCCTTTCCATCTATGGCTTTCACTTCCGGACGGTTTTCGAGAGCCAGGCAGGCTCCATGTCGTGATAGCCCAGGGCCGGGCAACCTGCTCGGTTCGTAGTAAAGGAGAGGGGGGAACTGGATGGCGTGAAGGACGCGTCCTTCACGCACATCCAGTTCCCCCCTCTCCTTTACTACAAGTCTGGCCACTCACATAAAGGTGGTCACAAGGTACGACCCGTGAGCGCCGGCGCCGCTTGCCGCTTGCCCATGCGCCACAGGGTCAGCATGCAGGCCATGCCCAGGAGGGGCAGGACGGTGTTAAGCAAGAGGGCGGGTTGCATGCCGATGTGGTCGGCCAGTATCCCGGTGAGGGCCGCGCCCAGGCTGCCGATGACCCAGCTGACGCCCATAGTCAGGGCAGAGGCAAGGCTGAGGCGATGAGGCATCATCTCCTGAGACATGGCCACCGCAGTGGGCTGGCTCAGGGCCGACACAAA
>DAOTVS010000177.1:0-4855 GCA_034436375.1 Anaerolineae bacterium | reverse complement strand
AGCTTCAGCCAATAACCTGGCCATAGACGCGCAGCAGGTTCTCCCCCATGATCTTGCGCACGTCGGCCTCCGTATAGCCCCGCTGCAGCAGGCCGGCGGTGATGGCGGGCCATTTGTCGGCCTCCTCCAGGCCCTTGAGCCAGCGCTCGGCGGGCAGGCCCAGATGGCTGAGGTAGACGTCGAAATCGGCGCCCAGCCCCACATGATCGGCGCCCATGACCCGCACGGCGTGATCGACATGATCCAGGAAGCGCTCCAGAGTCGCCTGGACTGGATCGGTGGCGATCGCTTCAGGGACGGTGGTCAGGCAGAAAACGCCTCCGTTGCGGGCGATGGCTTCGAGCAGATCATCGGGGACGTTGCCGGGGCGGTCGGGGCAGGCGCCGAGGGTAACGCCGTGGGAATGGATGACCGGCCGCTCCGTCACATCGAGCACCTGGCGCATGGCGGGCTGTGCGAGATGGGCCAGGTCCACCATCATGCCCAGCCGGTTCATCTCGCGGATGGCTGCCACGCCCAGCCGTGAGAGCCGCCCCCCGGCCCCCTCGCGTGCACCATCGGCCAGGGCGTTACGAAAGTTCCAGGTGAGCCCGGTGGCGCGAAAGCCCATACGGTAGAACATGCGCAGGATGCCCAGCTCCTCCAGGATCGGCTCCGCCCCCTCCAGGCTCAGCAACACGGCCAGCTTGCCCTGCGCCTTGGCCTGCCGGATCTGGCCGGCCGTCGTCGCCAGCACCGCCTCATCAGCATGGCTCTCCAGGGTGCTCAGGACCAAGTCCAGCTCGCGCAGCACCTCGGCCGTAGGCGGCAAGCCGGGCGCCGGGGCCACAC
This sequence comes from Anaerolineae bacterium, assembly GCA_034436375.1. Lineage (GTDB taxonomy): Bacteria > Chloroflexota > Anaerolineae > SpSt-313 > SpSt-313 > DAOTVS01. Next base: position 4,024 of record DAOTVS010000177.1, on the reverse strand, counting down.
AAAAGGCGAAAACCTGGGCATCGATGCCGCCCTGTCGGAGCAGGGGCAGGCAAAGGTCCACACCCAACAGCCAGTTGGCCAAAAAGCGCTCACGCCAGGGCGCCTCATAGGCCACATCGCGGTGAGCATCAAAGACGAGCATCTCACGGTGCAGGCTCTGCGGATCGACAGCCATGTCTCCCCCTTTCTCATGGCCGATTGAACACCTGAACAGGAGTACAGAGGATAACCTTCACGTTGCGGTTCCCGTGTAGGCCCGCTGATGCTCTCGCTCAGCGTCATAGTGGCGACCTTCAGTCGCTCGTCTCCATGTCGCGCAAGGGAGAGGAATGGCTGAAGCCATCACTACAACACTGAGCGAGGGCATTGTGTCCATCTCACAGCAAACGTCTGCGCTGTTAGCGCTGCAGCTCGGCGAGCAGCTCATGCACCCGCTCAAGCCCGGCTCGCAGATAAGGGGCGGGCGAGCCGATACCGATGCGCAGGTGATGATCGAGGCCGAAACAGTCCCCTGGCACCACCAGCACATCTTTCTCGCGCCGCAGCCGATCTACCAGATCGGTTGAGTTGATATCCAGATGGTAGCGGGCGAAAATGATCGCGGCCGCCTGGGGCGGCACCAGGTCAAAGGTGCCCGGATGACGGCGGAGCCACTCATCGGCGATGGGCATGCCGGCGCGGATATAGTCCCGTGTGCGCCGGATGAGGCGGGGCCGCACTTCCGGCGACAGGGCAAAGGCCGCCAGCTTGTTGGCCAGCATCGTGGCGCTGATCGTAAAGTAATCGCGCCGGGCCCACATGGCCGCCGCAGTATCCGCCGGGGCCACCGCCCAGCCGATACGCAGGCCCGGTAAGCCATAGGCCTTGCTCAGGCTGTTCAGCGCCAGCACCTTGTCATAGCGGCCCCAGAAGGAAGGAGTCTCCACATCCGTTCTTTGCTCGGCCCCACGATAGACCTCATCAGCCAGCAGCCAGGCGCCGGCGCGCGCGGCCGCAGCCACGATGGCATCCATCTCCGCCGGCTTGAGGATGTAGCCCGTCGGATTGTTGGGGTTGCAGACGGCGATCAGCTTGGTCCGCTCCGTGACCATCTCGTCCAGCGCGGCCAGGTCGGGGGCCCAACCGCGCTCCTCGCGCAGGCTGAAGGTCTTGACCTTGTAGCCATAGTTCTGCCCGATGCCCCAGATCTGCATATAGTTGGGCAGCATCACCACCATCTCGTCGCCGGGGGCCAACAGCGTCTGCAGGGCGGTAAAGTTGGCCTCGGCGCAGCCGATGGTGACCAGCACGTTATCGGGCGTCGCGCCCGGGTAGAGGGCCGCGATGCGCTCGCGCAGCTCGATTGTGCCGTTGGTCTGCGGATAGCCCAGGGGCATACTCAGCAGCTCATCGAGCACAGACCCGTCGCCGACCAGCTCACGCACGCTGATGGGGTGCACACCGCTCTCCGTCAGGTTATACTCGACGACATTCTCCCACTCGGACTGCACACGCTCCAGGGTAAAGGGTTGAAAGGGGGGCACTTGGTTCCTCCTGAATGGTGTTATGAGTCATTATAGTAGGAGTCGAATGAGTCACAGAATCGGGCTACCTGCGCCGGGGGAGGGCGTGACATGAATCGACCCCTTACTGCCCAGGCATGATGGTAGCCCGGGTTTCGATGCCCGGCTTGGCTCCGCTGGCACCCGGCAACAGCCGGCTGACCTGCTCCGCGCCAGTCCGGCTGTGACCCGGGGTGGGGTGGGTTGGCTGCATCCGGGGCCGCGGGCGGCCCCGGATGCAGCCAACCCACCCCTCAAGAGGCAAGCATCTCACTGGCCCATCTCTTGCTGTCTCCGCATCGGCACCGAGGGCAAGGGAGAGCATCTTGTGCAGGAGCGAGGGCATGAATGAGGAGCCGTCCGCAGGGGGCCCGCAAGCGCACGTGGGCGAGGCCTGCCCGCTGCCGTCCGAGCAGCTCGCCCGCGAGCGCGCGGCGCGCGCAGAGGCCGAAGCGGCCATCGCCCGGCTGCGGGCCATCGAGTTCGTCACCGAGGCCGCCCTCTCTAACCTGCCGCTTGAGGAGCTGCTGCACGAGCTCCTGCGCCGCATCCGCCGGGTGCTCCACGGCGATGCTGCCCGACTTTTCCTGGTCAGTGAGGACAGGCAGGCGGTGAGGGTCCACGCCTTTGATGGGCTGGGGCCGCAGGTGCCGGAGGATTGGCTCATCCCTATGGGGCGCGGCCTTGCCGGCCGCATCGCGGCGAGTGGGCGAGCCATGATCATCGACGACCTCTCGCAGGTCGAGGTCATCAGCCCTACGCTGCGCGCCCGTATGCGGTCGCAGATTGGGGCGCCGCTAATTGTCGATGGCCACGTCATCGGCGTGGTCGACGTCAACTCGGTGGAGCCGCGACACTTTTCGGCCGACGACCTGCGCCTGCTGGAGCTTGTGGCCGACCGCGCGGCCCTGGCCATCCAGAACACACGCCTCTTTCAGCAGGCCCAGTTCGAGCGCGCCCGTTGGCAGGCAACGGTGGAGAGTATGCTCGACCCCGTCGCCGTCGCCGATGACAAGGGCCAGGTGATCTACATGAACCGCGCCCAACAGCGCTACCTCGGCCGTCCCTATCGCCCGGGCCTGCCGGTAGAGGAGCACCCAACCTACTATCAGATGCTCCGGCCCGATGGGACGACTTTTCCGCCTAAAGACCTGCCCCTGCAACGCGCCATAAATGGCAAGGAGGTGCGAGGGATTGAGGTCATGTACCGTTCCAGTGATGGCCAGGAGTACACCATCGTCTGGAACGCCGCCCCGCTGCGCCAGGACAGGCGCATCATCGGCGCCGTGGCCGTAGGCCGCGATGTCACCCGCGAGCGCAAGGCCGAGGCCGAGCGTGAGCGGCTGCTGGCCGAGGTCGAGCGCCGGGCGGCCGAACTGGATGCCACGATCACGTCGGTGGCCGATGGTCTAATCATCTACAGCCCAGCCGGCGAGATCGTGCGCATGAACCCCGCCGGCCTGGCCATCCTGGGCTATTCGCCCGAGCTGAGCGCCCGCCCCATGGCCGAGCGCCTGCAGCGCCTCCGGATGGAGCTGCCCGACGGCCAGCCCCTGCCAGTAGACGAATCGCCGCCCCGGCGGGCGCTGCGCGGTGAGACGGTGCGCGGCATGGTATTGGTGTTGCACCCACCCACCGGGCGCACAGTATGGATATCCGCCAGCGCCGCCCCCATCCACACACCCGATGGCGAGTTTCTGGGTGGCGTTGTCACCTTTGCCGATATCACTCCTCTCCACGACCTGCAGGAGCAGCGCGACGATATCCTGCGCGCCGTCTCCCACGACCTGCGCAACCCCCTGGCGGTGGTCATGGGCCAGGCCGAATTGCTCCTGCGCGCCCTCAGAAAAGCCGGCATCAGCGGGCCCGAGCTCAGCAGCGCCAACACCATCCTCACCAACGCCCGGCGCATGAATACCATGATCCAGGACCTCGTCGATGCCGCCCGCTCTGAGAGCGGCCAACTGCAGCTCAAGCGCGAGCCCGTCAACCTGCGCGCCTTTGCCCTTGACCTCAAGGAGCGCCTGGCCGCGAGCCTGCAGACGGCGCGCATCGAGGTCCAGATACCGCCGGACCTGCCGCCCGCTTCCGCCGACCCCGCCCGCCTGGAGCGCATCTTCACCAACCTGTGGTCCAACGCGCTCAAGTACGGCATGCCGGGCGCCCCGGTAGTGGTCACTGCGCGGCAGGAGGATGGCTGGGTCATCACCTCCGTCGCCGACCGGGGGCCGGGCATCCCGCCGGAGGACCTGCCGCGGCTGTTTGATCGCTACTTTCGGGCGGGCACAGCCCGCGAGCAGCGCGAAGGGTTGGGCCTGGGCCTCTATGTCACGCGCATGCTCGTCGAGGCGCACGGGGGGCGCATCTGGGTGGAGAGCAAGGTGGGGGTGGGGAGCAGGTTCAGCTTTAGCCTACCGGTCGCCGATCAGGTGGCCAGCCATGGGTGACCGGGGATGAAGAAACATGGGTTATGCCTGCTGATA
>DAOTVS010000176.1:0-9577 GCA_034436375.1 Anaerolineae bacterium | reverse complement strand
TTCAGCACGCCGCCGGAAAAACCGCCAAAGCGGCAGGGGCTCACGGTGACTGGCCCCGCCACGACCTCGCTGGGCACATAGTCGGGCACACCCATGAGCACGCGGTCGGTCATGAACTCGTAGAATTCGAAATAGGCGCCCACCTGCCCGGTGAGGTAGCGCACCATGAGCTGCGTCACCGCGCCGAGGCCGTCGTTTTCGGGGATGGATGCCACGCCGCCCTTGTCGGCCAGGAGCATGAGCACCATGGCGGGCGGGAAGCGCAGCAGCTTTTTCACCCCGTCGACGTCGACCAGCGAGACCGCCTGGTAGCGGCGCTCGGCGATCTTTTCCTGCAGGGCCAGGAACATGCGCGCGCTCTTTTCCAGGGTCGCCTCGTCCACCGGGCCGGTGAAAGTCCATTCCTGCTGCAGGCCGGCGATCAGGGCGCTCACGGCGGCGGGGGTGACGGCCTCCATCTTTTGTACGATCTCGAGGGTGTCGAACGATTCGACTTCCGGGCCGACTACCCGGCGCAGCGAGACGCCGTCGACCAGGGTGCCGTAGAGGTGCATGTCACGGTAGCCCATCATGCCGATGCGCGCTCCCCGGAGCATCTGGGCGGCGGTGGCCACGCGAGCGAAGCGGGCAACCTTATCGGCGGCGCTCACCGGGCCGTCGGGGGAATCATAAAAGTACTCGAAGCGGAAGCCCAGGGCATCCATGGGGTCGCGCAGGGCCGAAGTGCCGGCCTGATCGGCGGTGGTGATCAGGCGGCCGCCCTCGGTGTGGCCGGTGAGCCCCCACAATGCCATGGGCTTGTGAGCAAAGGGCGAGATGACGTTGATCACCGTCTGCGAGGGTATCCAGCCGGCCAGGCAGACGATCAGGACATCAAAGGGCGCGCGCGAGAGGTCCTCGACGGCGCGGCGGGCCTGGGCGCCGGCGGGGTCATCGGCCACCGGCTCGGTGTAGACCAGCTCCAGCCCGCGCTGGAGCAGCTCGTCGCGGGCGGCGCGGCATTTGCGCTCGATGAGATCGCGGGGGCTGTTGATCTCGCCGAAACCCACGAACCCGGCCCTGATCTTGGGCAGATCCATCTCCACCTCCTTGAAACGGGAACGGCGCAGGGGAAACGCTTTCACCACCGCCTATTATAACATGCAAGCCCGGCCCTGGCGATGCTTTTTCTGCCATGTATAGGCCACAAACAGGACGCGGAGGCGACTCGTGACTCGTAATAAGTAAACCGTAATAAGTAAACCGTAATAAGTAAGGTCGCCATGGCGGCATGCCCAGCGCTTTGCGCCAGTCTCGCTAACGCGGACACTACGAAGAGCAATATGTGCTCCGCCATGGCGACCTTACTTATTACGGTTTACTTATTACGAGTCACCCACGTCCCTGTCTTGCCATCCAGGGCATCGAGGATGGTCTCGGGCTTGGTGATGAGCGCCTTGCCCTTGGGGTTGGCTTCCAGGAAGGCGATAATGGCCTCGATTTTGGGGCCCATGCTGCCGGGCAAAAAGTGGCCCTCGGCGTAGTAGCGTTTGGCCTCGGCCACGGTCATCCGGTCCAGCCACTGCTGGTTGGGTCTGTTATAGTTGAGGGCGACCCTTTCCACCGCCGTGGAGATGAGGAAGAGGTCGGCCTGGAGGTCCACGGCCAGCAGGCTGGAGGCGCGGTCTTTGTCGATCACGGCGACGGCGCCGCGCAGGAGGCCGCGCTCATCCTCGATCACGGGGATGCCGCCACCCCCCACAGCCACCACGATGTAGCCGGCCTCGATCATGTGCCGGATGGCGTCGCGCTCGATGATCCTGAGCGGCGCGGGCGAGGCAATCAGGCGCCGCCAACCCCGGCCGGCGTCCTCGCGCACCGTCCATCCCTCCCTGGCGAACATCTCGGCCTGGCGCCGGGTCAAAAAGCCGCCGATGCCCTTGGTCGGATTCCGAAAGGCGGGGTCATGGCGATCGACCAGGGTCTGGGTGATCACCGCCGTCACCGAGCGCCGGATGCCGCGCTGCTTGAACTCGTTATCCAGCGCCTGCGAGATCATATAGCCGATGGAGCCCTGAGTATCGGCGCCGATGACATCGAGGGGCGTGGTATGCACCTCATGCGCGGCCAGCTCGTTGCGGCGCAGGATGAACCCCACCTGCGGGCCGTTGCCATGGGTGATCACCACGTTCCAGCCGCGCACAATCATATCGGCAATGTGCTTGCAGCTCTCCTCGACTGCCTGCACCTGCGAGGCGACATCCTGGTGGTCCTTGTCTTTGATGAGGGAATTGCCCCCAATGGCCACGACAGCGACTTTGCTATCCATATCTGCTCCTTCTTAAAGGTGTGGGGCGGATGTTGCTGCCTGCATGGCCGCCCCGCGGGGCGGCCATGCAGGCAGCAACATCCGCCCCACACCCTGTGGCAGGTTGCCGGGGTCGCGGCGAAGCGAGCTGCCCGGCCTATCGATTCCCCATGGTCAAGGCCATAATGGCCTTTTGCACATGCAGCCGGTTCTCTGCCACATCATAGATGCACGAACGCGGGCCAGAGGCGACCTCGTCGGTCACTTCATGGCCGCGGTCGATGGGCATGGGATGGGTAAAGAGAGCATTCTCGGTGCGCCGCATCTTTTCGGCGTCGCAGATCCAATCGGTATACTGGAGCGCACGCTCGATCTCCTGCGCTTTGAGGAACTGGCCGTTCTGGTAGGCCTGCGGGCTCATCCAATGGCGCGAGTAGACGACATGCGCCCCATCATAGCCGGCCTGCGGGTCGTGAGTAATCTCGAATTGGGCGCCGGTGGCGCGGCAGTTGCCCTGGGCCTGGGCGACCACGGCTGGGTCCAGATCGAACCCTTCCGGGTAGGCCATGGTGACGTGCATGCCAAAGCGCGAGCCGATCAGGATTGCCTCTTGCACCGAGGACCACGAGCGGGCCAGCGCCCCGTGTCCCCAGGAGACGAGCAGTTTCTTGCCCTTGAGCAAGGTTGGGTCCACCCCCTTGCCCGGCCCGGCGCCGAACCACTCGCACCAGCCCATTACATCAGCCAGGCCCTGGCAGGGGTGATATTTGTCGTGCGCCATGGAGACGATCGGGATATCCGCCCAACGGGCATATTCGCGCAGCAGGGCATCGCCCTCGCCATAGGCGCCGATGGCGTCCTCCAGGATGCGAATGCCCAGACCGCAGGCGTAGCGGCTCATGACCCTGGCCGCGTCCTCCACCGTTTCGCCAGCTGTGGTCGCCGTTTTGAGGCGCATGGCCCTGGGCTCCAGGAACTGGGCGTGCCCACCCAGCTCAGTCGCCGCACATTCGAAGGACTGGCGTGTGCGCACGGAGGGATTGTAGAAGAACATGAAGAAGGTCTTGTTCTGTAGCAGGCGCGTATAGGCAGGGCCGAAACGATCAGCCTTCATGCGCGCCGCCAACTCCAACACTGCTTCCAGCTCTGCCAGCGACCACTCCTGCGTGGTGATCAGGTCTCTCCCGAACAGGTCCATGGTGATTACTCCTCTTTGCAGCTTGCCCCACGGGGTTCAAGCCGCCGTGCTGAGAAAAGCCCCCTCAAGGGGGCTGACCAACCCGCAGGGCTTCAGCCTCGGGTAGTTTTCAGCGATAGCCCCTCTGTCCCCAGGCACTTGCCGATGCGGTGATATTCGTTGCCCAAAAGGGCCAACCCACGCACCCGGCGATAGTCGATCAGGCCATCGGGGGTCAGCACGCTATCCTCGACCTGGACGGCCACAATCTCGCCTACGAACAGCGTGTGCGAGCCCAGGTCCAGCGTGTGCGTCACCCGGCACTCCAGGCTCAGGGGGCATTCTTTGATCAGCGGCGCCCGCACCTGGCTCGCCGGCTCGGGCGTGAGGCCGGGGGAGGGCAGCTTGGGCGCATCCCGGCCCGAAGCCATGCCACAATGATCGACCGCCGCGAGCATCTCTTCTGTGGGGCAGTTGATGGCAAATTCGCCGCTGCCACGGATCAACGCATTCGAGAAACGGTAAGGACGCAGGCCAACGGCCACCTGCGGCGGGTCCGAGGCCACAATGCCTGCCCAAGAGACGGTCGCCACGTTGGGTGTACCATCGGCGTCCACACAGGTCACGAGCAGCACGGGCGCCGGGTAAAGCGCGGGAAACAACCGGTGCAGATGCTTGACCATGGCTCCTCCTTGGGCTGGGCCCGGCATCCTGATGGTCAGCCAGGGTCACAGTCTAACATAGGGCGATTGGCAAGTCAATGTTGGGCCCTCGGAAACTCGTGCCCTTTAGTTCCTGTGAGCATAGGCGGACACTTGACAGACAGGTAGCTTAACTTGAAAGGGCCACTTGCATGAGCATCGTCAGGGTCAAGCAACCCCAGAACAGAACACGCAGAGCGCCCCAGCGGATAGCGGTCATTCGCCAGTGGCTGAGTGAGTCCCTACGAGACGTTGATCTGCTCCGCGGCGCGCTTGCCGGCCAGGAAGCAGTGATCGGTGTTCAGGTATTGCCACTCGCCAAAGCGCCCGGCGGAGATGATCCCCCAGCGCCGCAGCGCATCGAGGATGATGGCTGCCGCCTCCTCTTTGTGCAGGTCGGGCACCACGTAGGCATAGGGGATGTCTACCTCACCCGCTGTGAGGATCGAGTCCTCGGGCCGCAATATGCCCACGGCGCAGCAGTCATCGATCACGCGCCGGATGAGGGCATCGCCCTGCGCCGGCAAAGGCTTGAGCGGTGAGTAACTGATCTCCGCCGTCAGCGAGCTACAGCCGGGGGGCGTGAGGCCGGGCGCGGCATTGGATTGGATGAACAGGCGGTGGAAAAGGGGGCGCTCCTCGGGGTAATAGATCCAGTGCTTGTCGCTCACATCCGGGCGCGCCAGGCCCAGGTTTACACAGCGGATAGAAACGTGCCGCAGGCGGCCCGCGGCGGCGCAGACCTCGGCGGGCAGGCCCGCGACCAGCTTGACGAACTCGGGCAGGGGAGAGGTGTTGATAAGATGGGTATAGTGGATCTTTTCCCCGCTGCTCAGGGTGGCCTCGTGCGCAGCGGGGTCCACAGCGACGACCGCCATGCCAGTACGGATGCGGCTTGGGTCCAGATGCTTCAGCCAGCCGCGCATCAGGGCCTCATAGCCGTTACGGCGGGGATAGCCAAAGCGCGCATTGGGGCCCATGGGCTTGGGCTGAGGCTGCAGGGCGCCGTCGATCACTTCTTCGATATTGGGTTGCGGCACCCGTCCGTTGAGCCAGGTCCAGCTCATTTCCTCCAGGGGCACCGTCCATAGCTTGCGATTGTAGGGCACCATGAAATGCTTGCCGATCCCTGGGCCCCAGACCATCTGGATGAACTCGGCGAAATTCTTCGGCCGGCGGCTCGCGTCGGCGGCCTTCCAGGCCTCTATAGCCCCCAGGATGCATTCCTTCACCACTTCGACCGGCAGGCCATAGGTCGAGGCCTGGAAAGGATAGCGCGTGTAGGTGCGCTTGGAATAGATCCAGGCTTCGCGGTATTGCCAGTGGATGCCGCCAGCGTGGTCCAGCAGCAGGGGATAGATGACCTCACGAATGTAAGGGTCGGCCGTAAAGATGATGTGGCCGGCATAGTCAAAGGTAAAGCCCTGTTGGTAGATCGAACGGCAGAGGCCGCCCACGCGGTCCTCCCGCTCGATCAGAAGGTAATCGCTGTGTGGGCGAGCGTGGTAGGCTGCGCTGAGGCCGGTGGGGCCAGCGCCGATGATCAAGGTAGCCGTCTGCGTAGGCATTCTCTCCCTCACCCAGTATGTTGGAGGCTGCTGCCCTGGCCCTGCGCAGATAGGCGCTCCTGGCCTGCGCCGCTCAAGTGGATTTGGGCCTGCGAGGGGGTGGCGCCGCGCTTGCTGCCGTAAAGCCTGGAGCAGGGCATAGTATAGTGCAAAGGGCGCACTTGAGCAATATGCTGGCTGCAGCCAACCCGGCCATGCTGTTGACTCTTTTCCTCGAGTGTGGCATGCTTGACTCAAGCTCCTCTTTCTTTCCACTCCAGGAGGCAAGGCATGGCAGACTCCTCTCCCCAGTCAGTGGGGCTGGTGCTCTCAGGCGGGGGCACCAAGCTCTACGCGCACATCGGCTTTCTGTGGGCCCTGGATGATGCGGGGCTGCTCTCACCCGGGGCGCCCCTCTCGGCGGTGGTGGGCAACTCGGCGGGGTCTGTGGCGGGGGCGATGTTCGCCCTGGGCTACAGCCCGCGCGAGATGTGGGAGACGGCCTTTTGGCGCATCTTTGGCTACACGCCCCCACCGGAACCCCGGGCCTGGCGGAGCGACAGCCGGCCGCGCGGGCTGGATGTGGCCCTGGACCTGGATTGGCAGGGCCTTGCCCGTGCGCTGACCGAGCACCTGAGCTATTTCAAGGGCCTCGACACAGGCCTGCGCTTTGAGGCCCTGCTGCGCAAGATCCTCGAGCCGCTGGAAGCGGACGGCCGTCCTAACCCCTACTATGGCGGCACACGCCCGCCCGAGGCGCTGCTGCCTCTCTATCTGATCGGCTATAATCTCACCAACCGGCGCGAGACGATCTTCGAGTTTCGCGCCCACTGCGCGCCGGGGCCGCTCCAACTGGGGCCGGGGCAGGTCCCCCTGGGGCGCGAGGCCTGGTACGAGGTCTGCACCGACCGGGCGGACCCCAGCGTGCCGCCGGAAAAGCGCTTCCGCCCGTGGGAAGCGGTGCGCATCAGCACCTCGCTCCCCCTGGCCTTCCGCCCCTACTTCAAGCCCCGGTTCATCTCGACCCATTGGGACGAGCAGGGCGTGCCCTTCCAGACGGAGCAGGGAAGCTATTTCAGCGACGGCGGCGCACGCGACAACTATTCCCTCTCCGGCGCGCTCAAGATAGCCGGGTGCGATGCGGTCTTCGGCTGCTTCCTGGGCTCACTGGATTATCCCTTTGAGGCTGTGGGCGAGGGCAACATGGTCGATGTGGCGTACCGCAACATCGATGGCATGATGCACGCCATCTTTGAGGCCGACCAGGACGACGCGCAGATCATCGCCCACCCCGTGCGCACCATCGCGCCCAACGTGCCCCACCGACCGGGGGTCACCTTTGACCTGAGCGCCATCGGCCCCATGATGGAATCGGGCTATATCGCCGCAGCCTATTACCTGCGCCGGCTGCGGCCCGCTATCAGCACAACTGCCGACTTTATGCGCGCGCTGGTGCAGCACGAGCTCACTTTTACCTGGGAAGAGATCTTTGCTGCGGGCGCCGAGACCTGGGGCTCGACCGCCCCGGGCCGGGCCGTGATCTGCGGCGCACCCGCCCCCAAACCCGATCACCCCCAGCCCAGCGACTATTTCATCATCCGCCCCCCGGCAGAGTTCGTCGAGGAGGCGACCCGCTTCTTTGCCGGGCAGTACCCTGCCGTGCGCGCCGCGCTGGCGCCAGGGGCGATCTCGCTCGACGAGGAGCTGAAAAAGCGCAACCGCGAGCAGCGGGAGGTCGCGCCCGAAGAGCTGGCCGATCCCCCCTTCCGCGACATGCCCCTGGCCGTGGAGCAGCGGCGCATCGTGGGCTGGGCCGAGCGCTTTTCCTGGGCGGCCCTGAGCGGCATTATCGGCGCGGCCGGCTCGCTCCTCATCGCCCTCTGGGGCGCGGCGGGCGGCTTGCGCCTCCTCCCCGCGCCCGAGCCCCTCGACCTGTGGCTGGCCGAGCTGGCCGTGCTCGCGGCGGCCGTCGGCCTCGGCTGGCTGGGCCGCGCGGCGATCGTGCGCTATGCGTGGCAGGCCCTGCAGAACGAGATCAAGAAGAGTGTGGGCTTCTGAGAGCGCTTCCTCTCAGCCAGAGGCCCCCGGCTGAGAGGGCTCGGCTGGGATGGGCACGCCCGAGAGCAGGTCAGGCGCTGCAGCCAGATCGGGCGCCCGCGTCAAGTCAGGCGCCAGGGCCAAGGCGGGCGCCGCCGGGCGGAGGTCAGCAGCGGCCGCCACAGCCGGTGCGCCGGCAGGGGCGGCCGCGCTCGGCCCGCTCCCCGGCCACAGCTGCACCGGCGATTGGATGAGGAAGAAGGCAAGCCCTGCCAGCGCAGTCAAGGCGATGGGGCTGAGGTTGTAGGCGCGCTGGGTGCGGGGCGTCGGCGCCAGCACCTTGTAGCGCACCAGGACCCAGAGCACGGCCACGCTGCCGATCTGCACCAGCGCATTGACCCACTGCGGCGCGCCCCCGTTGTGATTGAGGGGCGCCAGCGCGAGCGCGGCCAGGACGATGAGGCTCAGATGCGCGGCGTAGGCATAGAGCGAGTTCTGGCCGAGCGGCAGGAGCAGCCAGCCCAGGGCCCGGCGCAGCGGCTGCCAGAACGCCGTCACGGCCAGGAACAGGAACGAGAAGGTGATGCCCTCCGCCAGCAGGCGGCCCGGCCGCACATTGGGCTTGTCGAGGAACAGCGTGCGCACCAGGTTGCGCAGGTCAAAACCGGCGGCCGACTGGGGCGCCGGCGCCCGCACGGCCAGAAAGAGCGCGATCAGCGCGAGCATGGCGGCGCCCGCAACGGCGAACAGCCGGCGCGCTGTGCGCGGCTTGAGCACCGGCATGGCCGTGCGCCCATAGCCGAAAACCAGCCCGGTGAAAAAGATCACCTGCCAGGCCGAAAAGACAAAGACACTGTTATTGGCAATGGGCCAGGGCACGATGGCGCTGGCGGGCCAGAGCTGGAACAGCGCCCAGAGCGCCCAGGAACCGCCGAGCACCCACCAGCGCTTGCCCTGATCGATCAGCAGCAGCGCGAGCGGCGCCGCCAGGAACAACAGGGTGTAGACCAGCATCACGTCGGCCATAAAGTAAGTGCGGTGCAGGGTCAGCACGCCGACGATGATCGAGAGCGGCGTCTGCCCGCCCAGGCCCTGCGCCCAGGGCAGGCGCAGCCATTCCGACAGCGGCATAAAGACCAGCGTCATGCCCACCGTCAGCAGATAGAGCTTGAGGGCCCGGGTGAGCATCTTCATCAGCGAGTGCGGCAGGCCGTCGCGCTTGATCAGGCGGCCATACACCAGCCCGGCGACGAGGCCCGAGGTGAGAATGAATCCCTCCGCCGCGCTGGTGAAGAACTGGTTGCCCCCCGATAAGATCTGCAGCGGCGACGAGCCGCAGACGTGGTCAATGACCATGGCGAACACAAAGTAGCCGCGCAACAGGTCGAGGCGCAGGTCGCGCCCCTTTGCTGTAATATAGGGCGGCAACGATCGGCTATCCGCAACCACCGAAAAACCTCCAGATTGCCAGGGCCGGGCACGGCGTCTGGCCAGGCCCCTCCGCTGCGGACCTGCCCGCCATGCCTGTGTTCCATCTCCTCGGCGCCTGCCCCGCCAGGGGGCCGCGAGCGATTGGGTATATCATACCACATTATTGTGAAGTTGCAATAAGGATCATACCACCTTACGCCCATCGCGTACAACCCGGCGGAGCTATCGCTGCGCTGGCCGGTGTACTTGTAAGGGATATGCACGCCCCCCGCCACTATTGTGCGCACATCCCCATACGGCCAGTAGCGCGTGCTCCCGCCGTCGCTCGTGGCCACGGTGCTGCCGAGGTGGTCGTGATACAGGTACGTCACCGTGCCAGAGGAGCCCTCGCGCATGG
>DAOTVS010000175.1:0-48068 GCA_034436375.1 Anaerolineae bacterium | reverse complement strand
TAACGATCGCCGCTTGCCCAGAGGGTCGGGCGAGCGGGCTTATTTCTTGCCCAGGCCGATCACGGCTGCCGAGCCGTCGGAGGCCTGGCCGGCCACGCGGAAGATCAGCCCGTACGTGGGGGTCTTGACGCTGGCGTCGGGCGCTTTGCTGCTCCAGTAGAGCTGGCTGTCATCAAAGTTGGGCAGGGCGTTGAGGCCCGCGTAGGTGCGCGACAAGCCCCAGTACCCCAGGGTGATCGCCGGCTCTGGGTTCAGGCCAAAGGCCGCATCGTAGCTCTGCACCCGCGTGTTCCAGGGCAGGCTGCCATAGTAGGGGTAAGGCGGCCGCTGCAGAACCTGATCGTGCGCGTCGACCACCAGCAAAAAGCCGCCGCCGGGGTGCACGCCCGTCCAGTTATCGGTGAAAGTCATATCCCGGTACCAGAGCACGAGCCCTGAGCTATAGGGGAACCACCACGGCTCATTGACGTTGCCCGTGCTCCCATAGGGGTCGAACTGGTAGACGTTGGCCAGGCCGGCGTCAAAGTTGACGATACTGGCCCCGCCGTAAGGCGTCTCCAGTGCGTTAGAGTTGCGCCACTCCAGCATATAGTACTGGGTCTTGGCGCCCGAGCCGGGGTCGCGCGTCCAGCCGGCGGCTGCCCAGGCCGGGTCGAGAGCTTCCACATCGTCGAAGAAGACGGGGGCGCCATCCGCGGTGACCCCGATATCATCGACGTAGAACCCGGCCATGGTCGTGCCCCAGTCGGTCATGTAGCGGAACTGAAGCTGGATTGTCCGGCCTGCATAGGCGGAGAGATCAAAAGTCTTCTGTACCCAGCCGCCGCTCGAGCCGGTAAAGCCGGGCAGGTTGGCGGCGATAGTGGGCATCCCATCAGGATCAATCACCGAGGTCGTCCCCGCGATGGGCAGCGACGTCCAGGTGGCGCCGCCATCTGTAGAGACCTGGACAAAGCCAAAGTCCCAGTTCTTCTCAATGTCGTACCAGGTCCAGAAGGAAAGTGTGGCGCTCGTCTTGCCCGTCAGGTCCACCGTGCGCCGCAGGGTGGTATCAATCTGGTCGGCCTTGCCGCCGAACCACTCCATGGCGCCGCTGTGCGGTGTGTTGACGTAGAACTGTTTGGGGGGCAGATTGATGCGCACGGCGTTGTAGGTGTTGGGGCCTCCCCAGCGCTCGGCCTGCTCCAGGCGCACGCCCAGGGGGGTCTTGGTCAGATCATCGACACTCGTCACCGCCAGGTTATCGCCGGCTTTGAGCCAACCCAGGGCGTACCTGGCCCAGATGCTCATATCAGAGGGCTGGGTCTGCGCGGGCTTGCCGACCCAGGAGCCGCTCGACATCAGGCTCCAGAAGGCGACCGAATCGCCGCGGCCGCTGTAGATCGTGTCATACTCGTCGGGCAGGCCCAGGTCGTGGCCGAACTCGTGGGCAAAGACGCCCACCCCGCCATCCTCGGGCATGATGGTATAGTTGCGAATCCAGATGCCATTTGGGTGTTTCTTATCAGCTTTCGCCACCTGCACCGCGACCGAGGAACTGTGCGCCCAGATGGCGTCGTCACCCTGCGCCCCGCCGCCGGCCGACTGGTCGGCCCCGGCGTGGATGAAGAGCGGATGGTCGATGACGCCGTCGCCATCGGTGTCATAATCCGCCCAGTTGATGGTGTTGCGGCTGCTATTGATCACGTTGACGACATCTTGGATGAGGTCTGCCGTCGTCCCGGGCCGCAGGTTGTCGGTACCGCCGGCGGCCGTATCATCGCCATAGTAGGCCTCCGGCTTGTCGACCTTGAACCAGCCGTAGGCCTGCCCATCCACGGTGTATTGGCCGTAGGATTGCTCCAGGTAGTAATCATGCATGCTGCCACGGTGCTCGCCGGCATAACGCGGCGCATTGGCCGGGAACGTCCAGCCGCCGGGGGTGAAGAGCATGCCCGCATAGTGTTGGGGGCTGAAATCGGGCACCCAGAGGTCAAAGCTGTTATCGGGCACAGGGATCTGGTTGTGCAGTGGGCCGGCGGCGGTCCGTGTCGTGCCTTCTGCCGTCGTCCAGGTATAGGGCGTATCGCTGAACTCGACCAGAATGGTCAGCAACTTGCCCGTACCTTTCAGCGCTTTGAACTGCGGGTTAGAGGGGTCTACACTCACCGTATTCCCCAGCTTGCGGCCCCGGATGGAGCTGGTGGAGTTGGTGTTCAGGACCTCCTCGTTGTGATCCAACTGCTTCCGGGCCAGGGGGTTGTAATCGCGGTCGGGGCCGCCGTCCTTGAGCTTGAGCTGCAGGTACTGGCTGACGGCAGCGTCCTTCTGCTCGGGTGAGGCATTGGCAGGGATCACGCCACGCTTGATCAGCACAGTGGCGATCTTGCCCGGCTCCGGGGGCATATAGGCGGGGCCGCCGTCGGCACGGCTGGGGGCCGGGGCGAAGGCGAAAAGGCCGGCCGACAAAGCGCCCAGAAGGGCAAGGCTGAGGAGCACGCTGAGGAGCGAGCGACGATTGATGCGCTTCATGTTACTCTCCCTTTTGCGGGCACAGCCGCGTTAGCGGATCGTGGGCTTGTAATGCGGTCCTGCCGTACGGATAAGGGGATTCCGCCGACGGTTGGGGGAAAAGCCGAGAGCCGACCTCTCGGGCGATCATCACCTCCTCTCTCAGCGCGCTGCAGGCGCCTCCAGGGGGATACCCTGCGCATCGTGGTGAAAGGGCCAACATTGGGGAATCTACACGCTACTCATGATAGAGCAAGTGCGAGAGGAGTCAAATACACCGCAAATGTCTTCTGTCTCGCGGTACCATCCGTGTCTCCGCGGCCCGTCCCATCTCAACTCAGGAGCGTTCGCTGCGCAGCGCCCAGAAGATGACCGCGGTGATGAGCATGTTGATGAGGCCTAGGAAGAGGGACATGGTAGCAGCATAGCCCATGCGCATGTCACCGTGGATAAAGGCGATGCGGTACACGTAAACCCCCGTCGTCAGGGCTGACTCGGCAGGCCCTCCGCTCGTCCCCTGGAATAGCGTCATCGACTCGACCGTGGCGCTGACAATACCGGACCCCAGCACCAACACCAGTGTAAAGACCGGCTTGAGGAGCGGCAGTGTGATGCTCATAAGCTGCTGCCAGGCGTTCGCGCCGTCGACCACGGCGGCCTCGTAGAACTCGCGGTTGATGCCATAAATACCGGTGAGAAAGAGCAGCGTCCAGCTGCCAAAGCGCACCCACACCGTCGGGACGACCATGGCATAGAGGGCCGTCTTGGGGGAGCCCAGCCAGTTGGGTGGGTTGGCAATGCCCACGCCCTGCAGCAGCACATTCAGGTAGCCGAACTGGGCGTCAAAGAACTTGGTCCACACCATCATCGCCACCGAGATTGGCAGCACGACGGGCATATAGGCGATCACGCGAAAGGCGCCGGCGGCAATGTGGTTGTTGACCTTGGAGATCAGGACCGCCGTCACGAGAGACAGGACCAAGGCTGCCGGCAGGAACATCAGCGAGAAGTTGATGGCAATGCCCAGGCTGCGCCAGAATGTCTCATCATGGAACATTTCGATCCAGTTGGCCAGCCCGTTAAAGCCCGCCAGGCCATGGGTTTCGGGCAATAGCCAGCGGTAATCGGAAAAGGCCATAAAGAGGCCCCGCAAGATCGGCCAGGCCTGGAAGACGATATACATGATCACCGCAGGAGCGATGAAAAAATAGCCCCAAGGGTTGCCGATTCGCCGCTGTCGGCGTACACGCTTCAGCTCGCGGTAGAACTCGGCGGCAACCGCCCTCACCCCTTGCGCGCGCACACTATCGACCGTCTCTCCTGTTCTGCTCACTGCTCCTCCCTTGCGCACGGGCAGCCGCTGCTCATGACGTCTGCGGACGTCATTCGTACTTTAACATAACCTGCGGGCCATGTCTCACTCAGAGCTTCAGGATGCCCTCCGTCAGGCCGCGGACGAACCATCTCTGCAGGAACACAAAGACCAGGATCACGGGCACCATGGCAGCCGTATAGGCGGCACACTCGGCGCCATAACCAGCGAGGATGCTCGAGGTAAAGTGTGCCCCCCAGCCCGAGAGCTTGGTCACGGCAATCGAGATCGTCTCCAGCTCAGGATAATCGATCATGGTCAGCGTGACGAGATATTCCCCCCAGACATAGATGAACTCCCAGATGGCCACGACGGCGATGCCGCCCTTGGCAAAGGGAAGGTCCACCGAGAGGAGAAGGTCCCAGGTGCGCGCCCCGTCGATGATGGCAGCTTCCTCCAGCTCGCGCGGCACCCCCAGAAAGTTCTGGCGCATCACGAAAAGAGCGGTGCTGATCGCGCTGGGGAAAAGGAGCATCAGCCCCAGATGCGAGTTCCGGAGGTGCAGGAACTCCATCAGCTCATAGAGGGCCATCAGCCCTCCGGCCTGCGGAATGAACATCAGCAGAATCAAGAGGTAGAACAACAGGTCGCGCCCCAGAAAATCGAGGCGGGCAAAGGCAAACCCAGCCATCGTGGCAATGACGCACTGGATGATGACGGCACCGATGGATATCTTGAGGCTGTTGAAAAGGTTGAGGGGCAGCCGGCCGATATCGCTCTGCTGCATGATCCACTGATAGTTGGCCAGGGTGGGGTGCTTGGGGATAAGGGCCGGCACCGCCTGGTAGAGCTCAAAGCGGTCTTTGAACGAAGCCGAGATGGTCCAGATTACCGGCAACAGGCAGAGCGCGCTGATGATCAACAAGGCCACATAGATGGCCAGGTTGCCGGGCCTTACGCTTCTCCTAATCGCCTTGGCGAGAAGAGTCATCTCATCACTCCTTCGGCGCTCGGTCCGTGGATGTACGCAACGTGGCGAAATGGGAAGAGAGCGAGCGCTCTCTTCCCATTTCGCAGCCCGCGGGTCGGTGGGGATGATCGCTACAGCTTTTGCTTGGCAATCTCGGCGCGTGAGTCGGCCAGGATCTTGTCCGCGCACTCTTTGGCCGTCATCGCCGAGCCTTCCTCGACAAAGGTCACGATGTACTTTTGGTAGAAGGTCTCCTGGATGGCGAAATAGTTGTTGAACGGCCGCGGGACCGAATGCTCGACCTGCTTGCGCATATCGAACATCCACTTGTAGGTGCCGAACTGGGGGTTGTTTGTGATGATGTCATAGGCTGACTGGTAGACGGGCGTCTTGCCGCTCTGGATGACGCTCGTCTGGAAGGCGGTGTTCTGGGGCCCCATGGTGTAGACAAAATAGTCAAAGGCCTCCTGGCAATCGGGACCCTTGTTGAGCAGGGCCACACAGTTGCCCCAGAACGGCGTCCCCGCGCCGCTGCCCTTGCGGTAGGTCGGGATCGGTGAGGTGACGACCTTGTCGGTGCCGAAGGCCATCTGGCCCCACACCCCGCGGGAGCTCTGGGCCTGCAGAGAGGCAAGCTTGCCGGCCATGTAGGCATCATAGTAGCCGTCAAAGCCGTGCGGCGGCGTCATACCGCCCCGCACCAGGTCCCGGTAGAAATTGAGGGCATCCAGCGCCTCTTGCGACTCCCAGTTGAGCAGCATCTCATCCGTGAAGGGGTTGTCGAGAGCGGAATAGATGAGGGCGCCTACGGAGGCGTCGAGGTCGGGGATGAAGGACGTAGCAATGATCTTCTGGGGAGCGCCCCAGTCTTTCACTTTTTTGGCCACGACCATCCAGTCATCCCAGGTTGCAGGCGCTTGCGTGACCCCGACTGCGGCGAAATAGTCCGTGCGCCAGTTAAAGCTGATATTCTCAAAGCTGTAAGGCAGGCCCCAGAACTTGCCCTCGTAGGTCGAGGCCTTGACGAGGACGGGGAGCATATCAGTCTTGATGTCCTGCGCTCCCTTTTCCTTGGAGGCGAGCATATAGTCATCCATCGGCTGGATCATCTTGGTGAGGATCCAGCGCGGCAGGCTGGATGAGGCTGATGAGGCGATGCCTGCCCCGCTCCATTCGAGGCTACCGCTGGCGATCATGGCCAGCACCTTGGTCTCCCAGCCATCGAAATCGGGCTGGAGGGCGATCTTGACGCCCGGATGCAGGTCGGCAAACTCGCGCGCCGCCCGGTCAAAGGGCACTTCGCCGGTCGCCCAGGCCGGCATGATAATACGCACCGTTTTCTCCGTAGGCCCAGCGGGCGTCGCCACTTTTTCGACCACGACCGTCTCTTTGACGGGGACAGTTTTTTCCACCTCCACCACGCGGGTAACTTCTTTTTCGACCTCTTTTTCCACGGTGACCGTCTTGGGCTGGCAGCTTGCCAGGAGCACCGCTGCCGCTCCCAGCACTCCGAACCGAAGGACCTCACGACGCGAATGAAGACTGGCCATGCGATAAACCTCCTACATCTCTTCGTGGCGATCGCAAAGCGCCAGGGCCCACGTTGCCTGTTTCGAGTCAGGTCACCTCCTTCCATGCCCAACGCAGCCTGGGGCTCTCACAACTCCTCCATGGCGTCGATGATAGCGTTGATCAAGGGCCGTACAGCGCGGGGCGATAGCTGGCCGCACAGGGTCTCACCGCCGCCCCAGCGGTACGCGTTGGGGTGCGCAATATAATCCAGGCTATCGGTCGCCTGGTACATGATGTATGTTCTCTTGAACGGCGAGAACCACTTGAGCACACTGCCCAACTCCGCCACCAACTCGCCCGGCACCCCAACGAAGAGCACCGGCCCCACAGCCAGCAAGGAAAACTCGACTGGGACGACGGCGCCGGGCCTGTCCACACGCCTGAGTAGAAAGCGCTGCTCCTGCTCATCCTGGGGCGCGAGGGCGATGCTCTTGATCTCATCCAGGGTGCGCAGCGGCAGTGGCACGGAGCGGATGAGGCACTTGAGCCGGATAGGCCCCTCTACCCTGAAAGCGTCGTACCGGCGCTTGATCGCTTCGGTCGCCAGCACTTGCCCCACTCGCCTCGTCTCGGCAAAGCCGGCCTCCGGCCCCTTGGGATGATTGTCGCCTGCTGCCCCCGTGATGTAGCAGGTAAGGCACTGCAGGCTTTCCCGGATCAGGTCTCGCACCACGCCCGGCACATCGGCGCTGAGCAACGAGGAGGTATTGCCCGCGGTCAGAGGGTGCATGGTATAGTTCACGATGGCGCCGAATGGGTGCCGGCTGCCCCCGGGACAAAAGTAGATCAGGCCCAGCTCCTTGTCGGTGTACTCGGGAGCGATCGGAGCCAATTGCTTGTTGCCGGGGATGCCCACAAACTGCTCATCTGTCAGGAAAAAGCGCCGGTTCATGTTCTCGTCCACATAGGCGCGGTTGACCAACAGATCGCACTCCTGCGCCCGGCCTGCGGCCTCGCGCGCCGCCTCCACGATCTTGGCGATAAGGAAGCGCTGGTAGCCTTCCAGGTAGGTTGGCTCATCGTCGTCTTCCCAGTTGTCGCGGAATTTGCGCTCACGGAGCTCCGGGCCCTCGTGGGTATGAGTGCAGGTAAAGAAGATAGAGCCCGGGTCGAGCCCCAGCGCCTCGCGGAGCGCCGCCTTGAGCCGGGCGATGAACGGCGCCTCCATGGCCAGGACGTCGAGGCTCACGAGCAACGCCCGGGCGGCATCATCCTTCAGATAGACCGCACTGGCGTAGAGATCGTCGTGCACCCCGGTAGACCAGCGGAGTTTGTAGCCGGCGATGAGGCATTTGCCGGCGGGCGGCGTGATGATGGTTTCTGCGAAACCGGCTTGCATCGTTTTGCACCTGTTTCTCATGGATCTGCCGGGCCGCCAACGCGCGTGTGCATTGCCGCCGGCAGGGCTACGGTGTATAATCGTAACAGAACGCACTTTGCGTCCTGGGCACTACTTGTATTATCTCACAGGCGCACCCTGCTATCAAGACACCTGACGACCGGTTTGCGACCGGCCTGTGCCCCTTTTGTGACTTGGGGGCCTGCCTCAAGGCAGTGAGCGCCGGCAAAGCGGCGTCGTACCCTGGAAATAGGCAAGGAGCTTGGGCTGTGTTATCCAGGAGTGAATTCGCCAGCCAAGTCATGGATGCCTATGCCCATCTCTACGACCTGGTGTACCTGCGCACTCACCCGCTCGCCGCTGTGATCGCGCCGGACCCGGCCCTTTCCGGCAAGGAAAAGGCCTGGCAGGTGCACCGCGCCCTGCTGGAGGTGATCAGAGAGCTGGAGCCTGGTCCGCAGGCGCCGGTCCTCTCGCGGCCGTGGCGCCGCCATCGCCTGATGCTGCTTCGTTATGTCAAGGCCATGGAGCCGGACGTCGTGGCGGAGCAACTGACCATCAGCCGCCGCCACTATTATCGCGAGCACAGGATCGCCATCGAGGCGCTCACCGGCATCCTGTGGGAGCGCTTTGCCGTCCGCCCGCCCGCGCCGCAGCCAGCTGCCGGGCCTGCTGTGGAACAGGAGACAACCAGCCGGATGGAGGCGCTTCGCCTGGAGGTGGCGCGCATGGCGCAGGCCGACCGGCAGGCCCGCATCGGCAGCATCGTGCAGGGGGTGCTTCCGCTCCTGCAGGAGATGCTCGCCGCACGTGGGCTCGCGCTCCGGCCGGTGCTCCCGGAGGCCCTACCCCCTGTCGCCATCAATGATGGCCTGCTGCGCCAGGTGCTGCTGGGCGTGCTGGGTTATCTGCTGGAACGTGCGAGCCAGGCGGCTATCGAGCTTTCCGCCCGGGTCGAAGAAGGGCAGGTATGCCTGTTGGTGAACATCGGGCCGGAGGCCGAGCCCGAACCCGACCCTGCAGACGACAGCGAGGAAGAACTGGCGGCCCTCGAGCAACTGGCCAGGCTGAGTAATGCGGAGATCATGCCGGTACACAGTGGCCCAGCCCTTACCGGCTTTGAGATCCGCCTGCCTATCGCGGAGCGCACTATCCTGGTTATCGATGACAACGAAGATGTGTTGGAGTTGTTTTCCCGCTACCTGCGGGCCCATCACTACCGGGTAGCCACTGCCCAGTCGGCCCGCGATGCGCTGGCCGAAGCGCGCCGGCTCCAGCCCTATGCCATCACACTGGACCTCATGATGCCGGAGCAGGATGGCTGGGATCTGCTGCGCACGCTGCTCAACCACCCCGATACGCAGCACATCCCGATCATTATCTGCACGGTGCTCAAGCAGAAAGCCCTGGCGCTCTCACTGGGGGCCACGGCTTTTCTGGCCAAACCCATTACGGAGCGGGAGTTGCTTGCAGCGCTGGCGGCTCTGGAGGAGACCTGACAGGCTTCTGAAACCTGTCAGGTCTGATTGGCATCCACCACGTTTCGCAGCCAGCGGACGATCTCGCCCGGCTTTAGCCCCCCGGCTTTGGCCACCGTCAGGGTACCCGCCAGGGCCTGCTGCTGGTCGATCTCTTCCTGCGCCGAAATGACCACGATGGGGATGTGCTGCCAGGCTGGGTCCGCGCGGATGTGCTCGATGGTCTGAAAGCCATCCAGATCGGGCATCACCAGGTCCAGTAGGATCAGGTCCGGCCGGTAGTGGCGCATGAGAGCCAATCCCTCCCGGCCACCGCTCGCGCTGATGACCTGGTAGCGGCGGATAGGGCTATCCTCGAGCATCCGGCTTACAAAGAGCACAAAATCTACGTCATCATCGATTACCAGGATGCGGTCGATATCCTCTCCGAACCGGCGCAGAGCATCCCACAGGCTCTGGCGCGATATGGGCTTGACCAGGTAACCATCCACGGCCAGCCGTTGGCGAAGCAATTCCTCGCCGGGCAGGGGGCAGAGCACTACTGGGATATCGGGCAATTGCCAGGCGCGCCCCAGTTCCTCCAGATTCGGCGAGCCCTCCGCACAGGCGCGGTCGATGAGGATAGCCTGGGGCATCAACTGCTGTACCGCCTGCCGGGCCTGCGGCAGGTCAGGCGCTACCACCGAGCGGCAGCCCGGCACATAGCGCTTGATGAGCGCCGCCGCCGAGGGGCTGCGGGTGACCACCAGCAGAACGGGCTTTTCCGCCCCTGCTGCCGGCACACCGGCTGTAGCCAAGGCATCGGTCACCGGGTCTGCATGGCCCGCGTCCTCTCGCTCCAGTGGCAAAGAAAAGTGGAGGGTGCTGCCCCGGCCAAGCTGGCTCTCGGCCCAGATGCGCCCGCCATGGAGCTTGACGAACTGGCGGCTGATGGCCAGGCCCAGGCCGGCACCTCCCTGCCGGCGCTCGCCATTGCCCGCCCGGTGGAACTCGTCGAAAATGCGGCCAAGCTCCTCTGGGGCAATGCCGACACCCGTATCCGCGACCGCAAAGGTGACGTCCTGGCCCTCCCGGCGCGCACGGACGGTGATGCTTCCCCGGTCTGTAAAGCGTGCGGCGTTGTTGAGCAGGTTGATCAGCACCTGCCGGATGCGCATGGGGTCCACCCACAGCCGGGGCAGGTTGGGCTCGACCTCGGTGTGCAGCGCCAACCCTCGCGCTTCCACCAGGCTAGACACGGTGTTCACCGCCTCCTGCACCAGGGCCGCCGGGTCGACCTGTTCCAGGGTCAGGCTCATCTGCGCCGCCTCGATGCGCGCCAGGTCGAGCACATCGGCGACCAGGTCCTGCAGGTGACAGGCGTTGCGGTAGACAATGCTGAGGTCATGCAAGTAGGCGGTGGGCAGCCGGCCGCCATAGTACTCCGGCGAATGGACCATCAGCTCGGTGAACCCCACAATCAGGTTCAGGGGTGTGCGCAGCTCGTGGCTGATCGTCTGGGCGAACTGCTGCTTCAGCCGGCGGGCCTCCTCGGCCTGATCGCGGGCCAGCATCAGCATATAGTTCGTGCGCTCCAGCCGGTGCGCGGCCTCGTCCAGGGCTTTCAGCGCCCGCCCCAGCTCGCCGCGGCGCTGGTCGGCAATCTCCTCGTTCCGGCGGGCGCGCTCATAGCCGCTCCACGACCAGTAGAGCGCCGTATGCAGATTGCGCGCGGAGAGCCAGGAAGCGACCGTGACCAGGGCAATGATCGCAGCCGGCAATAGAGTGCCCCCCGCCAATAGCGGCGCCCCTGCCGGCGCCAGCCCCAGGGCATAGACCAGCGCCGTGACCAGCGCCGCAGCCAGGAGAAAGATGCGCTGGCTCAGGAGCACGCTGGCAAAGATAACGGGCAGAATGAAGAGATAGGCCACTGCCGGCGAGCGGAAGGTCAGCACCACACAGACGATCGCGCCCAGCAGGCCCCAGGTCAGCAGATGCGTGGCCGGGCCCAGGCGGCGGGTGCGCAGCCCGTAACCTGCCAATGCACCCACGAACAAGAGCCCCATCCCCACCCAGGCGCAGGCGGGCACGGGGTAACCATGCCCCACCCTGCCCGTGATCCAGAACGCATAAACATAGCCGCCCACAAGCACCAACAGCGAGATGGGCTTGAGCGTGTCCGTCCGCAGCTCGGTCAGGCTCTTTTCCAGCTCTGCGTACCCCGGTGCAGCGTTCATCGGCCCCTCCGCGGAGTCACAGGCAATACTTCCTATGCATAATCAGCATACTCTGTATCGCCCGCAGTGTAAAGCTGCGGGATGGGGACGGCCGGCTGGCAGCCGGCGCTCCGGGTATGTCACGCATACGGGCAGGGTGGCGGGGCGTAGACAGGCAAAGAGGCGATGGGCACACGCCCATCGCCTCTTCCAGCCTAAAGCGACCAGGGGATGGTTACATCCTCATAACGAGCTTGTCGACGCAGCTCTCGTACATGGCGCTGTTCCAGTTCACATGCTCTTCGGTGGTGGGCATCGTGATCCTGGAAGCGTCCCAGAGGATCTTGGCGGTGGACGGATCCTTGACGTTGACGGCGATGCGGCGCAGGCTCGTCCACAGCAGCTTGCTGACGTTCTCGGCTTTGACCAGATTGGTCAGGCGGATGTGGTCACCTGCACAGCCCTGAGATTCGATGGGGGTGATGCATTCCATCATCCGCTCGTGATCGCGGGCGATCGTGCTCTTGTAGCTCGGATCGCCATCCAGGGCAACGATGACCTTCTCCGCAATCCGCCGATGAGCCTCCGTCTCCTTGCCGAACTTTTGCCACCTGTCCTTCAGTTCCTGGTTGGTCGTCTGCTGGGTATACTGCCAGTACATCTTGCCCACACCCTGCTCATGGGTCAAGATACCGCTCAGCAGATCGTAGAGCGCCTGCCGGTCGACATCGGTAGTGCCACGGACCTCTTCCAGGTAGGAAACGATGTTTAGCCTGTCGCGAGCCTCAACCGTCGGGCTCATCGTGGTCGGGTGCGACTGCCACATGTCCAGACCTCCGTTTGCAAGTCTTGCCGCCATCTGCGGACACAGCCTAGCCAGCAAGGTCAGTGCCACGCGCGCCGCTCCATGGGTGCGCGGGGGGTCAACTTTGACAAGGTTCACTCAAATCTTTAGAATACAAGAACTGTTCTCGGTCCATTCCTCTTTCGAATCGCTGCCTTGTCCACTGCCGGCATTCCGGACCCGCCGCCATGCACCGCCCGGCCGAGAGTGCTCGAAACGGTCTATTGGAGACCATGGCAAAGAGAGCATCGGTTCGTCTGGCCAACAGCGTCTTGGTGGCCATCACATTGCTCCTACCCGCCTGCTCAACTATGGTACAACAGCCGGCGGCGATAGCTCCTGCCGCGCCTACCGACATGCCTAGCGTTCAGGCCATCACCCCCACGGTCCCACCGGCGCCGACCGTTGCCCTGCCGCAGCCTGAAGCATTGTCTGCCGAGGAGAGCCTGGAGGCGGGCATTCACCTGCAGGATGAGGGCCGTTACGCGGATGCGGTCGCAGAATTGCGCTCTTTGCTGGCCAGCAACCCGCCGCAGGATGTGCAGCGACAGGCTTTGCTGCACTTGGCCCATGCAAGCCTCCAGGCCGGCGACGATTCGCTTGCTGCCGATAATCTGGCCGTCTTTCTGCGGCGCTATCCACAGGATCCGCAGGCGCCGGAAGCTACTTTCTGGCTGGGCCAGGCACGGGCCAACCTGGGCGATACGGCAGGGGCCGTGGAGGCCTTTCGCAGTTATCTGAGCCAGCGCCCCCTGTTGGCAGGCTATGTGCAGGGGCAAATTGCCACGGCCCTGCAGAAAGCGGGTGACCTGGAAGAGGCCGCAAAGGCTTTCCGCGCTGCTGCCGATGCCGAGCCAATGGCTGTGAACAAGGTCACGATGCTGGAGGGCCTGGCCGGGGTCGAGCGCGAGCGCAGACAGCCAGATCAGGCGGTGGCCGCCTATGATGAGATCCTCAGCCTGGCGCAGAATGCAGGCTATCGGGCGCAGATCATGTTTGAGGCCGGCAATGCCCTGTATGAGGCGGGCCGCGACAGCGAGGCGGCAACTCGCTGGCAGGCGCTCATTGCGGCCTACCCTGAAAACAGCTATGCGGCGCAGGCGCTGGCGTTGCTGCAGACGATGGGCCCAGTGCAGGTCGACCTGTTGCTCCAGGCGCGGGTGAAGTACGGCGCCGGAGACTATGCGGAGGCCCTGCAAGTCCTGCATCAGATCGAAGCGGGCGGCCATACGGCCGCAGTGCACTATTACGCCGCGCTCGCCTATCGCAAGTTGGGCCAGCACGAAGACTCCGTTCGGGAATTGGACGCCCTGATACAGGGCCATGCTACGAGCACGCTGTTGGTGCAGGCGCTCTATGAGAAGGGGCAGAGCCTTGCCCTGCTGGGCCGGGTCGATGATGCCGTGCAGACGTACCGCGAGCTGAACAGCCAGTATCCTCAGCAGAAGCAGGGCATTGACGCGCTCTACCAGATCGCCCAGGCTTATGACAAAGCCGGCCGCATTGCAGAGGCCTCGGCAGCCTATGTCCAGGCTGCTCAGACCTACCCCAACGCGGCCTATGCGGCCGATGCGCGCTTTCGAGCGGGGTTTGTTTACTATTTGAGCGGCGCGGTGCAGGCTGCCGCCAAGGCCTGGGCGGCGGAGCTGCCGCAGGAGCCCTCGCCGGAGTTGCAGGCACGGCTCCACATGTGGCTGGGCAAAGCGGCGGCCGCCCAGCAAGATACGACCACGGCCCAGACGGAATGGCAGCGCGCCACGGCGCTGGACCCCAACGGCTTTTGGGGGCTACGGGCCGCGGACCTCTTAGCCGGTCGCAGCTTTGGCGGGCAGGCGCCTGTCGGGGCCTTTGATCCTGCCCTCTATGCACCACGCGGTGACCCGGCCGAGGCGGAGCGGTGGCTGGAGAGTTGGACCGGCCAACCGGTGAGCAGCGACCTGCCGCAGGCCGTGCGCGAAGAACCGGCCTTCCAGCGGGGCGTCGAGTATTGGGCCCTGGGCGACTCGGTCGATGCCAATGCCCAACTACAAGCTGTGCAGGCGGCGCACAGCGGCGAACCGGGCGTGCTCTACGCCCTGGCGGTCTACACCTGCGGGCAGGGGCTCTATCAGATCTCGGTCACTTCGGCTGAGCGACTGCTGGCCATGGCGCCGCCCGAGGCGCGGGCCAAGGCGCCTCGCTTCCTTGAGGAGCTGGCCTACCCCACCTACTATATAGATTTGGTGCTGCCAGAGGCGCAGGCCACCAATACCGACCCGCTGCTCTTCCTGGCCCTGATGCGGCAAGAGAGCCTCTTCAATGCCACTGCCACCTCGTACGCTGACGCGCGCGGCCTGACGCAGGTTATCCCCTCTACAGGGGAGTACATCGCCCAGAAGATCGGCGATACAACCTACACACCCGAGCAGCTATGGCGACCGGTGGTCAGTGTGCGCTATGGGCTCTGGTACTTTTCCCAAGCGTTGGCCATGTTCGATGACAATGCCCTCATGGCGTTGGTGGGCTATAACGCCGGGCCGGGCAACGCCGCCGAGTGGGGCAAACAGGCGCACGGCGATGACGATGTCTATTTCGAGATCGTCAGCAACGGGCAGCCGCGGGCGTACATGGAGCGCATCTACGAGCATCGGGCACATTATGAGAGCCTGTATCGCTAATGGCTTCCCGCACTGGTTTTGATGGGTCAAGGTTGCTCCCTTTGCAGGCAGCGGGCACTCATCAAAACCAGTGCGGGGGCCTGCTAATCCCAATACCGGTCAAATAAGCGTGCAGCAGAGAGCCCGACGGCTTCAGAGGGCTAAAGCCGCCGGGCTTGAAAGACCAGGCCCTTCGGGCTTGTGTGGGGCAGAGCTGCCTTGCACGGCGAGATTGGGTCCTGTGCGAGCCCCGAAAGGGGCTTTGCCCTCCAAGCCCGATGGCTTCCAGCCTCGGGCGGCCTGGCTCGAGCACGCAACCGAGTTTACCAATAGGATTGGCTCTGGCGGTGAGGCGCCTGTCATCTCCCTGGATTCCAGCCATCTGCGATCGTGGCGACGAAGCCAGGCCTCACCGGCCCCGCGCCCGGATGCCGGCGAGGTAGCCAAAGTACCCGGCGAAGAACGCCGTGACCAGAGTGACCCCCATGGCCCAGGAAAAGCAGGAGCCTGGGATGGGGTCGAAAGCCTGCACCACGAACACCACGATCGCGCCCGCCACGACCGCCGCGAGGCCGGTCAGAAGAGCGCCGCCACGTATCCACAACATAACATATCACCTTTTGCCGCGCCGGCCTGGCGCAGTTGCCCATCTATCACTCATCCCGTTAGCACGTCCCGTACCACAGGCCCAAGAGAGGGGCCACGTTGACAGTCCAGGCAGGGCTGCGCTATAATCGACAATATCTTTTCGTTGGTCTGCCGGCCAGACTTCCGGCCCGGCAACCCGCCTTGCCTCTGCGCTTGCTGATGCCGCCGGACCCGCAGCGTGGGCAAGGTCCACGCTGTTATCATGGTCTGGTGGGCTTGACAGATCCTGACAGGCCGCAATCTTGCCCCGGCATTGGCGGGGCATCTGCCGGGGCCGAAGAGGGAATCCACCAGCTTCTGAGCTTTGCCGGATGAAAAGGTAGGCCAAGATGAACTGGAACCAATGGGCCGCTGTGCTCACCCTGGGCTTTGTGGCGGGTACCGCCGGCGCATACCTCTATCTACGCTGGAACACCATTGAGCGGGCCATCGCTCCTTATTGGCGCAACGGGCGCCGGTGGCTGCAAAAGTGGCGCCCTCGTCGTGCGCAACCTGTGCCGCCCCCCCAACTCGCTCACCGGCCGCGGGCCGGTGAAGAAACGGTGGTGATCATGCCCGATGGGCGCCCCTGGCCCCTGGGGCCAGCCCTTCAGTTGCTAGAGTTCGCGTGGCGCTGGCAGGTAGTGCACGGCGCCAACCTGCCAGCGCGGGCGCGCCAGGGTGAAGGCGCTTACGTATGGCGCCCGCCCCTGCCCGCGCGCGGCAATGCCGAACACCCGGGCGCTGAAGCAGAGCGCTGAGCCGGAATAGACGCAAGACCCTGCCCAATAGCCGCCCCGATGAGGACCGACCTGAGGAGCCCGCGCATGGCATCAGCAGTTCTTGGCCCGACTTTTGAAGAGATGCTCCACCCCTGGAAAATCGCCCCCCGGGTGCGCAAGCAGGCCCAGCGGATGAGAGAGGAAAACCCGCTGGACCCCGTCAACCTCTACAACATCACCTGGCGCGATGGCGAAAACCGTATCCATTATGAGGTGCTGCCCCCCGCGCTGACGGGGGTCGAGGCGCCCATTGCCGTGCTCTACTCCCGCGATTTTCCGACGGGCAGCCATAAGGTCGGCGCCAGCTATTCCGTCCTCATCGAAAAGCAGCTCAATGGCGAAGTAGAGCCCGGCCGGCACTCGCTGGTATGGCCCTCGACAGGCAACTATGGCATCGGCGGGGCTTGGGTAGGGCCGCGTATGGGCTATGATTCCCTGGTGATCCTGCCCGAGGGCATGAGCCAGGAGCGCTTTGCGCGCATCCAGAGCTATGGCGCCCGGTTCATTGCCACCCCAGGCAGCGAGAGCAATGTCAAAGAGATCTATGATCGCTGCAAAGCCCTGGCGGCCGAAGACCCCGAGCGCATCCGCGTGCTGAACCAGTTCGAAGTCATGGGCAATTACCGCTTTCATTATTACGTCACAGGCAACACCATCGTCGAGTTGGCGGCCGAGCTGCATCAGGCCGGCATTGGGAATGGCCGGGTGAGCGCCTTTGTCTCGGCCATGGGTTCGGCGGGCACCATCGCCGCTGGCGATCGCATCAAGCAGGTGTGGCCAGAGCACAAGATCGTGGGCCTGGAGCCCATCCAATGCCCCACGCTCTACAACAACGGATATGGCAGTCACGATATCCAGGGCATCGGCGACAAGCACGTGACCTGGATCCACAATGTGAACAATATGGATGCCCTCATGTGCATCGACGACATTGAGTGCAAAAAGGGCCTGCAGCTCCTGACTGAAGAGCCGGGCTGGCGTACGCTGATCGACCGCTATGGCATCCCCGAGGAAAAGGTCCACAAATTGGCGACGATCTTTGGCATCAGCGGCGTCTGCAATGTGTTGGGGGCTATCAAGACGGCCAGGTTCTATGGCCTGGGGCCGCAGGACCTGATCGTCACCATCTGCACCGATGCCATCGATCGCTATCACTCGGTGATGGAACAGATGACCCGCACCTATGGCCGCATGGACGAGACGGAAGCGGCCGTGCGCCTGGCCAGCATTTTCCACGCCCAGCGTACGGACTGGATCCGGGAGGGCACCCGAGACGCACGCCGGCAATGGCATAACCTCAAATACTATACCTGGGTCGAGCAGCAGGGTAAGACCGTAGCCGAGCTGGACCGCCAGCTCGACCCGGCGTATTGGCACGAGCAGCAAGCGCGCGTGGCGGAAATCGACCGCATGATAGTAGCCGCACGCGGATAGCGCAGGTTGGAAATCGGAATACCCTCCGGCCACTCTGTGGGGCGGCGGGAGGGCATTTCGATTCAGCGGGCCCGCAACTGTCAAGGATCATCCACGTCATTATAGGCGGCGTGGAGGCGAAGGTTCCTGCGCATGTCGGCAGACCTATCCTCAGGAAACTCTCCTAGAAAGGTCAATTTTCCCCATGCCTGTCATCCGCAAGCTCTTGCCCCTCGCTGCTGCGTGCGGCCTGGCCGCCCTCGCCCTGGGCGTAGGGGTGTTGGGTCTGCCGCACGCCGCGCGGGCGGATGATCCGACCCCGACCCCGGTCCTGCTCGAAGATGGGGCCGGCATCGATGAGTACTATATCCGCCGCGGTTGGACGAATGGCCTGGATTCGCCCCCGGAGCACCCTCAGCAACCGGCCGCGCGCCCGCAAGCGGTCATGCCCTACTCGGTGACACTGCCGGTGGTGATGGGCGGCGAGGCGCCCAAAGAGACGCGCGCCCTCTATGTCACCCGCTGGGATTTTATGCCCGACAACGTGCGCGGCCCGGCGGATATCAGCACCATCGTGGACCAGTGCGCCAGGGCGCACATGAACGTTATCTTTTTCCAGGTGCGCGGCACCGCCGATGCCGTCTATTCCTCACGGATCGAGCCCTGGTGGTATACGGGCAGCCATCCCCTGGGGCAGAACCCGGGCTGGGACCCCCTGGCCGATATCATCAACAAGGCCCACGCCAAGGGCATCGAGGTGCACGCCTGGCTCAACGTGTACCCGGCCTGGTTGGGCACCACGCCGCCGCCCGCGACGACGACGCCTATCCATATGTACCCCGACTTTAACCAAAAGTACGGCACCCAGTGGCTCCAGTGGTCCCCATCGGGCCCGATGCAGCTCAACAGCAGTTATCTCTGCGCCAACCCGGCGTTCTCGGCCGTGACCGACCGTGTGGTCGCCGTCTGCACCGACCTGCTGAGCCGCTACGCGCTCGACGGCCTGCACTTTGATTATATCCGCTATGACGCCTATACCTACTCCTACGATCCAGTCAGCAATCAGGCTTATGCGGCGGCGCAGGCTGCCGAGCCGGGCCTCACGCGTGAGGAGTGGCAGCGGCGCCAGGTGACGAACCTGATCGCGCGGGTGCGGGCCGAGTCGCTGCCCCACCGCCCGCAGGCGCACCTGACGGCGGCCGTCTGGCCCTGCTACCAGTATGACCCAGCGTGGAACTGGCCCTACTGGAGCACCAACAGCGACGGCTACCACGGCCACTATCAGGACTCGCAGGGCTGGGCGCGCAGCGGGCTGCTCGATGGCATCATGCCCATGCTCTATAGCGTGAGCTTCCATGATTATCCCGATCGCTACAAGGCGATGGTGCAGAATTTCGTCCAGGGCTCAGGGTCGGGGGCCGTGATCGCCGGCATCCAGCCCGACTATACCTCCTTTAGCGATATTGCCTGGCGTATCGAGGCCGCACGAGACAATGGCGCCAAGGGAGAAGCCTTCCTCTCGTACCACGTGCTGTGGGACCAGGAGCACACCTATGGCCGCGATTACTGGCAGGCGCTGGCCGACGGCCCCTATCAGCGCCCGGCTGTGCCCTACTGGCCACGGTAGAGAGTGACTGCCGGCAACACAAGAGAGGGGATGGAAGACCACCCCCTCTCTTTTGGTGCCGGCAGTATTTGACCTGATCGATAACCTCGATATCCACTACCCTCTGCGGCCTATCTCATCCAAAGGCGCAGGAGGGGCAGGAAAAGCCAGAAGCGGCCCCAGGCTGGCGGGCGCGGGACGCTGGTGGGGGTAACGCTCGGGCTATCAATATGAGTGGCCAGGTCCTCCGTCCAGTAGTGACCATAGGCGCCGCCCTCGGCATAGCCTACCCCAATCTGCTGGTAATCGGGGTTGAGGATGTTGGCCCGCAGGGTAGCATTGTTCATCCAGGCTGCAACGACCTCTGCCGGGGTGGCTTGCCCCGCCCCAATATTCTCACTCCAGGCTGCAAGCGGGCTATAGCCGGCTGTCATCATGCGCTGAGCGGGGCTGGAGCCATCGGAGCCGGTGTGGCTGAGGAATTGGTGCTCCTCCATGTCCTGCGAGTGGCCCTGCGCCGCATGGGTGAGCGCCGGGTCAACGGTGAGGGGGGCAAGCCCGCGGCGGGTCCGCTCCTGATTGGTCAGGTCAACCACCTGCTGCGCCGGGCCTGCGTTGGCGATAGGGGTCGCGCTGGGCGGGATGGGTGTAGGCGTCGGCGGCGCCGGGGTCGCGGTGGGCGGGATGGGCGTGGGCGCCGGCGGCACAGGGGTCGCGGTGGGCGGGATGGGTGTAGGCGTCGGCGGCAGCGGCGTGGCGGTTGGCGGGATGGGTGTGGGCGTCGGCGGCACAGGCGTAGGCGCAACATTACCGTGACTGGCGAAATCTTCCGTCCAGTAGGATTTGTAGGTGGAGCCGTCGTTGTAGGCATAGCCGACGCCGATATCGGTATAGTAGGGGCTGAGGATGTTGGCGCGGTGTTCGGGGCTGTTCATCCAGGCCGCCACCACCTCTTCGGGCGTCGACTGGCCGGCAGCGATGTTTTCGCCATAGGCCCAGATGGGGCTGTAACCGGCTGCAGCGATGCGCTGGCCCACATCAGAGCCATCGGAGCCGGTGTGGCTGAAAAAGTTGTGCGACGCCATATCCTGGCTCTGGGTTTGAGCGGAGCTGCACAGCGAGCTGTTGAGGGTCAGAGGCGGCAGGCCCTGCTGGGCCCGCTGCTGGTTGGTCAGGTCGACCACGCGCTGCAACATGTCGTCCAGGCGCGCCAGGGATTGCGCCTGGCTGGCCGCAGGGACCCGTGGCTTGGCGACAGGTCCCGGCAAAACGTTGTCGACGCCAGCCCGGGCGGAGAGAAGGGGGAAGGTGAAGAAGAGGAGGAGGGTGAGGGTGGCGCGAAGGGCTTTCCAGTGGGAGGACTTTTCGGAGGTAGACATTTCTCCTCTGTTGCTCTAGCCGCGGCTAAGAGGTCACCACGGAAAGGACATTTCCCAGGGCGGGAAAGATGGTAACGACCGATATGGTCACAGGATATTCAATAGTCGTTCCTTGTCAAATATGCGCAATTCGTTTCTTGGGGGTATACCCTACTCTCTGGCGATGGCCGGAGCGGGCTGTGCTATCCTCGGCCGCCGCAGCGCTACCAGGAGCCCCAGCACGGCCATGCACAGGCTGACGCTGAAGAGCACTTCATAGGAGGCCGCCTGCACGAGCCAGCCGGCCAGGAGCGGCGCCAGGACGACAACCCCGTTCAAGGTATTGGCCAGGCCGGTATAGGTAGGGCGCTCGTGAGCCGGGGCGATCTCCAGCAAATAGTTCATGAAACCGGTCATCATGGCGCCGCCGGCGATGCCCCCCGCGGCAAAGACGAGTGACAGGGCCGCGATGCCGCCGAGGGGGTGCAGGGTCGCCAGCAGGGGCGCGCAGAGGGCGAGGAGCGGCCCCAGGCAGCGCAGGGCCATCACGATGGTAATCACCGTGCCCGCGCCGCGGCGGTCGCCGACGGGCCCGAGCACGATGCCGCTGAGCAGGCTGCCGACGACCCCGGCGCTGATAAAGAGGCCAACATCCGACAGGGGGATGTGCAGGCGGTCTGCGGCAAAGAGCACATAAAAGGCGGCGCCCATATCGGCCAGGCCGCCCAGCCAGTTGACGATGGTGAACCAGACAAAGCGCGGGTCATGGCGCAGGATGGCGCCCAGCCGCGGTATGTATTCGCCCCAACTGGGCTGCTTTTCGCTTTGCGTGACGCCCGCCGGCTCGCGGATGAGGAGCAGGGTGATGTAGGAGGCGCCGAAACAGGCCGAGGCCAGCACGATCAACAGGACATTGTTGGCCGGAAATGCGGCCGGGCGGGCCATGATCCGGCTCACCAGCACACCGACGCCAATGCCAAGCAAGCTGGAGAGGGATTGGGAAATGCCCATGGCCCGCCCTCGCCGCTCGATCGGAATGGCTTTGGCCACCAGGTCGAACCAGGGAACGCTGGTCAGCGCATCGGCGACCCAAAAGGCCGTCAGGGCCAGCAGCAGGCCGGCCAGGGCCATCTTGGGCAGGCGCACGCCCAGGAGGGCCAGCACCAGCGCGTAGAGCGCCATCAGCGCACGCCCAGTGCCGCAGGGAATCAGGATATACTTCATCACCTTGGGTCGGTTGGCCGTATAGCGCCCGGCTACCAACTGCGGCAGCATCCAGCCGCCCGATTGGATCGCCGACAATGAGCCCACAATCAACGGGCCGCCGCCCAGCGCGCGCACCAGGCCGGGCATGATGGTGGTGCCCCCCAGAAAGGTCGTGCCGACATTAAAGGCAGCCAGGTCGCAGATGAGCAGTAGAGTATTGCGGCGCGTCTTGCGCTCAGTTGAGGCGGTCTCCCGCAGTTCATCCGTTGTCACGTGTGGACCTCGAGTCGTGATAGGATGCTCTTACCCCTCGCCCCCCGCCGGCGCGCTTCGATACCAGTGGGCAGCGACCCAACCGGGGCCGCTGAGCGCCAGGAGCAGGGCCAGGATGCCGGCGACCAGGGCCAGGGTAAAGAGCGCCTCGAAAGAAGCTATCTGCACGATCCATCCCGCTGCCAGGGGCGCCAGCAACAGGATCCCACTGAGGGTATTGGCCAGGGCGATATAGGTCGAGCGCTCGCCGGGCGGCGCAATCTCGAGCATATAGTGCATGGCGCCTACCAGGTAAGAGCCATTGATCACACCCAGGAGCAGAAAGACGAGCGTCAGGCCGCCGAGGGCCAGCCAGGGATGGAGGCGCGCCAACAAAGGCGCTGCCAGGGCGAGCGCGGGGCAAAAGCAGCGCAGGAGCATAATGAGGGCAATCACCCGGGCGCCGCCGTGGCGGTCGCTCAGGGGGCCCAGCAGGCCGCTCACCAGGCCGCCCACTACGCCGGCGCTGACAAAGAGGCCGATCAGGCTTTCCGGCGCCTGCAGCCGCTCTGTCGCATAGAGGACGTAAAAAGCGCCCGCCATGTCCACCAGGCCCGCCAGCCAACCCGTAAAGGTAAGCCAGGCAAAACGGGGGTCCATGCGCAAAATCGAGAGGGCAGAGGGCAGGTAGCGGCGCCAGGGCAGGTGAGGCTCATCCTGCACGCCCACACCCCGTGGCTCACGTAAGATCAGCATGGCCAGAATACTGCCAGACATGAACAGGGTGGCCAGTGTGATGAGCAAGGCATAGTTGGCCGGGTAGCCTACGTGAGCCAGGACCACCTCGACGGCGGCGCCGGCGCCCACGGCCACCAGGCTGCTCAGCGATTGGGCCACGCCTAACAGGCGGCCACGCCGATCTGCCGGAATGGCCTTGCCCAATAGAGAGAACCAGCCCACGGCTGAGGCGGCATCGGCCACGCTAAAGCCCCCCAGGCCCAGGATGAGCATCGCGAGAGCCAGCCCCGGCGCCTGCACTGACCAGGCCATGACGGCCAGCGCCACCAGCAGCAGGATTACCCGGCCCACCAGGGAGGGGGCGATAATGTACTTTTTCACCAGCGGCTTGTTGGCCACATAGCGGCCGGCCGCCAACTGTGGCAAGAGCCAGCCACCCTGCTGCGCCACGCCCAGCAGGCCCACCGCCAGCGGGGCGCCTCCCAAGCGGTGCACGAGGGCCGGCAGGACGGTCCCAACCCCCAGGAAAGTATAGCCGATGTTAAAGGACACATGGTCCGTCAGCATCATGGCCAGGTTGAGGCGATAGGTGCGCTCACTCTGCTCACTCACGGCTGGCTCTCCGCCAGGGCCGCCTGCACGCGCGGCTCGGGCACCCGCAGCGCCGCCACGAGCGCCAGGACGGCCAGGACCAGGCAGATGACAAAGAGCGACTCGTAGGAGGTCAGCTCCAACAACATACCGGCCAGCAGGGGCGCCAGCATCAGCAGGCCGCTCAGGGTGTTGGCCAGGCCCACATAGGTGGCGCGCTCTGTCGGGGGGGCGATCTCCAGAGTATAGTTCTGGTAGCCGACAAAGTTGGCGCCATTGGCGATGCCGCCGGCGAGAAAAACCAGGCTCAGCATGGCTGTCGCACCCCACGTATGGATGTGCGCCACGACTGGCGAAAAGAGGGCCAGGGCCGGGCACAGGCAACGGAAAACCGTGCTGGCCAGAATCACCTTCGAGCAGCCCCGGCGGTCTCCCAGCGGCCCGAGCAGAGCGCCGCTCAGGAAGCTGCCGGCAACCCCCGCGCTGATAAAGAGGCCGACGGTCGAGGCTGGAATGTGCAGGCGGGTAGCGGCATAGAGCACATAGAATGCGCTCGCCATGTCTGCAAAGCCGCTCAGCCAGCGCACCACCGTCACGCGGGCAAAACGCGTATCGGTGCGCAGGATGGTGACCAGCCGGGGCAGAAACTGGCTCCAGGCGGGCTGCTCATTGGTGTGACCGATGCCGACCGGCTCGCGGATCAGGGCCAGCGCCAACTCCGACACCCAGAAACAGGCCGCCGCGAGGGCCATCAGCAGCACATGGTTCATGGGAAAGGGGTTCGGCTGATCGAGGATCAGCTTGACCAGCCCGCCAATGCCGATGCCGATGAGGCTGGCCAGTGACTGCGCCCCACCCATCGTCCGGCCGCGCATCCGGCTGGGGATGGCTTTGGCCACCACCTCGAACCAGGCCACACTGGCTACGGCGTCGCCCACCCACAGGCCGGCCATAGCCAGCAGCAGCGCCCACAGGGCCACAGCTGGAGCGTGTACGCCGAACAGGAAAAGGGCTGGCGCAAGCAGCGTAAAAGCGCCCCGGCTGACGGCCGCCGCCACGAGCATGTAGCGCTGCACGCGTGGCTTGTTGGTCACCTGCCGGCCGGCGAATAGCTGCGGCAAGAGCCACCCGCCCGACTGGATGGCCATGAGGGCGCCCACATGCAGCGGCGTGCCCCCCAACAGGAGCACCAGGGCAGGCAGAACGGTCGTGGTGCCCAGAAAGGTGGCCCCTACCTGAAATGCGCCATAGTCGAGCACCAGCATGGCCGCATTGCGGCGCATATCTCTTTCCGTCAGCTCAGCCAATGTCGTACCCTCTCACAGTGGGCTGTCGCGCCCGGCGTGTCTTCAGAGGACGGAAACCTTGCCAAAGCCAAGCCCAGGCGCATGACGATGGGGGCGGCATGAGGCACGTGCAACGGAGAACCTGCGGGTTACAGAGCTTGCAGGCAGTCATCAGGACCAGTATACCACACTGCACCCATGGCCCCAAAAACGGGCGTATCTCAAGATCACTTGCGCATTGCGGCGACATCGTGGCGGCAGGCGCATGCAGGAGGCGGCAGAGCCAGGGAGAGGATGATCAGGAAGACATTCCCCTTGCGATCGCCCAGGTGGCCAAACGCCACGCTGCTGATGAGCAGCCAGGCCAGGTCGGCGCGCAGGTGCAGGCGCTCGGCGGCGACGAGGATGTGAAAGGCGCCAGCTATACCGGCCAGGGCGGCCAGCCAGCGCACGACCGGCAGCCAGACGAGCCGGCGGTCGGCGCAGACGATGGCGGCCAGCCGGGGCAGGAACTCGTGCCAGGGGAGCCCAGCTCACCCCGCATGGGCCGGCCGGGCTTCCAGGCCCAGCCAGGCCAGCGCAGCCCCGAGCACAGCCACACCCAGAGACAGGGCAAAGAGCGGCTCGTAGCCGGCCGCCTGCACAAGCCAGCCGGCCAGCACCGGCGCTGCGATCAGCAGGCCCAACAGGGTGTTGGCGAGAGCGATGTAGAGCGAGCGCTCACTGGCCGGGGCGATCTCCAGCAAATAGTTGGTAAAACCGACCATGAAGGCGCCGTTGACCATGCCGGCCAGGGCAAAGATGAGCAGGAAAAGCCCCAACAGGGGGAGCGGGCCCCACCCGGCGGCAAGAGGGGCCAGCAGGGCCAGCGCCGGGCAGGTACAACGCAGGATCATCACCACCCGCACCACCGCACCGGCGCCCCGCCGGTCGCCCAGCGTCCCCAGGAGCACGCCGCAGAGCAGCCCACCCACCACCCCTGCGCTGATGAATAGACCCACGGCATCCTCGCGGATGTGCAGGCGGCTCACGGCAAAGAGCACATAAAAGGCAGCGGCCATATCAGCCAGGCCGGCCAGGCAACGCACGGCCATGAAGCGGGCAAAGCGCTGGTCATGGCGCAGGATCATCCCCAGGCGCCGCAGGTACTCACCCCACGGCAGGATGGGCCCGCTCTCCACCGGCGCACGCGGCTCGCGGATGAGGGCGATGCCTGTGGTGCCGATCAGGGTAAAGGCTGAAGCCAAACCAAGGAGCAGCGCGTGGTTCTGCGCAAAGGGCTGTGGCCGCGCCAGAATGGCCTCGACGAGCACCCCCGCTCCAATAGAGAAAAAGCTGGAAAGAGACTGGCCCGCCCCCAACACGCGCCCCCGCATGGGGAGGGGGACCACCTTGCTCATCAGCTCCACCCAACCGATGCCTGAGAGCGCATCGCCCACGGTAAAGCCCAGAAAGCCGAGCAGGATGGCGGCCACGGCCAGGCTGGGCGCGCGGGGGGCCAACAGGAGCAGAGACACGGCGGCCAGGGCCAGGCAGAGGCGGCTGGCATAGGCAGGCACGATGACCCGGCGCTGCACCAGGGGCCGGTTCGCGATAAAGCGGCCGGCAAGGAACTGCGGCAGCATCCACCCGCCCGAGTTGATGGCGCCCAACACACCTACCGCCAGGGGGCTGCCCCCCAACAGACGAATCAGGTTAGGCAGGACCGTTGTGGGCCCCAGGAAGGCCATGCCGATCCAAAAGCTCACGTTGTCTGTGCTGATGAGAACGATATTGCGGCGGGAAGCGCCTCGTTCGGTGAGAGCCATTCCCCCTCGCTCAGACACCGGCGACCACCTGCTCCGCCCTTTGCCGCGCCGGCCCACGCAAGCTCAAGAGTAGCCCCAAGGCCGCCAGAGCCAGGGCGACGAGGAAGAGTGTCTCGTAGGAGGTCGCCTGCACCAGCCATCCGGCAAACAGCGGGGCGATGAGGAGCA
The DNA here is from genome assembly GCA_034436375.1 of Anaerolineae bacterium. Classification (GTDB taxonomy): domain Bacteria; phylum Chloroflexota; class Anaerolineae; order SpSt-313; family SpSt-313; genus DAOTVS01. The sequence continues at coordinate 21,397 of DAOTVS010000175.1, read as the reverse complement.
CGCCACCCAGCGTATTGGACAGGCTGATATAGGTCATGCGCTCGCTCTCCGGCGCGATCTCGAGCAAATAGTTGTAAAAGCCGAGCATGTAGGTGGTGGTCATGCCCATAAACAGGAAGATCAGGATAAACATGCCCGGCGCCACCCAGGGGTGCAGAGACGCCGCCGGGGGGGCCAGCAGGGCCAGCGTCGGTGTGATGCAGCGCAGGCCGATCAGCACCTGGATGATGAGGATATTGCCCTTGCGATCACCCAGAGGCCCCAGAATGACGCCACAGAGCATGGTGCCCAGCACACTGGCCGAGATAAAGAGGCCCACCATCGCCTGCGGCACACCCAGGCGATCGGTGGCGTAGAGCACGAAAAAGGCGGCTGCCATGTCGGCCAGGCCGGTGAGCCAGCGCAGGGCGGTCAGCCAGGCAAAGCGCGCATCACTGCGCAGGATCGTCGCCAGGCGCGGCAGGTACTGGCCCCAGGCAGGCTGGGCAGGGCCATTTGTTGCGCCGGCAGGCTCGCGGATGAGCCCCAGGGCGATCGGGCAAATGCCGCAGATGAGGGCGCCCGTCAGGGTGAGCAGGGTATAGCTCGAGGGAAAAGCGTTGGGGCGGGCCAACACGCGCTCGACGATCAGCCCCGCCCCAATGCCCAGGAAGCTGGCCACAGCCTGGGCCCAGCCCATCACCTGCCCACGGCGCTCTGGCGGCACGGCTTTGGCCATGAGATCGAACCAGGGCACAGAGCCCAGGGCATCATTGATGTTGAAAAAGAGCACGGCCAACAAGATTAACCCTACAGCCCAATCCGGCGCGCGCAAGGCAAAGAGGAAAAGGGCCAGGGGGATGAGCCCCAAACAACAGCGGCTGATGGCCAGGGGAACGACCACCCACCGCTTGACGAGAGGGCGATTGGCCACGTAGCGGCCGATCACGAGCTGTGGCAAAAGCCAGGCGCCAGATTGGATGGCGCCCAGGGCGCCAACTGCCACGGGGCTGCCTCCCAACAGGCGGATAATGCTGGGCAACAGAGTTGTGGGTCCCAGAAAGCTCATGCCGATGCCGAAGGAGATATAGTCCGTCAGGATCAGCGCCTGGTTCCGGCGCATTTCGCGTTCTGCAAGGTCGGGCAAGGTGGGTTCCTTTGGGTGCGAAGATGATAAGTAATAAGTAATAAGTAATACGTAAGGTCGCCATCGTGCGGTAAACGCTGTTCTTCCGATCCCTTGTCTAGGCAAGGCTGGCGAAGAGCAGACAAGCCTTTTGCGGTGGCGACCTTACGTGTTACTTATTACTTATTACGAGTCCGCCACGCATGATAGAGCACGATCGAGCCAGCGACGGCGGCGTTCAGCGAGTTGATGCGCCCTGCCATGGGCAGGCGCACGATATAGTCACAGTGCTCGCGCACCAGGCGCCGCATGCCGCGGCCCTCGCTGCCCACGATGATGGCCAGGGGGCCGCGCCAATCGGCCTGGTCGTAGGGCTGGGCCTCGGGCACATCCTCCACGCCTGCCAGCCACACGCCGGCTGCCCGGAGGGCCTCCATGGCCTGCACCAGGTTGCCCACCTGGGCCACGGACAGGTACTCCACTGCCCCTGCCGAGGCATTGCTCACGGCCGGCGTGACGCCGGCGGCGCGGTGTTCGGGGATCACCACGCCCGTGATCTGCACGGCCTCGCCGGTGCGGAGGAGCGTACCCAGGTTCTGGGGATCCTCGATGAGGTCGAGAAGCAGGTAGAGCGCCTGCGGCCCGGCCCGGCCGGTGAGGACATCGAAATCCTCATAGGGATAGGGCGAGGTGTAGAGGGCCACACCCTGATTCCCCGGCGCCATGCGATCAAGCTCCTGGCGCTCCACCTCGCGTACGCTCACACCGCGGCGCTCGACCTCTTCCAGGATCTCGCGCAGCGAGCCTTTGGACTGCACGCCGCGGGCTACCGCCAGATAGTAGGCCCGCCGCCGCCCGGCGCGCAGGGCTTCGAGCACCGCATTGCGGCCATAGAGGAACTCGCCCGCACGCACGTGCGGGCGCCCTCTAGACGCGGCGCCAGCGAGTGCCACCAGCTGTATCCTCCAGTTGGATGCCCATCTCGCCCAGGCGGTTGCGGATCTGGTCGGCCAGGGCAAATTGCTTGGCCTGCCGCAAATCCTGGCGTGTGGAGAGCAGGAGCTCTATCAACTGATCGGCCAGCTCACCCGTCCCCTGCTCGGGGAAGACATCGGGCACCACACCCAGGATGTCGCCGCCCAGCTCACGATACAGGTGATCGATGGCCGCAAGCGTCTCGCGAGAGATCTGCTCGGGCATGGCCAGCAGGCCGTTAGTGGCGCGCACCAGCTCAAAAAGCACTCCCGTGGCGCCCGACGTATTGAAATCATCATCCATGGCGGCCAGGAAACGCGCCTTGTGGTCCTCCAACAGGGCCAGCACATCGTCATCGGCCGGGCCTTCCGGGGCCTTGCTCAGGCGCTCGCGCACAGCGCGCACGCCGCCCCACAGACGGTCCAGGCCGCGCGCAGCCGCCTCCATGGCCTCGGTCGTGAAATCCAGTGGGCTGCGGTAGTGGCTGGTGACGATAAAGAAGCGGACGGCCATGGGCGACCAGCGCTCGAACGCCTGCTGCAAAGTCATAAAGTTGCCCAGGGACTTGTGCATCTCCTGGCCGCTGACCATGACCATGCCGTTGTGCATCCAGATGCGCGCGAAATCGACGCCATAGGCGGCCTCGCTCTGGGCTACCTCGGCTTCGTGGTGGGGAAACTTGTTATCAACCCCACCGCCATGGATATCGAAGGGCTGGCCCAGGTAGCGGACCGACATGGCCGAGCACTCTACATGCCAGCCGGGGTAGCCCACGCCCCAAGGGCTCGACCAGCGCATGATGTGCTCCGGCTCGGCCTTTTTCCAGAGGGCGAAATCGGCAGGGTGGCGCTTCTCGGGGTTGACCTCGATGCGCGTCCCCTCCAGCAATTCCTCTACCCGGCGGCCCGAGAGCTTGCCATAGTCGGGCCAGCTCGACACATCGAAATAGACGGAGCCATTGACCACATAGGCGTGCCCATTTTCCAGCAGCCGCTCGACCAGGGCGATCTGCTCTGGGATGTGCCCCGAAGCGCGCGGCGAGATATCGGGGCGCAGCACGTTGAGGGCGTCCATATCGGCGAAATAGCGCCGCGTGTAGCGCTCTACCAGCTCCATCGGCTCCACGCGCTCGCGGGCCGCGCCCTTGAGAATACGGTCCTCACCTGAATCGAGCAGATGGCCTACGTCGGTGATGTTCTGCACATAGCGCACCTGATAGCCGCTGTAGCGCAGATAGCGCACGACCACATCAAAGTTGACGTACGTCTTGCCGTGGCCGATATGGGCATCGGCATAGACGGTGGGCCCGCAGACATACATCATGACGCGCCCCTCATGCAAAGGGACGAAGAGCTCTTTCTGCCGAGTCAGTGAGTTGTAGATTTGCAATGCCATGATAACCTCACAAGATTACGAGAACTGAGGGAACCAACAGAACTAAGGGAACTCCGTTAAGTTCCCACGCGTTCCATCGGTTCCCTCTGACCCTCGTTAGTGCCCGCCCTTACCCTCTAGCTGGGCGAAAATCATGCGGCCCGCAACCGTCTGCAGCACACGGGTCACCAGCACCTCGACATCCTGCTCGATAAAGCGGCGGCCGTCTTCTACAACCACCATCGTGCCATCGTCGAGATAACCCACACCCTGGCCGATCTCTTTGCCTTCCTGGATGATACGTACCGTGAGGGGTTCGCCGGGCAGGACGACCACTTTGACCGCGTTGGCCAGCTCGTTGATATTGAGCACTTTGACGCCCTGGAGCTTGGCCACGCTATTCAGGTTATAATCATTGGTCATGATGGCGCAGTTCATATCGCGCGCCAGCTTGACCAGCTTGCTGTCGACCTCGCGCACGCCTTCGACATCAACCTCCGAGATCTCAACCCGCGTCTCCGCATCCTTTTGCAGGCGGCTGAGGATCTCCAGGCCACGGCGCCCCCGGTTGCGGCGCAAGACGTCGGGGGAATCGGCAATGTGTTGCAACTCGTTCAGGATGAAACGCGGCACCACCAGGGTGCCACTGATAAAGCCGGTCGCACAGATATCGGCAATGCGGCCGTCTATGATCACACTGGTATCGACCAGAATGATCTCATCCTGCCCGCCGACCCCCTCACGCGAGGTCAGGCGGCGCACCATCGACAAGATATCCTTCTCGCGCATCACCATGGTTGTGATGCCCAGAATGCCCAGGATCAAGGCCGAGACAAAAGGTAACACCTCGCCCAGCAGCCCCGGCAGAAGAGAAAGCGGCAAGGCCAAAAGTGCTGAGATGATCAAACCTACCACCAGGCCTACCATTCCTGTCACCAGGTAGCGGGCCGGAACCTGACGGATACGCAGACGGACGGCATGATAGGGCTTGACGGTGAGCTCGAGAGCAAGGACCCAACCGAGGCCGGCTCCCAAAATGGCCGTTGCCGGGGAATAGTAGGTGGCATACGGTGATTCGAGCAAACCCCTGAGTGGACCACCCAACTGCCAGCCGAGGATCCCGCCCAAGAGCATGACCGAAATCCGGAGTATCAGCTCTAGGCTCACATGATACCTCCTCCCATGGTGTTCAGCGATCGGTCGACGAACTGCCTCCCCTTACGGGACACCCCTGTGAGCCCCCCACGGGCGTCGATGACCGGCCCAAGCTCAGTAGCCTGGCCCGCCATCAACGGCTGTGGGGGAATCACCCCGTCCCGCTCGTCTCAGACCGCAGCACCCGGAAGCCCGGCAGAGCCCAGGAAAAACAAAAAAGGGTGTGCCATTGGCACACCCCAGCACCCAACCTGGCTGGACGTCAAAGCGCTCTACTCTTTGCTTGCTGGCGCCCGACGATCCCCCGCGAGATAGATAGATAAGTGCAAGAGACGTGCCTTGAGCCCGCGTAGCGCCCGCGGCGCATGGTCTGATGCAAGCCTGTGATAAATAGGTAGCTTGATAATACCAATTCCAGTGTAACACATCGGAATCGATTTGTCAAAGAAATCTGCACGCGTACCGTCATCCGTTGGGCTGCCGCCGGCACCTCGGCCAGGCCAGTTCTTCACTCAATACACACTCTTTATTAACGCAATCGTTACCCAACCCTGATAATATAAACGTGTCGGTCAGAGATGCCCGGCTTGGCGTTCTCATGGAACTCTCGCTTCCCCTCCGGATCCTTCGTGATCGCCCATGTGGATCCACAGCCCCCATACCCATTGGCGTCTTTGCTGAAATAACGCCCAGGCGCAGTCTAGATTCGTGCAGGAGGTATTGGCATGGCATGGGGTTATTCAGAAACGATGTCCCCTGCCTTGAGAGAGGCATCCCCCAGCTGTGCGCCGTCGCACCCTGTTCCCAGCGTGGGTTGGCCCACGATCAGCGTTCTGATCCCGGCCCTGAATGAGGCCGAGAATCTGCCCCATGTATTGCCCAGAATCCCCAGCTGGGTGGACGAAGTGATCCTCGTGGATGGGCACTCGACAGATCAGACCGTATCGGTAGCCCGCGCTCTCTGCCCGGGCATCCGCGTCGTCACCCAGAAAGGGCGGGGCAAGGGCGCTGCCCTGCGAGCCGGGTGCCAGGCTGCCACGGGCGATATCATTGTCATGCTGGATGCAGATGGCTCCACCGATCCGGCAGAGATTCCCGCCTTTGTCGGCGCTTTGCTGGCCGGCGCGGGCCTGGCCAAGGGGTCGCGCTTCCTGCAGGGTGGCGGCACGGTAGATATGCCCTGGGTGCGGCGCCTGGGCAACAGGCTGCTCGTTATGCTGGCCAACCTTCTCTTCGGCACCCACTATACTGATATCACCTACGGCTATAATGCCTCGTGGCGGCGCCATCTCGACGCGTTGGCCCTGGAGATGGATGGCTGGGCCTGCGAAATCATCGGCAACATCCGGGCGGCCCGACAGGGGCTCCACGTGGTCGAAGTCGCCAGCTTTGAGCACCGGCGCATCGCCGGGGAGGCCAAGTTGGATGCGCTCAAGGCAGGCTGGACGATTCTGATCGCGATCATCAGAGAACGGCTGCCGAGGTCGCTCTCCGGTGCGCCAGCCGAGATCGCTGGCCGATGGCGATGAGTGAGACAGGGGTGCAACGAATCTGCCTGGTAGGCGCAGGGACGCGCTTCCTGAGCGGTATGAGCTATTACACGATCCGCCTGGCCAACGCTATGGCGCCGACGCAGCGGGTATCAGTGATCCTGATGCGCCAGCTCCTGCCGGTGCGCTTGTACCCTGGGCGGGCGCGCGTCGGCGCCCGGCTGACGGAGCAGAAATTCCTGCCCGCCATTCGGGTTTTCGACGGGGTGGACTGGTACTGGCTGCCCAGTATGGTCCGGGCGCTGGCTTTCTTGATGCGAGAGCAGCCGCAGGTGATCATCTTTCAATGGTGGAGCGGCACCACACTCCATTCCTATCTCGCCCTGGCCCTGGCTGCGCGCGCCCTGGGCGCCAAGGTCATTATCGAGTTTCACGAAGTGCTCGACACCGGCGAGGCGCGTTTGCCGCTGGTGCGCACTTATGTGCAGACCCTGGCGCCGCTCTTGATGCGCCTGGCAGACGGCTTTGTCGTGCACTCTGAGCACGATCTGCCCGTGGTGCGCCGGGAGTACCGGTTGGGAGGCCGCCCCTCTGCCGTCATTCCACACGGCCCTTATGATCACCATCGCGCCTGCCGGCCAGAGTGTACGCTGCGTGAGGCGCCTGCCTCTTGCTGCAACCTGCTCTATTTCGGGGTCATCCGCCCCTTCAAGGGGGTCGAGGATATCATCACAGCCTTTGATGGCATACCGCCCGCTGAGATTGAACGGTACTGGCTGACAATTGTCGGCGAGACGTGGGAGCATTGGACGCTACCAGGCAAGCTCATCGCCCGCAGCCCCTACCGCCATCGCATTACATTTGTGAACCGTTACGTGAGCGATGCGGAGGTCGCTGCTTTCTTTGCCGGGGCGGATGCTGTTGTTCTGCCGTACCACCGCTCATCTGCCAGTGGGCCGCTGCACACAGCCATGAGCCATGGGTTGCCGGTACTGGTGACCGCTGTTGGCGGGCTGCCCGAGGCGGTAGCCGGTTATGGTGGGGCGATCCTGGTGCCGCCTCATGACCCCGGCGCCTTGCGAAGCGCGCTGGTGAGATTGGCCGCCATGCGTGGCAAAAGGTACGCCGATCCGCACTCGTGGGAGCAAACCGTCGCGCTGTATGACACCCTGTTCGCTGCCCTGGAGGGCCGGCGCGAGGACGGCGACAGGCGCCATCCTCTGGTCTCCTGGCGAAAGGAGGCGCAGCCATGAGGATGCGGTTATCTGTCGTCATCCGCACCTTTACTGAAGGGCGCTGGGACTCTTTTGTCGCTGCAATCACTTCAGTACAGGAACAGCGCCTGGCCCCGGAGGAGATCGTCGTGGTGGTCGATCACAACCCCGACCTGCTGGCGAAAGTGAGGCGGCAGTTTCCTGATGCAGTTGCGGTCGAGAACAGTATGGCGCGCGGCTCAAGCGGTGGGTGGAATACCGGCATTGCTGTCGCCCGGCATGACGTAATCGCTTTCCTCGACGATGATGCAGTGGCGGCTCCCGACTGGCTGCAATGGCTGCAATCGGGCTACCAGAGTGATGCTGTAGCCGGGGTTGGTGGCGCCATTGAGCCCGCGTGGGGCGGCGGGCGCCCGCCATGGTTCCCCGCTGGCTTTGAGTGGGTGCAGGGGTGCACCTATGAGGGCCTGCCAGAGCAGAGGGCGCCAGTGCGCAATCTCATCGGGTGCAACATGTCCTTCCGCCGGCAGGTGCTGGTCGAGCTGGGCGGGTTTGGTGAAGGCATGGGGCGTGTCGGAGATGACGATCAGGTGATGGCAGGCTTCTGGCAATCGGGGGGGAAGCGGGGCTACTTTCACGGCTGTGATGAGACCCTGCTCTGCATCCGCTTGCGTCAGCGCTTCCCCGAGGCGCTCCTGCTCTACGAGCCGCGGGCCAGGGTCTATCACAGCATTCCGGCGAACCGGAAAACCTGGAGCTACTTTCGCTCTCGCTGTTACCTGGAGGGCTGTTCCAAAGCGCTGGTGGCGCAGCTCGTTGGTGCGCAGGATGGCCTGTCGGCCGAAAGAGCCCATCTGCTCCGCGCCCTGCCCAGAGTGTTCTCGCGCGGGCTGGCCGATACGGCCATCCGTCACGATTTGACGGGGCTGGCACGGGCCGGCGCTGTCGCCGCCGGCGTAGCGATTACCGCGAGTGGTTATCTGTCGGGGCTGGCTTTTCTCCGCGTGACCGAAGGTTGGGGCGCTGGTTTGCGCAGCAACCCTGGTTTCCTGTCTCAAGGGGAGAAGATACGGGATGATGCCGGTTAAAGGGGCAGGCGCGCATACGGTGACCATCCTGATGTACCACAGTGTTGGCACCATCGCCAATGCTGGCATTCATGCCCGGAACATCGTCAGTGTAGGCAACTTTTGCCGGCAGATGCGCTACCTGGCCGCGCACTGCCACGTGATCTCGCTGGACCGGTATGTGACCCATGTGCTGAGCGGTGAGCCGCTTCCGGCAGACAGCGTGGTCATCACCTTTGACGACGGTTACAAAGACAACTACCAGCAGGCGTATCCCATTCTGGCGCAGCTTGGCTTGCCGGCGACATTCTTCCTGGCTACCGCCTATATCGGCACGGGGGCTATCAAGTGGGAAGACAGGCTGAGCTGGATGGTGAGAGCAGGCGCGCACAGCGAGCTACGGGCCTCGATAGCCGGCCTGCGGATCGAGCGTCGCTACTCACTGCAGGATCAGGCGGCAAGGATGCGCGCCGTCGATGACCTGGTGGGCTTGCTACACCGGGTCGAAGAGGGCGAAAGGCAAAGGGTGCTGGAAGCGATCACCGGTGCAATGGGGGTCGCAGATCGGCCGCACCCAAGCGATATGATGCTATCATGGGACGAAGCGCGAGCCATGGCCAAGACGCCCGGCATCTCCTTTGGCTCCCACGGCGTCACACATTGCCGCCTGTCGCGGCTCAGCGCGGAGGCCCTCCGGGCTGAGATTGCAGACTCTAAGAGCCGCATCGAGACCGAGCTCCAGCAGCCGGTTACCCTCTTCTCATATCCCTACGGCGGAGAGGGAGATGTGGATGAGCGCTCCCGGCGCTGCATCCAGGCCAATGGGTTCCGGTGTGCCCTGACGACCACTTATGGCCGCAACCGTTTGCACAGCGATCTTTACCAGTTGCGGAGAGTCGGGGCCGCCAACCGGGGTGAGTTGGGCTTCCGGCTGGGGACATGGCTCAGAGCTTCCGCTGCGGGCGAAGCCATGAAGGCCATCTACAACTCGATGCCAGCGGGCAGCCGGTGATACCCTATGCAACATCGTTAGCGGAGCGCCATCGATGAAAGCGGACCCAGCCGTGAAGGCAACTGACGTACACGATGCAGATCAGCTCGCACCGATCCTGCTGCACGAGGTTGATGTAGCAGGCCCCATTGCGGATATTGTGCTCACACCGGCCCAAGCAGGCCGGCGTTATGGCAGCATCCGCTGCCTGGCGCGCCTGCATACCCGGCCGCTGGGCATCGTTGATCTGGCGCCTCACGATGGGGGGGTAAGCGGGCAGGAGCTGGCCCAGGCGATCTGGGGCGCCCTTGGCGCCCAGATCCTGGAGCACCTGCAGGCAGACGGCCTGGCTGCCATAGATGGTCTTACCGCCAGCGGGCTACCGCCGGCTGGCCGGCCACGTTGCCTGCACGCGCGCCAGCGCATGTTGGATCAGGCGCCCACGGTCAGCATCATCGTTTGCACACGCAACCGGCCGGCGAGCATCGCCGCCTGCCTGGACGGAATGGCTGGCCTCGCCTATCCCCGATATGAGATCATCGTGGTTGATAACGCGCCGGCCAATGGCGAAACCCGGGAAATCGTCCGGCAACGCTGCGCCAGAATGCCCCATCTGCGCTATGTGCGTGAGGATTGCCCGGGCCTGTCACGTGCGCGTAACCGTGGCCTCGCCACGGCACAGGGCGAGATCATCGCCATCACCGATGATGATATTGTTCCTGATCCCCATTGGCTGAGCGAGCTTGTGCACGGCTTTAGCCTGGGCGACCGTGTGGCCTGCGTGACCGGGCCCATCCTGCCCCAACAACTCGAAACGCCTGCACAGTTGCTCATCGAGCAATATGGCGGCTTTAGCAAAGGGTTCCGCCGGCGCTTGTTTGATTTGGGCGAGAACCGGCCACCGGACCGACTGTACCCCTTTGCTGCGGGGATATTCGGGTCTGGCGCCAATGCTGCCTTTAAGACATCTGTCCTGAAAGCCCTTGGTGGTTACGACCCTGCCTTGGGCGCCGGCAGCCCTGCCTGCAGCGGCGAGGATTTTGCGCTGTTCGTCCAGTTGATCACCAGCGAATACCAGATTGCCTATGAGCCGGGAGCCATCATTTACCATGCCCACCACCGCGATTATGCCATGCTGCGCAAGCAGATCTATGGTTACGGCGTCGGCATGACAGCTTACCTGCTCAAGTGCTTGCTTGAGAACCCCAGGCTGCTGCCGAGCCTGATCGGCAGCGTGCCCCCGGGCTTGCTTTACACCCTCAGCCCCCGGTCACCCAAGAATCACAAGCGGAAAGCGGGCTACCCCGGCGAGCTTGTGGCGCTCGAGCTGCGGGGTTACCTGGCAGGGCCGGTCGCCTATGCGCGCAGCCGCCGTTGGGTGCGTCAAACGCAGGCGCAGCCGATCCCTGCCCCACACCGCGAGCTGCCGATGATGGCTGGCGCCGAAGAAAGCGAGCGCCAAGGATGACGGGAACCACCCTCCGGCAGAAGGCCTACTTTGGCTACCACCGTCTGATCGGCAGTTCTCTTGGCAACGTATACCATGAGATGCTGCAGGAAGACCGTGCCGGCGTGCCCCCGGAGCGAACCAGGCAACTGCTGGCGCGTATGCTCGCCCATTGTAAGTCGGTGCCCTACTACGCTCGTCTGATGGACCAGATCGGGGAGCCTTCTCAGGAGGACCCGGCAGAGTACCTGCGGCAGCTTCCCATCCTGACCAAGAGCATCATCCGCCAGCACTCGGCAGAACTCCGGTCGATCGATCTGCCGCAGCGCAAGTGGGATTACAACACCTCCGGCGGCTCCACGGGAGAGCCGATCCGCATCATCCAGGACCGTGAGTTCTGGGATCGCGTGTATGCCCTGCAGTTGCTCTGGTTCGGGTGGGCGGGGCGTGATGTTTGTGAGCCTACCGTCTGGGTGTGGGGCTCGGAGCGCGATATCGTGCGGGGCACTGCGAGCCTCAAATCGCGCCTGGGCAACTGGCTGACCCGCACGACCTATTTCAATGCTTTCAGGATGACTCCCCAGCAGATGCGCGCCTTTATCGCACAACTGAACGCGCAGCCGCCGCGGCTGATCGTCGCCTATGCCCAGGCCATCTACGAGCTCGCCCGGTTCGTGGAGGCGGAGGGGATCAGGGTGGCCCCGCAGGTAGCCATTCATACCTCCGCCGGCACCCTTTACCCGTTCATGCGGGAAAAGATCACCTCGGTCTTCCGGTGCCCAGTCTATAACCGCTATGGCTCCCGGGAAGCCGGCGATATTGCCTGTGAGTGCGAGGCTCATTATGGGCTGCATGTAGCCCCCTGGTGCAGCTATGTCGAGGTGGTTGATGATGCCGGGCGGCCGGCGCCGAGGGGGGGTGAGGGCCGAATCCTGGTCACCTCTCTCGTCAACTATGCCATGCCCCTGATCCGCTATGACATCGGAGACCGGGGCGTGCTCTCTCCGGAAGAGCAATGCCCTTGCGGCCGGCGGGGGCAAATCCTGGAGAGGGTGACCGGCAGGACGGTGGATACCTTTAGAAGGCGGGATGGCACGCTGGTGGATGGGGAATACTTTACCCATCTGCTCTATTTCAGAGATTGGGTCTGGAAGTTCCGGGTCATACAGAAGGACTATACATCGATCGTCTTCCAGATCGTCAAAGCAGGAGAGCCCCAGCCAGAGGAACTGGCTGAGATCGAGCGAGAAACGAAAAGGGTCTTTGCCAGCGATTGCGCCGTCACCTTTGAGTTTGTACCGGATATTGCACCCTGCGCATCGGGCAAGTACCGGTACACCCTTTGTGAAATCCAGGACCAGCGAACAATGCCTCCCCGCCAGGAGACATGGAGCAAGCATTGAACGGAGGCGAGATGCACCCAGACTTGGCGCTAGACGACAGGAGCATGGCCGGCGCGACTGGAAACGCATTGACAGTCGAGGGGCGCGCGAGCCGCGCCCACACTGACGTAGCCTACGGCATGTTGCCCCAGTTGGGCCTCGTAGCGGCCCTGGGCGTGCTGCTGATCTCCCTTTCCTATGCCGCCGCCCGCAACAGAGTGGGAGGGGCCGAGGTACTGTTCTGGTCCGGCGCCCTGATCCTCTTCGTGCCGGCTGCCGGCCGGGCCATTTCGGCCACAGCGGCCCGGTCGGAGCGCCTGGGCCTGATTGCCATGCTCGGGCTGGGGCTCTACCTGATCAAATTCATGCACAGCCCGGCCATCTTCATCGAGCAGGATGAGCTGATACACTGGCGCACTGCCATCGATCTCATACAGGGCCATCACCTTTTCCTGAGGAATCCCCTGTTGTCGATCAGCCCACTTTACCCCGGCCTGGAGACGGTGACTGCCGCCATTGCCCAGCTTGGCCCTGCCCTGGGGATCTTTGGCGCGGGCACACTGGTGATCGGTGTGGGCCGGCTGGTGCTGGTGCTCTCACTCTATCTGCTGTTGGAGGCCGTGACCCGCTCGGCACGGCTGGCGGCGTTGGGCTGTGTGCTCTATATGACGAACCAGAGCTTTGTCCTCTTCGATGCCCAGTTCGCTTACGAATCGTTAGCATTGCCTCTGGCTGTCTTCACCGTGTACACCGCTGTGCGGCGGGAACAGGCGACCGGCGGCAGCCGCGCCTTGCTGACCCTGGCAACGCTGCTGGGCCTGGCGGCCACCACCATCACCCACCATGCGACGGCCTATGCGCTCACCGGGTTCCTCTGTCTTTGGGCGTTCGCGAGCCTCTGCACCCGAAGCGACCGCAAGTTCTGGATAGGCCGCCTCGCGGTGGCTGACGCGGCCCTGGCCGCTACCCTGTTATGGCTCCTGTTCGTGGCAGAGCCGACGATACCCTATCTCGATGAAAACGTGGGCAGCGCGGTCAGGGGCCTGGTCAAGGTGTTCCACGGCCTGGGCGCAGGCCGGTTGCCGTTTCAGTCCTATGAGGGTGAGCAGCGAGCGCTATGGGAGCAATGCGCTGCCTATGCCGACATGCTCGTCATCATCGCCGGGTCAATCGTTGGCTTGATCGGGGCCTGGCGAGAGCGGAAGGAGGGCGCTACTCCGCTGGCTCTGGCCGGCATGGCTCTCCTGTACTTCATGTTCAATGCGCTCCGCCTGGTAGGGCCGGGGGTTGAGGTGGCGAGCCGGGTTGCCGCTGTGTTCTTTATCGGGGTCGCCTATGTGGCCGCCAGAGGATGGGCTGGCATAGCAAGCGGTGCGCATTGGCCGCAGCACAGCACAGCCTTGCTGACCGCCTGCCTGGCTGTCGCCTTTTTTGGGGGGACGGTGATGGGGTTGCCGGCCAGCCAACGTATGCCGCAGCCATACCGGCCGCTGGCAGTTAACCCGGAAAGTGTTGCTGCAGCCACCTGGGCGCACGGCCATTTGCCGCCGGATCAGAGGCTGATCACAGACCGCACCGACCGGCTGCTGATGGGCTCATACGGCGGGCAGCAGCCGATCACAAGCAGCAATGCCGATGGCCATGTGCCGCTGATCTTCTTCTCGGAGGACCTGGGCGCCACGGAACAGGCCATCCTGCAAAGTGGGCACGTCCGCTATGTGCTCACCGATGAGAGGTGGGCCAGCGGGCTGCCCATGCTGGGGACCTATTTTGAAGAGGGCGAACGCAACCCTTCGCCCCATATGCCGATAGACCCCGCCGCGCTCGACAAATTCGACCGTATACCGCAGATCGGCCGGATCTTTGATAGCGGGAATATTGCGCTATACGATGTAGGCGCGTTGTCTTTGCCTTGAGTGAGAGCACAGGGATGCAACTCGCGGCCGGCGCCGGTTCGAGCGGCGCCACAGATCGTTTCAGGTAGGTGCACGATGATCAGAGCCATCCTGGGGCTTATCCTGGTTATGTTTCTGCCCGGCTATATGCTGCTACGGGCCATGCAGGCCCAACAGGCACTGGGATTCTGGGAGAAACTCACACTCAGCCTGGCGCTGAGCATCGCTCTGGTGGGCCTGGCCGGGCTGGTCTTGAACTGGACCCCATGGGGCCTGCAGGCGGGGTCCTGGGCCGTGCTGTTGGGGGGCTTGATTCTTTTGCTCGGCATTGTGGCAGGGCTGCGCCATTTCCACCTGGCCTGGCCCTCCTGGCCCGGACTGCGCAAGGGGCCCATCGTATGTGCCACTCTGGCCACACTCATTACTGTGGGAGCGCTGGGCATGGCGGTTGTCAGCGCCAAGAGTGAACCCACACCGGGCTTTACCCAGTTGTGGATCCAAGCGGATTCCACGCCAACAGCCACCACAGGAACGGTCCGCATCGGCGTGCAGAGCGCTGAGCGCACAGCGATGCAATACAGGCTTGTGGTAACCCAGGGCGGCGCTCACGCTGGCGAATGCCCGATCATCGAGTTGCAGCCGGGCCAGGCGTGGGAAGGGACTATCACCCTGCCCGCCGATGCTGGAGACGGCAAGATTGAGGCGCTGCTCTACCGCCTGGATGACCCGCAGACCATCTACCGGCATGTGAGCTTGCCCGCCGGTGGGCAATAAGGCGCCCCCGGCTTGCTCAACGGAGCCAACGGATGAAGTCAGCCTCTAGGCAGTCATGGCGCCTGCAGATCATTCCTCACACAGGCCTTGTGATCAATGCGGGCTCGTTGGTGGGCAGCACAGCCATCACCTCAGGGCTCGGGTTTATCTTCTGGTGGCTGGCAGCGCGTCTCTTCCCGGCCGATGCCGTCGGCCTGGCATCGGCCGGCATTTCCGCGATGATGCTCCTCAGCACCCTGGCCGTGCTCGGGTTGGGAACGCTCCTGGTCGGGGAGCTGCCCCGAGATCCAGAGAATGCACTGCCCCTCATCAGCACCGCGCTGTTCATTGCGGGGCTCGCAGGCGGAGGGTTGGGTATCGCCTTCGCCCTGGCAGCGCCCCTGGTCACTCCCAGCCTCGCCATCGGTCAGGGGCCCGAAGCGGTGCTACTATTTGGGGCGGGCGTTGGCCTTACCGCGCTGACCATGGTCCTGGATCAGGCGCTGATCGGTCTTTTGCGCGGCGCACTGCAGTTGTGGCGCAACACGCTCTTTGCCACTGCCAAGCTCCTCATTCTGGCTGCGCTCGGCTTTTGGGCAGCAAGCAGAGATGCTCTGCTGATCTACGGTATCTGGGCCGCGGGCAATATCATCTCGTTGGTGTACCTGGCAGCGGTCGCTGCGCGCCGGGGCGTGCTGCCGCAGCTCTGCCGCCTGCGGCTGGGGCCCATCCGCAGACTGGGGCAGGTTGCCCTGGGGCACCATGCCCTCAACCTGGTTCTGCAAGCCCCCAGCTTACTGCTGCCGATGCTGGTGACCGCGCTGCTTTCGGCGAGCATGAACGCCCGTTTCTACATCGCGTGGATGATCGCCAGCTTTGCCTTTGTTGGGCCCGCGTCACTGGGCACGGTGCTCTTTGCCATAGCCTCTGCCGAGCCTGACGCGCTGGCCCAAAAGGTCCGCATGACCCTCAAGCTAGGGTTGGCCTTTTCGCTCCTCGCGGCAGGCGCTCTATGGTTAGGCTCGGGGTTCGTGCTCGGGATATTCAACCATAGCTACGCTGAGCAAGCGACACCGTGTGTGCGCATACTTGGCCTGGGGGTCTTCCCCTGGCTGATCAGGTCGCACTATGTCACCCTGCGGCGGCTGCAGAACCGCACTCTGGAAGCTACCCTCTTCGTAGCGCTCGGCGCCCTGCTTGAGCTGCTGGGCGCAGCCATGGGCGCCCGGATGGGGGGATTGACCGGGCTCAGCGTGGGATGGCTGCTGGCGATCGCGGTTGAGAGCAGCCTCATGCTCCCTGCGGTACGTGCGGCAGCTATCCTGACCAGGTAAGGAGGCTGTGATGCCAGATCAGTCATTGCGGGTAGCCCTGGTAACGCGCAACCTGGAGATGGGAGGAGCTGAACATCACATCGTCAAGCTGTGCAATGCCATTCCGCGCAGTCAGGTCGAATTCAGCCTTTTCCTTCTGGTGCAGGATGGGCCCAACGACTGGTTGCCGGAGCTTGCGGCGCACGTGCCGGTGGCCATTTCACCCTACACGCGGCATGACCCTCGCGTCATCAAGTGGCTGGCCGACAGCCTGAGGGCCAGCCGTGCGCAGGTCGTGCACAGCTTTCTGTGGAGCGCAGATGCCATCGCGGCCCTGGCCAGCGCGCTGGCCCACGTACCGCTGATCTGTTCGGAGCGCGGGGACCGCGGCTATGCCGGCCCCTATGCGGAAGGCGGCCTGTTCGACCGATATGACCGGTGGGTCACCTTCCGGCTTGCCGACCGTTTCTCTCCCAACTCGAATTTCGGCGCGCGCCTCATCGAGAAAAGAGGCTATGACCCGGCCAAGGTGCAGGTCATCTACAATGGGGTAGAGATCGAGCAAATCGACGCCGCCGCCCCCGCTAACCTCCGCCGTCAACTGGGCTGGGCCGCCGGCACGCCCATTGTCGGCACCGTCTGCAGCCTGGTCAAGCGCAAATCGGTGGATACGCTCATTCGGGCGGTGGCCAGGCTGCTGGAAACGCAGCGCCTCTACTGCGCCATCATTGGCGACGGGCCGGAGCGCCCCTCGCTGCAACGATTGGCGAGTGATCTCGGCATAGATGGCCAGGTTGCGTTCCTGGGCCAGCACGTACCCGCCTATCCCTTCACCAAAGCCCTCGACATTGCCGTGTTGGCGACAAACCAGCCTACAGAAATGTGCTCGAACAGCATTCTGGAGTACATGGCCTGCAGCAAGCCCGTGGTGGCCACCAGGATCGCCGGGAATCCGGAGCTGGTTGTCGATGGCGAAACGGGATTGCTGGTCGAACCGGATGATGTGGCGGGGCTGGCGCAGGCTATCGCCGTGCTCAGTGCAGACCCTGCCGGCGCACGCCTGATGGGGGCGCGGGGGCGGGCCCGAATTGAGCGCAGCTTCCGTATGGAGCACATCGCCGCCCAGCATCTGGCCCTCTGGCGCCAGGTGGCTGCGGGTTAACCCACTCTTGCGAGTCACTGGCCTTGTAAGGGCCACGCCAGCAGAGGGAGTATCCGCAACAGCGCCTTGGCGCCTGGCCGTCGCATCGGGGCTATCGTGGGTGTGGCGCGAACTCTGCCCGTCGACGAAACCACGGCCGTGGGGGTCTTGCTGGGTGAGATGCTCACCGTCGGTGTCAGCGTCGGCGCCCGGCTGGGAGTCGCCGTGGGAACTGGCGTCGGCACAGGAGTAGCGGTCGCACTCGGCATTGGGCTGGGCGCAGCGCTGGGGGCAGGCGTCACAGAGAGTGTGCACTCAAAAGCGCCTTCATCGGGGTCCGCGCCCCATGGCACGGGATGCCCGGCAAAATCCACTCCATAGAGGGCGGGCGCGGCCCGGTCGACGCATGGGCTGCCTGGCTGCAGGGCAAAGTCCTGTGCTGCCAGATTAACAAACAGGGGGTCGGCGATTTGCTCAGCTGCGCCCAGCGCAAACCCCAGATCTGCCCCACTATCGCGCAGGTAGTAGAGATTGTGATCGTGATCAAACCCGCCCAGATTGGCCACATGACTGACGTGGCTCATGTAGAAGATGTTGTTGCGGATGATGATGCTCCCGGGCGGCGGCGCGGCATCCCAAAAGGAGAGCAGGACCCACTCCCAAGAGCCATCGGGGTGCGTATCGACCTCGACAATGGTGTTGTTCTCCAGGCGAAAGTTGCGGAAGGCGCTGGGCACACTGCCGCCGGTGTGGAACACCACCGCCCGGCGGTTGTTGTACATGACGTTGTAAGCGACCACGTTATCCGCCGAGGAGCCATTGGCGATCTCCATAAAGCCATCGTTCTCGGTCGCCCAGTTGTGATGCACAAGGCAGCCATCCACGTTGCCGTAGAACTCGACGGCCCCTCCGTCATTGCCGAAATCATAGCTTGGGGCCGAGCAGCGGACCATGCGGTTGTACGATATCTCGTTGTAAGAGTTCATCACGACAACCCCGACGGCGCCGTAATCATCAGAGCCGCCCGGGGTGTTGACCACCATCACGAGATCGTGCAGATAACAGTGCGTTACCAGGTTATGTTGGCCGAATACCCCCACGCCTTGCCCCACCTGGGTCACCTCGCAGCCCGTTATCGTGTTGTGATCGGCGCCTGCAGCGATTCGTATCCCATACTCATAGGCATCGCGGACCATTACCCCGGACAAGACTACCCAGTTCGCCTCGATCGTCACCGCGGTCGTCCATGTGCCCGGGTTGCGCAGGATTGGCGCCGCCCCCTCGCCATAGGCCTGGAATGTGATGGGGCTGCCCTCCACCCCGGAATCATCGATGAACAGCCCGCCGGTCCAGGTCGACCCCCGCGCCAGATTGATGACGTCGCCTGGCAGGAAATGGTGAGCCTCGACGGGGGCCAGGCTCTGCCAGGGCCGATCTGCCGAGGTGCCCGGGTTGCTGTCCGAGCCCGTCCGGCTGTCGACATAATAATTAGTCCCGGCGGACGCAGCCTGCGCCGGTACAACCGGGCAGCAGAGCGACAGAAGCAAAGCGGCTATGCTGAGGAGAAGGGCCGAGGCGCTATGCCTTGGCGCCTGGTTTGCATGAGGCAATCTCTACCTCCCTGGGTCGTCGATGGGCTCGGGCAATACGAGGGCCGCCCTCAAATCGCGCTGCATGCCAGGGCCGGAGGCCATTGTGCTGAGAATACAAAGCACTGCGAACTGAACAGCCCCTTGAGGGGGCTTTGCACCCTCAGCGCAGCGGCTCTAGCCCCGCGGGGCCGCACGGCAGGCAAAAACACGCAGGCAAGCCTGATGCAGCATATCACGAGCAAGTGCGATCTGAGTGTAAGGCAAGCGTTAGGGAAAGAGGAAAGCAGGGGCTTCAGAGCTCGGGCAGCAGGGGCAGGAACGGGTGAGCCAAAGGGCGCGGCATATGTGGGCCAGGCAGGCAGGGCATTGGCGGCCTTGACAGGCGCTGCTGCCTATGGCATAGTGTTCGTTACTTGGGGTCCGATTGGACGCAACAACTCTGACCGAGGGAACCCGATGTCCAAAGAGAAGAAGGAACTGCCTCTGCTGGGATGCCTGCGCCTCCTGGAGCCGGGGCCGATTGTGCTGGTAACGGCGCAGTTTCGCGGGCAGGCGAACATCCTGACTGCTGCGTGGGTCACGCCGGCCAGCCATCGCCCGCCTCTGGTCGCTGTGGCGATCAGCCCTACCACCTACACACACTATCTCATCAGCAAGAGCCAAGAGTTTGTGCTCAACCTTCCTGGCCGTCCCCTGGCCGAACAGGTGCTGCAATGCGGCAGGCTATCGGGACGCGACGTGGACAAGTTCGCCAAGCTGGGGCTGACGGCTATCGACGGTCGGCGGGTAACGGTGCCGTGGGTCGAGCAGTGCCTGGCGCACATGGAATGCGGCCTGGTGCAGATCCATGAGGCGGGCGATCACTCCCTTTTCCTGGGTGAGGTCATCGGCGCCTGGGCCGATGAGGAGGCATTCAACGAGCGGTGGCTGCTTCCCAACGAGGAGCTGACGCCGCTGCAGCACCTGGGCGGGCGCACGTTTGCGCTCCTTGGGGGCCAGTTCGAGGTGAAAGAACGGGAGGAGGCGTAATGCGTGATGCGTAAGGTCGCCATGACTCGTAATAAGTAAACCGTAATAAGTAAAGCTGCCATTTCGACGTGCGCGATGCTTTGCGGGAGTCTCGTTGTGATGAGCGCTATGAAGAGCTACAAAAGCTCCGTCGTGGCGGCCTTACTTATTGCGACTTACTCATTACGAGTCACGGCGGCCTCGCGCATCACGGATCACGTATCACGTATCACTTTACGTCTGCCCCGTAGCGGCTATAATGCGGACGTAACATGACGATTTTCTGTTGAGCATACGAGAAGAGGCTGGTTGTGTCGCCCATCCTAAAGGCCAACACACTGGACATCATCAGCCATAGCCTGGCCCAGACGCGACGGATCGGTGCGCGGCTGGGTGCACGCACGCAGGCCGGCGACATCCTCTGCCTGGAAGGCGACCTGGGCAGCGGCAAGACGTCATTTGTGCAGGGGCTCGGTGAGGGGCTTGGGGTGCAGGAACCCATCGTCAGCCCGACCTTTGTACTACTGAATGTCTATCGTGGCGCGCCCGGTCGGCCGCCCCTCTATCACTTCGATCTCTACCGGGTCACGGGCCCCCAGGAAGCCCTCGATTTCGGTTTGGAAGATTATCTCTATGGCGAAGGGGTGGTGGCCATTGAGTGGCCTGAGCGAGTGCGTGAGATTTTGCCCCCGGATTACTTGTGGATCTCGTTCCGCCATATGGATGCCACCAAGCGTGGGCTGCTGATGCAGCCCCAGGGCGCGCGTTACGTGGCGCTCGTGGCCGAGCTGACGCGCGATATGTACGGGGGGAAAGACTGATGCTGCTGGCGCTGGATACTGCTACCCGCCAGGCGAGCGTGGCGCTGTACGATGAGCGAGGCGTGCGTGCAGAAACGAGCTGGTATTCGACCGATAATCAGACGGTGGAGCTGATGCCTCGCGTGACAGAGATGCTGGCCCAACAGGGCATAGAACCCGGCGCCCTGCGTGGTGTGGCCGTGGCCATTGGCCCTGGCTCTTTCACCGGCCTGCGCATTGGGCTGAGTGTGGCCAAGGGGCTCGCAGTGGGCCGTGGGCTCCCGGTGTTGGGCGTGCCGACGCTCGATGCGTTGGCACAGTCTTTGATCGGTCAACGCATGCCGGTACGCGCGGTGATGGAGATTGGGCGCGGCCGCTATGCGGTGGCCGATTACCGGGTGGGGCGCGACCAGTGGCACCGGGCCAGCAAAGATCGCCTGCTGCCGATGGCTGAGCTCGCCGAGGGCATCAGAGAACGGACCCTTTTCGCGGGCGAGTTGGGGCCGGCAGCGCGCGAAGCGGTGCAGCGCGCCTTGGGCGCCAATGCCGTGCTGATGTCGCCAGCGGCGCAGCTACGGCGCGCGGGCTACCTGGCCGAACTGGCGTGGCAGCGTCTGTTGCGCGGCGAGCGCGACGACCCGGTGTCGTTGGCTCCGCTCTATCTGCATACAGAGCCGATAGCGCAGACGGCAGAA
>DAOTVS010000174.1:0-3886 GCA_034436375.1 Anaerolineae bacterium | reverse complement strand
CCACGAGCCCACGCGTCGAATTGCCACACAGACCGTACACGAGCACGATCCGGTCATACTTTCCGTCGTCCACCGCATCGATCCGCCGCTGCAACTCCGCGCGCAGCACGTCGGGCGTCTCGTGCAGCCCCTTGGGCACCATTTCCACATCGATCATGTGGGGCGAGGTCGCCGCCGCCAGGTACACCTCGCGGGCCAGCACTTCGCAAGAGATGACGCGTAGATACATGAGAATTGCTCCAAGTATGAAATGTAATAAGTGATGCACAATAATTAAGGTCGACATGCCCGGCGTTTCACGCAAGCTTTGCCGGGGCGAATGCCGCGAGAAGCAATACGTGCACCCAAATGGCGACCTCACTTATTACGCCTAGACTTCACGCAGATCCACGACCTGGAATTCCAGCGCATTGAGATCCATCAGCAACGACTCGCGATCCACATCGCGTACTTTGAGGATCAACTCGCCCTGCTTTTCATCCCCCGTAATCACAGTGCCCAGGGCAATGATATCGCCGCCCAGGCGCGAGATGGCCCCCGTCAGCTGGGCCAGGACGCCTTTACGGTTGGGCACGAGCACAGTCAGGCGCAGGCCACGGCTGCGTGCGCCGAGGAGCTCCAGGAAACTCTTGAAGAGGTCCGATTCAGTGATCATGCCGACCAGCTTGCCGTTGTGCAACACGGGCAGGCCGCTGACGGCGTTATCGGCCATGATGCGCGCCGCCTCTTCCAGCGGGCAATCGTCATCGACGGTGATGAGTTTTTCGCTCATCAACTGTTTGATCTTGATCTGGGCGATCAGATAGTTGACCTCGAACACGCTCAACGACGTCGCGGGGGAGGGGGCCGCGTACAACAAGTCCTTCTCTGAGATAATGCCCACCAGGTCGCCCGCCTTGTTCAGCACCGGCAACCGGCGCACCTTGCGCTCCCGCAGCAGACGCAGGGCGTCGTGCAGCGAAGTATCTTCCGTCACGGTCACCGGGTTGGACGTCATCCGCTCTTTGACGAACATGGTCCTTCCTCCTCCTGATAAGGAGCAGGCTGACAGCGCCGCGCAGGCTGCGCCTTCAGCCCATTCACTGGAGCGCGGGCCCCGGATGAGGGGGCTGTTCCACCGAGTCTTTACACTCTCAGTATAACTCACCCTGCGTCAGGATGCGAAAACCGCCAGCCGCGGTAACGTTCCCGGCCCATCTCGTAGGCATCAGCGCCATAGATGTCGTCAATCACCAGCGCTGGCAGTGCGGTCACCTCCAGCCGGCGCAGGGCCTCAGCGCCCAGCTCGGGGTAGGCGATCACCTCCGCCGCGCGCACCGTGCGGGCGATCAGCGCCGCCACCCCGCCCACACAGGCCAGGTAGACCGCACGGTGTTCCTGCATGGCTTGCCGCACCACCTGGCTGCGGCCGCCCTTGCCGATCATGCCCTTGAGCCCCGCCGCGAGCAGCGCCGGGGCATAGGGATCCATGCGACCGCTGGTGGTAGGCCCCGCCGAGCCGATAGGCCATCCCGGGGGCGCGGGCGCCGGCCCCATGTAATAGATCACCTGGCCGCGCAGGTCAAAGGGCAGTGGCTGGCCGGCCGCCAGCGCTTCCACCAGGCGCTTGTGGGCCGCATCGCGCGCCACATAGAGCGTCCCAGAGATGCTCACCGCGTCGCCGGCGTGCAGCCCGGCCACCACATCGTCGCTCAGGGGCGTGTGTATCTGCAGCGGGACGTTCCCAGAGCCATCACACACCAATGCTTGCCTCACCACAACGTGTCCATCGACCATAGTGCCCATGTATGGTGCAAAGCAGAGCTATACACCGTCTGAAACACGGTCCTTCCAACCACAAAGAGATCATATTCATATCTTTGGGCATCTTGGTGGCTTGGGGTCTTGGCGGTCAAGAGATCTACCGGCCAAGGAGCCGCGCCACCTCTTGCAGCTGCTTCACGATCTCGATCTTTTGCGGGCATTTGGGCTCGCACTCGCCGCACTGCAGGCAGGCCTCGGCCTTTTCGCCGCTAATCCATCCCCACTGCCGGTCGGCGCCCCATGGCGCATAGTGGCCCTGCGGGGTCAGCTCAGCATAGGCTTTGCGCGCCTGCTCCTCCAGCCCCCACACTTTGTACCAGATCAGGTAGCGGAAATTCTCCGGGATGTTGACGCCATTGGGGCAGGGCTGGCAATAGCCGCAGCCCGTGCAGTACATGTCGGCCAGGCGAGCGTTCTGCTTGACCATGCGGTCGATGACGCCCCACTCCTCATCGGAGAGCGCGCCAGCGCGGCCGGCGATGGCGCAATTCTCCTCGACGTGATCCATCCGGTTCATGCCCGAGATGGCCACCGAGACATTGGGGTTGGCCCACACGAAGCGCAGGGCGATGCTGGCATTGCCTACGCGCGCCCCTTCGCTGCCAGCGGGCGCCTTCATCAGGCCCAGGTTGCCCCCGGCCAGCGGCCCCATGACTACCACGCCCATGCCCCGCTCGTGGGCCAGGGCCATGACCGCCTCATTGTGGCGGTCGAGCAGGTTGTACTGCACGGTCATGGACTCGAACTCGCCGGTCTCGATCATCCGGCGGATCTCCTCCACCGAGGCATGGCTGGAAAAGGCCAGATGGCGCACCAGCCCCTGCGCCTGCGCCTTGCGCACCACCTCGATGCTCCCGCCCTTGCCCGCCGCATAGGCGCGGAAATGCTCCCAGGTCAGGCCGTGCAGATGCAGCACGTCGATGTAGGTATCCAGGCGGCGCAGGCAGGTCTCGAGCCGCGTCTCGAACTGATCGGCCTCAGGCCGGCTGGCGTGGGGGATCTTGGTGGAGATGAGGAGCTTGCTGCGGTCATAGCCCTTGATGGCCTTGCCCACTGCCACCTCGGAGGTGCCGTTGATATAGCCATAGGCCGTATCGAGATAGTTGATGCCCAGGTCGATGCCCCGGCGCAGCATCGGCACCGAGCGCTCATAATCGCACGTGCCGTCGGCCAGGGCGGGCAGGCGCATGGCGCCAAAGCCGAGAACCGAAGCCTGGAAACCGAACTTGCCGAATTCCTTGTACTGCATCTGACTCTCCTTGGCTCACAACACCGCTTCTTTATGTCGCGCGGAATGGCACTGCAGGTTCACCGCCACGGGCAGGCTGGCGATGTGACAGGGATAGGTCTCCACATGCACGGCAAGCGCCGTCCACAGGCCGCCCAGCCCGGCAGGGCCGATGCCCAGGTCGTTCACGCGGGCCAGGATTTCCGCCTCCAACGCCGCTGTCTCCGCATCGGGGCTGGGCTGGCCCACGGGGCGCAGCAGGGCGCGCTTGGCCAGCAATCCAGCGTACTCCGCCGACCCGCCGATGCCCACGCCCACAATCACCGGCGGGCAGGGGTTGGCGCCCGCGCGGTCCACGCAGTCCACCACGGCGCCGATGACCCCCTCGCGCCCGGCGGCGGGGGTGAGCATGCAGAGGGCGCTCATGTTCTCGCTGCCGCCGCCCTTAGGCGCCACAATCAGGCGCAGGCGGTCGCCGGGAACAATGGCATAGTGGATCACGGGCGGGGTATTGTCGCCGGTGTTGGCGCGGGCCGAAAAAGGGCGCTCCACGACCGACTGGCGCAAGTTACCTTCACGGTAGCCCCGGCGCACACCCTCGGCGATCGCCCGGCCCAGGTCGCCGCCAGTCACGCGGGCCCCCTGCCCCAGCTCGCAAAAGACCACGGTCAGGCCCGTATCCTGGCAGAGGGGGAGGCCGTCGGCGGGGGCCACGCGGGCGTTCTCGAGGATCTGCGCCAGCACCGCCCGGCCCGTCGGCGAGGGTTCCGTATCGCACGCGTGCTGCAGGGCGGCGAGCACATCCGCGCCCAGATGCAGATTGGCCTCGATGCAGAGGCGGGCCACCGCGGCCGT
>DAOTVS010000173.1:0-9934 GCA_034436375.1 Anaerolineae bacterium | reverse complement strand
AGCGCATCCTCGTGCTCAAAGGGAGGCCCCTCACTGTGCGGGCGGAGATCGCCCTCAAGACCTCACCTTTGGCGCGCCGGCCGGGCGATGAGGAGGTGCTCAGGACCGAGGCGCAGTTGTACAGCCTACTGAGCTAAAGACGCGTGGGAGTTCGTAGGAACTCATGGGAACTCAAAGGTATTGTTCCCATGAGTTCCCACGAGTTCCTGCGAGTTCCCGACCACAGAAAGCGAGCCTGGCATGACGGCAAGATCGGTATCGCTGGCGCAGCAGGAGAACCTGACTGACCTCCGCGTCCAATCGCTCAGGCTGATGGCCGGCTTTGTCGGCACCATCGGCCTGGTGTGGTTCCTGATCGTCAACTGGCCTGCGAGCGGTGGCGATAGCCCTGCACTCGCAGCCTGGCTCGGGGGGCCGCTGCTGATCCTCGCTGCAGCACAGGCGCTCATCATTCCGCAGCGCCTTTCTTCGCTGGTTTCCGCCCTTTTCGTGGCCTGTGTCTCTCTGGCCGCTGGCTGCGGCCTGCTCCTGCTGCCCTCGCTCCAGGGTGCTTACTTGCTCATCCTGCCCATCATATTCGGCAGCGTGCTTTTGGGCGAGCGAGCCGTCTTCATACTCGCACCCCTGGCCAGTGTCTTCAGCGCGGTAGCCGGCCTGCACGTTTTCGGCCTGACACCTGGCTCCGCGGCCCTCTGGCTGCCCATCATAACCACCCTGATGGTCGCCATCGCCTCCTGGCTCTCGGCGCGCAACCTGTACACCGCCCTCGATTGGGTATGGAGCGGCTATGAGCAGGCCCACGCCAACGAGCAGCTCGCCCGCCAACAGCAAGGCGAGCTCCGCCAGGCGCTCAAGGCGTTGGACGAAGCATCATACCGCCTGGAGCGAGCCAACTATATGCTCACTGTGGCCCGCGACCAGGCAGAGGAGGCGCGGCGCCTGAAGCAGCAATTCGCCCAGACCATCAGTCACGAACTGCGCACGCCGCTCAACCTGATTGTCGGCTTTACCGAGCTTTTGGCAGGCAACCCCGAGTACTACGGCGGCAAACTGCCAGCTGCCTATGTGCGCGATCTGAGCATCGTCCACCGTAACGCCTGCCATCTGCAGAGCCTAGTCAATGACGTGCTGGATCTGGCTCGTATCGAGGCTGCCCAAATGGCGCTACAGCCCGAGGAGACGGACCCTGGGCTCCTGCTACAAGAGGCAGCCAACACCGTGCGCGGGCAGGTAGAGGTACATGGCCTTGCCCTGCACACAGTCATCGAGCCCGGCCTGCCGCGCATCTGGCTAGACCCTAACCGCATCCGGCAGGTTCTGATCAATCTGTTGAGCAATGCATTGCGCTTTACTGAGCAAGGAAGCATCACGGCAGGGGTCGAGCGCCAGAGGGACGAGTTGGTGTTCTCAGTCGCCGACACCGGTGCAGGCATTGCCCCCGAGTACATTGCCGTCATTTTCGAAGAGTTCCGCCAAGTCGACGGCACGACCCGCCGGCGCCACGGCGGAACCGGCCTCGGCTTAGCCATCAGCCGCCGTTTCGTGGAACTGCATGGGGGGCACATTTGGGTCAAGAGCCAGGTCGGCCAGGGCAGCACCTTCTTCTTCAGCCTCCCCCTGCAACAGCTTCATCCCATTGTAAGCCCCACCGGCCCGGCACCGGTCAGCCATTCCGCCACCACCACACCCTGTGAAGTGCCCGTCTTGGTAGCCGTAACGCGCAGCCCGGCAGCAGCCTCATTGCTCTCCCGCTACACCCACGGCCTGCATACGGTGATCGTCCCCGATCTGGAGCAGGGCCGCCGCACGGCCAGCCAACTCGCGCCACAGGCGATCCTGATCGACCAGTCCAGCGCACCAATGAGTTTAGGGGAGTTGCAACGACTGGGTAAAGAGTGGAGCCTGTCGCAGACACCATTCATCGCCTGCCCACTCCCTGGCGAGGAGTCGCTGCGCCAGCAGTTAGCGGTAGATGCTTACCTCATCAAGCCAATCTCCAAGGCCAGCCTTTGGGATACTCTGCGCCGCTTTGGAGAGAACATTGACCGGGTGCTGATCATCGACGACGATGTGGATTTTGCCAAACTCGTCAGCCGCATGCTCACAGGGAATGCCGTCCGTCGCTACCAGGTCGTCAGTGCCAGCACAGGCCGCGAGGGGATAGCTCTGGTACAGCACCGCCGGCCAGACCTCATCCTGCTGGATATGGTGCTGCCGGATATGAATGGTGCCCAGGTGCTGGCCAGTATCCGCGCCCTACCCGAGGGCCGCCAGGTGCCGGTGGTCATCGTCTCGGCCCAGGATGAGTTGAGTAGCAGCAATGCTTCCCCAGGTGCCACGATCATCTCACGTGCCAGCGGCCTATCCCCGGTGGAGATTGTGCGTCTGGTCGAAACAGTGGTAGAGATGGCCATCAAAACTGATGGAAAGAGGCCAGGGCATCCAGAAGGGCTTGCTCCGAGACCGGTTTCTCCAGAAATGCCGCCGCACCTAGGGACAGGGCCAGGTCTTTCTGCTTGAGGACCGTACAGATGATGATGGGAATCTGGTGTGTCTCGGGCTGGCTCAGCAGGATCTGCAGCAGATCCCAACCATCCTGCCCGGGCATCATCAGATCGAGGGTGATGGCATAGGGCCTCAGTTGGCGCACCTTGTCAAGGGCTTCCTGGGCTGTACGAGCGGTCGCCACCTGGTAGTGGTTGGCGCTCAGATAGCGCCGGAAAAGCTCCAGCGCATCCTCATTGTCATCCACGAGCAGCACCGTGCGTTGGGCCACCGGCAGCTCCAGGTCGAGGATCAGCACAGCCGAGCCTGTCCGTAGCACCTGCAGCCGCGCGCCACTCAGAGCGGCCATCTCGGTCACGGCCATGAGCCGCTCCTCAGCCTCCTGGGCCAGGTTAGCCTCGGCATCCCGCGCCGGTTCCATGCGCAAGGTCAGGCGCACCGTTTGCTCGCAGGCCCGGGCGCTCAGATCGATCGCCGTCTGGGCAACATACTTGACTAGATACTCCAGGGTGCCCAGCAGAAGCTGGCGCAACATGCTCTCGTCGATGGCAACGGATGGTAACCCTTCCGCCACAACCTGCGTCAGGGCGATACCACGCCCGGTAAGCATGTTCTGCAACAAGGGCAAAACGTGCTGCAACGTCGTGCCGACATTGGCACAGCGACTGGCCTGCGCCAGGCGAGCGGCCTCCCGGCGCAGCAGTTCCAGTTGGCTGAGCGATGCCTGTTCGTCTATGGCCGGCGAGAGCCCTGCCTGAGCGGCTGGCGCTACCGGCTGGCGGCGCTCCCACAAGATGGTGGCCAGGGCCTCCATGGCCAGATTGTGCTCGCGATAATAGTGTCGGCGGCTGATACTCAGCTCCTCCATCACCGCGTCCGGCTCGAGAGCATCGACGTAGCGCAAGGTGAGCAAGCGATGGCGCCGCCACTGGCGAGACAGCACCGGCACCTGCGGCCCGGGCGCCAGATCACCGATGACCTCCAGCAAGAGGTGATGCAAGCGCCATGCCCTATCGCGCGGTGCTAGGGAACGCGCCGGCACCAGGAGATCACAGAGCGGATGGGTGCGCAGGTAGGCCAGGTCATAGATCTTCTCGTAAGCATCGGCGATTTGATGGACGAACTCACTCGGTGGACGCACGTTCCCAACCCTCTTGGCCTATACATAAGAATGGCAGCGAGTGGGCAACAATCCGGCTCCAGGGCCGCAGACAAACCCCGCAAAGAGCAGTATTATTATAGCATAGAACGTACTGCTGACCATACTGAGGAGGTATACCCATGGAGGCATTGAGAAGCATCACCCGGCGTGAGTTCCTGCGTGGGTCGGCGCTGAGTGCGGCCGCCTGCGTGCTGGCCGCATGCTCGCCGGCGGCGACCCCTGTTCCCCAACCCGAACCCACTGAGGTCGCCCCTACTACTGCGGCGGCCCAAGAGGCGCCAGCTACTGAGGCGCCAACCACGGCGGCGTCGGAGCCCACAGCCGCGCCCCAACAGGCCAAAGTGAATTGGCTGGGGCCTTTTGTCCCCGCCTACCGCATGGATTATGTGACCAAGGTCCTCATCCCGTCGTACAAAGACGTTGCACCCAACGTGGAGATCGTCCCTGAGCAGGCTACGAGCTGGCCCGACACCGAGGAAAAGATCATGGTGCGCTATGCCGCCGGCGGCGGGCCCGACCTGGCGCAGACCTATTTTGCACCGCTCGATTTCGCCTCGCGCGGCATGCTCGCGGCCATGAACCCCTTTCTGGAGGCAGATAGCCGAGTCAAGGGCGAGGATTTCTTCGTCTCGCTGATGAAGGGCGCACAATACAACGGCAAGACCTATGGCCTGCCGCACAACGCCATCACCCAAGTCCTCTTCTACAATAAGAAGTATTTCGAGGCTGCGGGACTCCAGGAGCCCCCCAAGACGTTGACTGAGCTCGCCGAGTTCGCCCGGAAGCTCACCGCCGTCAAGAAGGGTGCGGGCTTTGACTATGCGATGGAGATCCAGCTCAACGATGCCGACACATTCGCAGCATACCTCTATGCCAACGGCGGGCGTTTTGTGGACGACGATTGCCAGCGCATGTTCTACGACGAAACGATGCTGGCTACTCTCAAATACATCGTCGACCTGATCAAGTCGGGTGATGCCGCACCATTCGGCTCGGCCGCCGATGTCCCCAATGGGAAGGCGGCTATGCGCTACAGCGTGCCCATCCTCGTGGGCAATACCAAGACCCAGTTCCCAGATGTCTATCCTAACCTCGGCGCCGCGCTCGTGCCGGCGGGCCCCGGTGGCCATACCAGCTATAGCTGGGCGCACTATGAGCACATTATGGCCAACAGCAAAGTGAAGGAAGCGGCGTGGGACTTTTTGGCCTGGATGCTGAGCGACCTAAAGACCGACGTCGAGTTCCACGACCAGCAGAACTTTGTGCCGACGCAGCCGCGCACCTACGCCGATAAGCTATTTGCCGAGCACTGGGCATGGTCGGTGTTTGCGAAGCAACTTGCCTCCTGCATCTCAGCCCCAACATGCCTCAAGTGGCGCGCCGCATACACGGAGGTCATGACTCCCGAACTCGAGGCGGCCTGGACGCTGCAAAAGACGCCCGAGGAAGTAATCGCCACCATGAACCAGAAACTGCCCAAGATCCTGGGCATCAGCTAGATACGGCAGAAACTCGTGGATACTCATAGGAACTTCGTGGGAACTTGAGCTATCGCATTCGGGCCTGCATCGTTGCAGGTAGCACTTTTGGACGAGGCAAGTCCCATCGAGTTCCTATGAGTTCCTATCATTTCCCACGAGTTCCGGCGCGTAAGAGGAGGGACATGGCTACCACGAGATCGCTTCATCTCGGTACGGCCGCCAGGCGTAACATCGAGGGCTACCTCTTCATCTCCCCTTGGTTGATCGGCATCCTGGCGTTCACACTGATACCCTTTGTGTTTTCCTTCGTCCTCGGGTTCGCCCGTTGGGAGGTTGGCACGCCGCCCGAGTTCGTCGGCTTGACCAACTACCAGCAGTTGTTCGCGGATGAAGTTTTCTGGAAGTCGATGCGCATCACCACGACCTTTGTCATCCTGAGCGTCGGCCTACGCGTGGCTATCGCCTTGACGCTGGCCACGCTGATCCACCAGAGTTCCTTCGCTCGCCGCTTTTACCTGGCTGGGTTCTACCTGCCGGTCATGTTCTCGGGCGTCGTCCTGGCCCTGGTCTGGGGATCGATGTTCTCGCTGGACTATGGTGTCATCAATGACGTGCTGCGTCACATGGGGATCACAGGGCCGGGATGGCTGACAACCCCGACCTGGGCCATGCTCGCCATCGTCATCATGAGCGCCTGGCGTATCGGCGGCATGACCGTCATCTTTCTAGCAGGCATTGAGGATATTCCCTTTGAGCTACACGAGGCCGCGCAGATCGACGGCGCCACGCCGTGGCAGCGGTGGCTACGCGTGACGGTCCCCATGCTCACGCCGCTCGTACTCTTCAACCTCGTGACGAGCCTGATCGCTTCGTTCCAGGCCTTTGCCGAAGTACAGATACTGACAGGGGGCGGTCCCTACAACTCGACTCTGGTCTACATGCTCTACCTCTACCGCCAGGCCTTCCAGTACTTTAACCTCGGCTACGCTTCAGCCCTGGCATGGGTGATGTTCGTGCTCGTCGTCCTGCTCACTCTGGGCTTGTTGCGTAGCAGCAGATCATGGGTCTACTACGGAGGCGTGCGTATATGAGCGCTGCAACCACTCGCGCAGGTCAGCGGCGGCCACACACGCTGCGGGGCGTCACCAGGATGGGCCTGCGGGGCCAGCGTACCCTTGGCAGAGTCGCTAGATACCTGTTCTTGACCGTTACCCTGGCCGTCTTCCTGTTGCCAGTGTATCGGCTTTTCATCATGTCACTGATGGATGTCCCAGACGCCTACGCAGTGCCAGTACGCTGGTGGCCAACGGTAGTGCGTTGGATCAACTATGTCGATATCTGGACCAAGACGAATATCGCCCGCAGCGCCCTCAATTCGACGATACTGACCGTGGGCAGTATGGTTGGCGTGTTCCTTTCGGCCCCCCTGGTGGCGTTCGGGTTTGCCCGCCTACGCTTTGCGGGGCGCGACGCGCTGTTTGTGGTCGTGTTAGCCACCATGATGCTGCCCGGTGAGGTGACACTCATTCCACTGTACATCATCTACAAGCAAATTGGTTGGCTCGATACTTACCTGCCATTCATCGTGCCGGCGTTCCTGGGCGGCGGCGCTTTCTACATCTTTCTGCTGCGCCAGTTCATGATGACCATCCCTGGGGAATTGGAGGACGCCGCCCGCATGGATGGCTGCAACACGCTGCGCGTGTTTGCCAGCATCTTTCTGCCGCTCTCCAAGCCAGCGCTGGCCACAGTAGGGATATTCACCTTCATCGGCGGCTGGAACAACTACCTGGGGCCGCTGATCTTCCTCTCCTCACAGACCAAGATGCCCCTACCGGTCGTCCTGGCAGCCTACCGGGACCTCGAAGGCGGCTTCCATGGTAACCTGGTGATGTCCGCGGCCTGTGCTGCAGTACTGCCCTGCCTGGCCATCTTTTTCATCTTTCAGGAATACATGGTGGGCGGAATCGCGCTCACGGGCATCAAGGGCTAGGTTGTAAGGAAGATAGATGAGCGACAAACGCAACACACCAGAATACCGCCGTCACAATGCCGCGGTCTACCAACTATGGCAGGATTTCGCCGCTGGCCATCCTGCGCGCGTGCCCGTGATGCTGCGCACGCACACTCGCTGGTTCCTGCAGCGGCGCGATATCAATGTCGAGGGCTATACCTTCCAAGATTACTACGACCACCCCGAGATCATGTGGGAGATACAGTTGCGTGGCCAGCGCTGGAAGCGCCTGAATGTGCCCTACACCGACGAGTATATGGGCTACCCGCAACAGTGGAACGGGGTTTACCCGGATTTTCACGGCGGGCTGGAGGAGGTCTGGCTGGGCAACCAGCCAGCATACTTCCCCGATAACGTTATGGACTCCATCCCGGCCTTGCAGCAGGATAAGGAAAAGCTCTACGAATGGGAGCTGCCTGACCCGCGCCACGGGCCGATGATGGACCGCGTCTTCGAATATTACGAGTTCTTTGAGGAAAAGCGCAAGCACGGTGACTATGACGGGATCCCCATCGCACCCACCCATCTGCTGCTGGGCACCGATGGCCCCTTTACCGTAGCCACCAAGCTCCGGGGCACATCTGAGCTTTGCCTAGACATGCTCACCGACCCCGACTATTACCATCGCCTGCTGGACTATGTGACCACAGCCGCCATCAGCCGCACACGGCACGGCATGCAGTTCCTTGGCCAGAGCTACCCGCGCCCTTCGTGGGGCTTTGCCGATTGTGCCATCTGCATCCTCTCGCCAGCGCAGTACCGCGAGTTCGTGTTGCCCTATCACAAGCGCCTGCTCGAGGCGTTCTCCACTGGGCCATACAACTCGCTGCACTCCTGCGGGACGGTGCAGCACCTGCACAAAGCTATCGCCGATAACCTGCCCATCACCAGTTTCGATTGTGGGTTCGCCGCTGATGTGGCCTACAGCCGCCGCCAGGTAGGCCCCAAGGTCCATTTTAGCTGGCGTTTCCATCCTGTGCTACAATCAGCGGCCGGCGAGGCAGAGATACGGGGCGCCATCCAGCGCATCTTGGCGAGCAGGGTCACCACCGGGCGCCGCTTCACGATCGAAGAAGTAGCCTACCCCGATATCGACTGGAAGCGCTGGGAGTTCTTCTACCGCAAGGTCGCTGAGTTGAGCCGCTATCCGGCGGCTGGGGCTCCTCTGGAAGATTCCACGGATTGGTTCCTGAACCGTGGGTTGATCGATGCACCGGGAGATATGTGATGAACATCATCCTGATCGTTTCGGACACCTTCCGTTACGACAACCTGTTCGACCGGGCGGCCATGCCGGTGCGCACGCCCGCGCTGGATCGCTTCTCGCAGCGGGCGGTGAGCCTGTCGCGGCTGTACACCGCCAGCTTCCCCACCATCCCGCACCGCACCGACCTGACGACGGGGCGCTTCGGCTGGGTGCGCTACCCCTGGCAGGACCGGCGCCTGAGCAGCCCAAACCATCTGCCGCAGATCCTGCGCCAGGCGGGGCTTGTGTCACAATTGCTCTGCGACTGCCCGCACCTGTTCCCCGCCGGGTTCAATTTCGGCTTTGACGCCGCCCTGGCGAACCGCGGCCAGGAGGTCGATCTGCCCTTCCTGCGCATGAACCATCCCATCACGCCGGTCATGCCGCCAGAAAAGACGCGCGGCGACCATGGCTTCCAGCAGCACAATCTGGTTGATCTCTCACAATGGGAGAACCGCTACTGGTACCGTGAGCAGGACTGCTTCCCGCCGCGCACGGCCTCTCTGGCCATCGAATGGCTGGAGGAGAACTATCGCTACGATCCCTTTTTCCTCTGGGTCGACTTTTTCGATCCGCACGAGCCCTGGAACCCGCCCGAATACCTGGTGCAGCGCTACGACCCGGATTATGAGGGCACGCCGATGCTGCACCCCAACTATGGCAAGGCCTCGGACCTCACACCAGCAGAGCTGCGCAACCTGCGCGCCCACTATTGTGCCGAGGCCGAGCTGACGGACCGCTGGGTGGGGCGCGTGCTACAAAAGATCGATGACCTGGACCTGTGGCGCAACTCGATCGTGATCTTTACCAGCGACCACGGCACGAGCCTCGGCGAGCACAACCGCACCGGCAAGTCGAACATCAACGACCGGGATGAGCGCTGCTGGCCGATCTACCCCGAGGTCGCCCATATCCCCTTCCTGATCGCGGCGCCAGGGCTGGTAGGCGGCCACACGGTTGACACCCTGCAGCAGCCGCCGGATATCCTGCCCACCCTGCTGGACCTGGCCGGGCTGCAGGTTTCCTCACCGGAGCCGCTGCATGGGCGCTCCTTCGCGCCGCAGTTGCGCGGCGAGGCGGTGCCGGGGCGCGACTGTGCGATTGCGGCATCCTTTGGCGAAATGAGACCCGGCGCCCCCGCGCGTAAGTGGACCACACCAGTGCTGTACACGGAAAAGTGGGCCTATGCGCCCATCGGCGCCAATGGCGAGCGCGAGTTGTTCGAACTCGAGCGAGATCCCTACGCGGAAACGAACGTTGCGGGCGACCATCCGGCCCTAGTACGCGGGTTGCATGCCCGCTTTGCAGAGTGGCTGCGCGAGGTCGACGCACCGCCAGCAGCGGCACAGACGCTGGAATGGCAAAACTCGTAGGAACTGAGGAGAACCGAAACGCATGTCCCAACCCAACTTTATCATCTTCCTGACCGACGACCAGGGCTACGGTGATCTTTCCTGCATGGGAACCACCGATTTCCGGACGCCACACCTGGACCGGTTGGCCGCCTCGGGCGCGCGGTTCACCAA
>DAOTVS010000172.1:0-2923 GCA_034436375.1 Anaerolineae bacterium | reverse complement strand
CGGCCGTCAAAGTGGAGCTTGAAGAGGTAGAGGCTGGCAGCCCCCGCCAGCAGGGGCGCCGCCAGGGCCGGGTGCGTGTTGATGAGGCCGGCCCGATCCACCGCCGCGTAGAGCCCGAGGGCGACCGCAGTGGCCGGGGCGAAGCCGCTCGACAGCAACAGCACAAAGGCCAGCCGGCTGCCGCGCTCGCCAAAGGGCCGCACCAGCGAGAGCGACAGCGCCGCCAGGAGGGCGGCGGGGACCTGCACCAGCAGGATCGCCAGCCCCGGCGCCACGATGCCGTTCAGGAGCCCGAGGCCTACCTGCAGCACCGTGGTCGTGCGGGCCAGCGGCTCACCAGCGGAGAGAAAGGTCTCGGCCGCCCCAAAGAGGTAGAGCAGGAGCGGCGGCAGGATGAGCACGCCCAGCGCCAGCGCGCCCGGCACGGCGAGGCAGGCGCGCGCTGCCCGCTGGAGCGCAGTCTGCTTCCACACCGTTACGGCGCTTGCGGACCCCGCCGGGCGTAGAGGCGCCGCTTCCACGCTCTGTAGCCGCAGCCCCAGGCGCTCGCTCAGCAGGCCAAAGAGTGTGCCCAGCGCCAGGCTTCCTACCAGGAGCGGCATGAGCTGCGCCGCTGCCAGCCCCGGGTGCAGCTGTTGAAAGGCCGTGCGAAAGGCATAGAGGGAGAGGGTCAGCGTCTCGCCCCGTGGGCCGCCACCGGTCGTGGCCCAGGGCAGCGCAAAGGCATCGAGGCCGGAGGCAGCGGCTGCGATCATCGCCAGGGCCGTTACCCCGAGCGCCGCCGGCCGGGCGCCAGGCGGCTGCGGACGCAGCGCCAGCATGGCCGTCGCCAGGAGCGCCCCGCCCACGCCCAGAAAGCTCACCGCCTCCAGCAACAGGTAAGAGGGCCAGGCTTGCCCGGGCTCGGTGAGGGCGAGCCCAGCCAGCAGGGGCAGGCGGCCGCTTGCCCGCTGCCACAAAAGGCCCAACGCTACCGGCGCCGAAAGGGCCAGCCCCAGCGTCAGCGCCAAGCGCACCGCCAGCCGCCATCCCGGCCGTGCCTGACCCCACAGCAGCCCTGCCAGCGCCGCCGGCAGCAGGACGCCCACGCGCACCAGGGTCACCAGCAGCGTGCGCCCCAGCGCCGCCCACCAGATCGCATCCTGCAGGACAAGCCCATAGTTAGCCAGCCCCGCCCATTGTGGCGGCCGACCCAGCGCTTCACCGTGCAGGCTGAGCCAAAAAACATGCAGCGCCGGGTACCACGAGGCCAATCCCCAGGCCAGGCACGCCGGCGTCAGAAGCAAACACCCCACCACGAACCGGGCCACCACAGAGGCTTGCGCCCGGCTGATTGAAGCCATGATGCCCTCCCAGAAAAAGATCCCAGGAGTGCGACAAGTATACACAAAATCGGGGTGGGGGTAAAGCAACTGCCCAGGCTGGCGCGCTGCGTACGTATCCGACTTGGCTTTCGCGGGGGTGGCGTGCGGTGTATGCCAGCAGCGCCGCATGTCACCCCCTACCGGGTTGGCAGGACCCCGGTTGCATGCGATAGCCACGCCCCCAATTTACTTGTCGAGCCGGACTTCTTTGCCCGTGCGGGCGCTTTCGAGCAGCGCCTCCATCATCTCCTGCACGATCAGGCCATGGCGCAGCGGCGCCTGGCAGGGGACGCCATCGAGCACGCACTCGATAAAGTGCGCGGCGATATTGTCCCACGCTTCCTGCCCCTTGGGCAGCTTGACGCTGATATCCTGCGGGGCACCGTCGACAGTGCGGTAGAGGGTGAGCGGGTCGAGCTGCGCCCCCGCCCGGGTGCCGAAGAGCTCGATCTGGAACTCGCTGGGCTGGTGGCTGGCCCAAAAACTCTCGGCCTGCATGCCGGCGCCGTTCTCAAAGCGAATGAACCCGCCCGCATAGTCGTCGCAGGCGAATTTGCGCACATAGTCCTCGGGCACCGGGGCAAAATCCCAGTAGCCCTCACCAAGAGGGCCAAACTTGGCCCCAGCTACACCCACCACGCTCACCGGGCGGGGCATGCCGATCAGCCACCAGGCTGCATCCAGCGCATGCACGCCCACATCGCGAAAGGCGCCGCCGCCGGCCATGATAAAGCCGGTATTCCAGGTGGGGATGCCGCTGCGGCGCACGCTGCGTGCCCGGGCATAGTAGAGATCGCCAAACTCGCCCCGCTGCGCCAGCTTGCCCAGGTAGCGCACCGAGTCGGCAAAGCGAGTCGACAGCGACATCATGTTCACCACACCCGCAGCCTCGGCTGCTTCGACCAGCTCGCGCGCCGCCGCTTCCGAGTCGGCCAGGGGCTTGGTCACCAGGACGTGCTTGCCATGGCGGACGGCCTCCAGCGCAATGGGCACGTGCCACTGGTTCGGCGTGCCGACAAAGACGGCATCGATCTCCGGGTCGCGGCAGAGCGCGTGATAGTCGGTGTAGAGCCGGGGCGGCTCCGGCAGTTCTTTACTGAATTCCTGCATGCGGCTCTCAACCAAATCGCACAGGGCTACTACGCGCCCGCGCGGATTACGCGCAATGGCCTTGGCGTTCGGTTTCCCGATGCCCATGCCCACGATCGCCGTTCTGACAGCAGCCATGACCTTTTACCTCCCCTGGAGAATTGCCCCCGTTTTAGCACGCATTCTACAGCCTGTCAATATCCCATGCGATCATGCCATCGTACATAAAGCGCAATTTGACAGATCGCCTCGCTCAGCCTATGTTTGACGTGCCCCCTCCAATCTGATAG
Source organism: Anaerolineae bacterium (assembly GCA_034436375.1). Lineage (GTDB taxonomy): Bacteria > Chloroflexota > Anaerolineae > SpSt-313 > SpSt-313 > DAOTVS01. The sequence goes on along the minus strand of DAOTVS010000172.1, from coordinate 180 downwards.
ACTATAGGATAGGATATACAAGCGCCTGCCCGGCGCCCTATTGTTATACTGGCGGAGGATAAATCAGCCTCCTCCGCTGCGGTCGCCGGGCAGGTTCTTGGTGAAGGGTTACTGACCAATGGCGGACAAACGCGATTATTATGAAGTGCTGGGCGTGAGCCGTAATTGCTCGGACGAGGA
>DAOTVS010000171.1:0-36006 GCA_034436375.1 Anaerolineae bacterium | reverse complement strand
GAAGCGGTCCAGCTCTTCCAGCGTCATGATGGCCGTCTCTCCGAATGCTCGTCCACGCTGCACCTCCAGCCATATCGGTTAGCACATTAGAATACTCTCATCTGAGATATCCGATATCCCTCGACCTCGCAAGGGACCGGCGCATGCTCCGGGCAATAGTAGCGCACGATGCGCGTAAGGGGCCACACCTCTTTTGCCACCCAATCACCTGGCTGCAATTGCCTCCGGCAGCGCCGGCACCGATCGAGCTTGAGCGCGCCGCTAACCTCCTGATAGGCCCCCTGCGCCTCGACCGTCACGGTCCCCTCCAGCATCACCGCGCCCGCGATCCCAAAGGGCCGCCAGCGCCGATCCCCTCCGGCCAGTGGCCGCCACCCCAGTGGCCAGGTCGCTGGATTGCTGCTGTGCTTGCCGTGCTCTCCTTTCATGGATCATGCGCTCCCATACAGCTCCATCAGTGTCGGCCGATACTCCGGCTCCTCATGCCGCTCGATGAACCAGAAACATGCACCCCGCGCCTTGCCCACGAACACCTTCTCCTCGCCCGACCGCCGCTTTTGCGCGCACTCGCCATGGCGATCGCGTTGCTGGCAATCGCCACATGTCGGTCTGCGCCTGGCCGGCCGGCGTCGCGCTGCCCTCCGCTTCGGCATTGCCGGAGGCCGGCGCTCGCGCATGGCCTCTATCGTCTCCTCGGAATAGCCCAGATCCTCCAGCCGAGTCACTGCGTCACGGTGGTCCATACCTCATCCCCCCAAAACGCTGCGCAAAGCTGTGATATAATACCCATATGACCGACCTGATCGCCGCCCGCGCCGACCTCTGCAGCATACTCCGCCGGGTGCTCGCCAAGCGCCTCGTGGCGGATCTATGGCCCCATTACGACCGGGCCTGCCGCTGGGCGGCCGGGCTGGTCGCGGACCCCGACGCCGTCGACGATGTCGTGCAGGAGGCTCTCATAGCGATCTACCGCCGCCCGAGCTACCGCGGCGCATCCTCTCCCCTGACCTACCTCCGCGGCGTCATCGCACACAAGGCGCGCGATTGGGGCCGCCGCCAGCGCCGCCGCCAGCGCCTTGAGCATCGCCTGCGCTCTGAGGCGCTGGCCGAGGATATGCATTTCGAGCGCCCTGGTCCCATCGAGCGAGACGCGGAGTACCGCGAGGAGTTGGAGCGCGCGCTGGCGCAGTTGCCTCCCCATTGGCGACGGGGACTCCTCTTGCGGTATGCGGGCGCGCCGCTTGCGGAAATCCAGCATGCGCTAGGCCTGGACAGCTACAAAGCGACTGCCCCCATGCTATCTCGTGCCCGGAAGGCCATGCGTAAGCGCCACCGCCCTATGAATCGCCCCGCTCGCGACCCTGGCAGTCGCGGGCCCCTGCCCGGAAATCCACGCCTCGAATGACATTCGAAGGTGATTCCTCCGCCGTGAACGGTATACCGTGTCTGGCACAGATGTCCTCGATAGCCTCGCGTAACTCGCGGTGAATATGTTGATAGCGCCGCAGGGCATATTCGAAGCGCTGCGCCTCTGCTGGCGTCCAGCCCAACGCATCGCCACGATCTACCAGCAGAGCGATCTCGCCTACTGCCATCAGCACCCGGTTATAGCTCCCCTTTGTCCAGGCCATCCTCACGCCTCCCTGGAGCTCGACCTCGATAACCCGCGATGCCTTCGGTCCGATTGGCCATAGCCATACGCCGAACGTAATTTATGGCTGGGACCGTAGCGGCGCCGCCAGGAGGATCGCTCCGCCGCCAGCCGCTTCTGCTTCGCCCGAAACGCAGACACCCGCTCGCGCAGGTCCGGCGGCCTCAGCGCCGGATTGCCGCAAGGGCACACGCTGGCATATGCGCATCGGCCGCGGAGCTGCGGGCAGTGCTGATCGGCCCAGGTCGGCGCGCACGGCACGTTCTCCGCCATTGGGCAGACCGGGCAGTAATCCGGGAACCCCGGGCAGCGGTAGCCCGGCAATACTGCCGAGGTGGGCGCCGCCTCGCCGTCGAGCTCGACGATCCGTGTGCGGTAAATGCCCAGGCAGCGCCTCGCGTGCTTGGATAGCGTGTCTGTTTTAATGCCATAGCGCGCGCCGATCCGCCCATAGGTCTCTATACCGGCGCGGATCGCAGCGTTGATCTCGTCCACATCCGGCCTGGCGCAGGTCGTACACTGGCTCCCGAAGCCTTGCCGCACCCGGATGCCCAGGCATTGCCTGGCATGCTGGCTAATCCTCGATTCTCCATGGTGAAACTGGCTGGCGATCTGCGAGCGAGGCATCCGGTTCCTGATGGCCTCGTTGATCGCCTCCAAATTGGCTGCGTCGTCGCATATAGCGCACATGTGTCCGACTCCCCATAGACCCTAGCATATGCCACATCGCGTATCGCCGCGGTGGTTAATGCAGCACGCGGCCGGCGAGGGCCCCCGTGACGTATGATTGCCCGGCCAGTCCCATCTCCTCGCCCCGGCTCATATCGTGGCACTGGTTGGCCATTTTGTCCGGGTGGGCGTACCAGTCGAGCATACCATCCACGTTGGTCGCCCGGTAGCCGTGCGCCAGCCACCGTTTAACGACTCGGCGCCAGCGTACCACCTCCGTCACCTGGCGTTGGATCATATCCACCTGGAGCGGCAGCAGCCGCACGCGCCCCGCCTCCTCCACGAACTGCGCTGCCGGGCAGATTGCCCTGGGCTCCGGCGCAGGCTCCTCGGACGCGGCGGGCGACGCTTTGACCCCTCCGCCCCGTTTGTCTCCCTTCGGCACGTTTTCAGTAGGCGGGACCATCCGGCCGTCCCCGGTCCCCAGAGAGAGAGCGTGCTGCGCCGCAGGCGCCGTCTCTCTCTCTCTGCTTTCTCTGCTTTCTCTCGAATCGTCTCTCAATGATTCTCTCTTTAGACTCTCTGGTATCGTCGTGTCATTTTGACACATGCTCGTGTCATTTTGACACATGGTCGTGTCGTTTTGACACATGCTCGTGTCGTTTTGACACATGCTCGTGTCATTTTGACACATGCTCGTGTCGTTTTGACACAGGGCCTGCTCTTCGGGTGTGGCTGTATCATTTTGACACATGGGTGTGTCACTCCCGTCCTGGGTGCCCCCATCCGCGGCCAGCGTTTCATTTTGATATGACACGGTGTCAACGCCTCGGACGGCCAGGCTCTTGATCCGGGCGCAGCCCTCCAGGTTGATGGCGAGCCAGCGGGTGCGGTCATACCCATGCTCGTTATAGTTGCCCTCCACCACCAGGCCCCGGTCGATCAGGCTCTTAATCGTGCGGTTGATGGTGGCAAAGCTCCAGAAGGGCAGCCGGGCCGCCAGACCGCGCACCGACGCGTAATACCAGCGCCGGCCGTCGCGCTCTTTGCCGTAGACGGCGATCCAAAATTCCAGCTGGAGGAACAAGATGGACTCATTGAGGCCGATCTCTTTGGCCAGGGCCGGAGAAATGCGCAGCGTCTCCGGCTCATTCAGGAGAAAGACACGCCGCTGCTCAAACCGGCTCGGGGGCGATGCTGACATGCCTATCTCCCTACCGCAAACGACCGCGCGGCATGAACGCCTCAAGATGAGGAGGCTGGCCTATCCGATAAGAGGTATCGAGGTACCAGCGCAACATGGGGTTATCCGCCTCTCTGGTACTGCTGTGTTGTAGTCAATCGCTACATCGTTGTTATGAAATAGGAACCAGAAGGGGCGTCTATCTGCATAGAGACGCCTGAAGTCCGCCGACGCACAGGGGTAATGGAACTATACGCACATTGTTCAGAGTATGAAACATTCGTTCGCTATTGGCATGTTATGTAAGCTGCAAGCCAATATTGACATAACCTCACCGTGGACGCCACCTGGCGCTCCTATCGTAGTAGCGGGCTTCAGCCGCTCAACCCGCTCGAGCGCCCAAGGGGTTGAGTGACGCTGATACAAGTGATGAGGCTGACCAACCCGCTTGGGCGGCTGAGCCCGCTACTACGAGGGCCTTCATGAGGCGGCTTTGCTGGGCTCTTACCCTTGCATCACTTGCCATACCCCTCTACCTGTGATACAATCCCCACAGGCCTGGTGTCAATCGGTTATGTAGACCGATCCCGGTTCCGCCGCTCCCCCCTTTTTGCCGATCGTGGAGGTCTGCATGAGTCGTCGGGATTGGACGAAGGTGGCCCTGTTTGCCGTCATCGTCCTCCTTCTGGTTCTGGCGTCAGGGGGGGTAGGCTTTGCTGCCGGCTGGCAACTCAGCGCCCAGGCCGCCCCCTCCCCTATCCCAGGCCCAAACCAGGATGCCGAGCAGCGCATGCGCGTCTTCTGGGAAGCCTGGGATGTCATCGCGCACGACTTTAGCGGGCCGCTGGATACGCAGAAGATGGTCTATGGCGCCATCAACGGCATGGTGCGCTCGCTCGGCGACCCATATACGCTGTTTATGGAGCCTGCGGAAGCCACGGTCACCGGGCAGGACCTGGAAGGCAGCTTTGCGGGCATCGGCGCGAGTGTGGATCTCGTGGATGGACGCCTGGTGATTGTCGAACCCCTGCCCGGCTCGCCCGCTCAAAGGGCAGGCCTGCTCGCCGGTGACGTGCTGCTCGAGGTAGACGGCAAGCCCCTCGACGGGCTGGATCTGATGCAGGCGATTGCCCTGATCCGTGGGCCCCAGGGCAGCCAGGTGCATCTGCTGGTCCAGCGCCCGGGCACGGCGCAGCCCCTGGAGATCGGCGTGACCCGCGACAAGATCGAGCTGCCGACTGTTTCCTCACGCGTGCTCGATGACGGCATGGCCTACATCCAGATCACCGAATTCAACGGCCAGGCCGCGGACCGTGTCAAGGAGGCCTTGCAGGGGCTGGCGCCCAAGCCGCGCGCTGTGATCCTCGACCTGCGCGGCAACCCGGGCGGCTATCTGCAGGCTTCGGTCCAGGTCGCCAGCCAGTTCATTGCCAGTGGGGTGATCGTCACTGAAAAGGACCGGAACGGCCGGGTCACCCCCTACAGGGCGGAAAAGGGCGGGCTGGCCACCGACCTGCCTGTGGCTGTGCTCGTCGACGGCAACAGCGCCAGCGCGGCAGAGATTGTGGCCGGGGCCCTCCAGGATACGGGCCGTGGCGTGCTGATCGGGCAAAAGACGTTCGGCAAAGGCTCGGTGCAGATCGTCCATACGCTCAGTGACGGCTCTTCGCTGCGCGTGTCGGTCGCGCGCTGGTACACCCCCCTGGGCCACCAAATTGACGGCAAGGGGCTGACGCCCGATATCACGGTCGCGCCGCCAGCCGGCCAGACCGCCGGCCAGGATCCGGTGTTGGACCGGGCTGTGCAGTATCTGAGCGAGCACCTGCCCGCTCCCGATGAGAAGTAGAAACATGGCAGAAAAGAACGTCGCTGTCAACCGCAAAGCCTATCACGACTATGCGATCCAGGAAAAGTTCGAAGCAGGCATTGCCCTACAGGGCAGCGAAATCAAGTCCGTGCGCGAGGGCCGCGTGAGCCTGCGCGAGGGCTATGTCGCGATCCGCAATGGGGAGGCCTGGCTGGTTAATGTGCATATTGCACCCTATGAGATGGCCGGCTACGCCCAGCATGAATCCCGGCGCGACCGCAAGCTGCTCCTGCATCATAAAGAGATCCGCGAGCTCAGTCAGGCGGTGCAGGCCAAGGGGCTGACCATCGTGCCGCTCCGCATGTACCTGCGCGATAACCGTGCCAAAGTGGAGATTGCTCTGGCCCGCGGCAAAAAGCTCTACGACAAGCGCGCCGCCCTGGCCGAGCGCGAGGCCGAGCGCAGCATGGCGCGCGCTACGCGGCGGCAGATCGAGGAAGGGTGACCCCGCCTGGACATCCTTGCTGGTGTGTGGTATAATATAGGTCACGCGGGGATGAATGGTCTCGACAGGGAGGGCTGGCCCGCGATTGCAAGCCGAGGCGCCTCAACCTCGTAAATCAGGGGCAAAACACAAGTGCCAACAAAGCACAAACACCGGCGTACGCGTACGCCATAGCTGCCTAATCGCAGTCCAGAGCGTATAAACGACGCCCTGATCACCTAGAGTGATCACGCTCGCCTCCAGTGGACTCCGCTGGCTGGGGAGCGAGCGACAAATGCAGCGGAGTGCAGCCTGTCGACGCCGATGGATGGGCTCAAGCCGCAGGTGATGAGCTTGCGGTATCGGCTGGCTCCACGGGAACTCGGTCGGCTGAGGGCCCGAGGAGCGAGACTATAGAGGCCGACTAAGCTTGTAGTATATCGTTGGTCGAACTTTCTGGACGCGGGTTCGATTCCCGCCATCTCCACCTGTAGCAAGGGGCGCAAGTCTCAGCGAGGCTTGCGCCCCTTCTAACGTCCGCACGGCTCACGCGGAGCCGGAGAGGACGCAATACAACTGCAGATGAACGCCGATAAACGCTGATCTACCGCTACGCCACACTTCAGGTCTACGGAGGTATGAGATGCCCGCTGCACGTATCGGAGTTATTGGCGGAAGTGGACTCTATCAGATGGAGGGCCTGACCGAGACGGAAGAGGTCACCCTCGACACCCCCTTTGGCCCGCCCAGCGATGCGATTGTGGTCGGCACGCTGGAAGGTCGACGCATCGCCTTTCTGCCCCGGCACGGCCGTGGGCACCGCATCAGCCCGTCGGAGATCCCCTCACGGGCGAACATCTATGCACTAAAGTCGTTGGGCGTCGAGCACATCATCTCGGTAAGCGCTTGCGGGAGCCTGCGCGAGGATATCGCTCCCCTTGACGTGGTCATTCCCGATCAGCTCTTTGACCGCACCAAGGGCATCCGTCCAGCAACATTCTTTGGTGATGGCGCCGTGGTGCACATCGCCTTTGCGGATCCCTTCTGCCCCGAACTGAGTGCGGTCCTGCATCAGGCCGCGCTCGACGCCGGCGTGGGGCCCCGCCTGCACAAAGGCGGCACGCTGGTCGTCATCGAGGGGCCGCAATTCTCCACCAAGGCCGAGTCGCGGATCTACCGCCAGTGGGGGCTCGACATCATCGGCATGACTGCGCTCCCGGAGGCCAAGCTGGCGCGAGAAGCCGAGATCTGCTATGCCACGCTGGCCATGGTCACCGATTATGACGTCTGGCACGTTAGCGAAGAGCCCGTCACCGTCGAGATGGTTGTCCGCAACTTGCAGCGCAACGTGAGCACCGCACAAGAGATCATCCGTCATGCCATCCGGAACATTGAGCGAGCTCGCCCCTGCCCCTGCGCCGAGTCTCTGCGCGACGCCATGATCACCGAGCCCGGGCGCATCTCGCCCAGCTATAGAGAGCGGCTGTCACTACTGCTCAGCAAACACCTGTAGGGCCAACAACAAAGCCCCGGGTACGAGGGCGCTGCCCTCGTACCCGGGGCTAACTCTTGGGCAGGTCCCTTTCGCATAGCCTAACCGCTTCTCAAGGAAACGGGGATTGCGTGTCCACCTGGGCGCTAGTGACTATGCGAAGGATGCCCCAGGTACCGCTCCTCTATGAGGTCCCCCAGCCCGACGGCGTCATCCAGCTCGTACTGCGGCACCATAATCCCCGGCTGCGGCGTATCGGTTGCCAGGGCAATGAGGCCATCCTCTCCCCCGCGACACAGCAACTCCTGTCCGCAGGCGGCGCGGAAGACCTCGATCTTGGGCTTGTCGCCCCGCTTGTAGCCCTCTGTAAGCACCAGGTCTACCTCAACCGGCAACCGCGCTACGATTTCATCTACGCTCAGCTCCTGCCCGGTGCGCGCAATCATCGCCACCCGCCCCGGCGAGGCAATCACCACCACATCGCTTCCCGCCTGCGCGTGGCGCCACGTGTCCTTTCCGGGCCGATCAATCTCAAACCCATGCACGTCATGTTTGATGGTCGCTATGCGAAGCCCCCGCCGCTTGAGCTCCCGGATGAGCTTCTCCATGAGTGTGGTCTTGCCCACGTTCGAACACCCAACGATCGAAATCACCGGCACTGAGTCCAGAGTCATCCCCTACTCCCTCCGCGATGTGTTACGATATCTCCGGATTGGCCGACACGATAGCCTCAGCGACGGCCCACACGCGCGGCAGAAATGCCCTGACCTGTGATCCCCGACTCTGCAGGTCGTCCGGCGAAGCAATGCCAAGGTCAGCCAGCAGCCGCTGATAGGCAGGCAGAAAGCGCTGCTGTAGCTCTGCCGGCGCATCGTGATACAGCACCTTCTGGCAACGGGAGTGTGTGGCAACGATCCAGAAGATGGCCTCGCGAAAGTCACCCCGCCGGATCAATTCCCAGCTGCCGTCAATGGCGACAGGACGTCCGTGTTCACTGATATCCGCAGCAAAAGGGAACGACGTCTTGATGACGGCGCGAGTGGCATCGAATACATCCGTCAGGGTGGCCAGGTGCCGCTCAACCTGTGCCCGGCGCATGCCAGCACACCCCAGCAAATCCAACAGGCTGGGATAAAAGTCCGCGTAGCCATACCTTACCAAAAGCTCACGCGCGGCCACATACCGTCGCCGTACGGTGGGATTCTGCAGGCCCGCTACGAGCAGCACGTGGGTCGTCACACCTGCCGCAAAGAGCCAGGCCATCACCTGGTCGTGGAGGGGGGCCGGCTCACGCAATGAGTCGAGATTGCGCAGTACCCGGCTCCTGGCGTGTTCGCAACGCGCAAGCACCCATTGCCGCCTGGCATAGTCCCGGGCCACAGCCATCTGCAGGTTGGTCAGGCAGCCGGTTGGGTCGGCCAGGATGCTTGCCATGCGGAAACTGCCCGCCAGGTGGTAAGTGCCCAGGATGCGCTCAGGGGTCCGCATGTGATCGAATGGGAGATAGGAGACTTCCAGCATCACGTCCCGATAGATCAGCTTGCCAATCTTATCGGGCGGCTTGGGGTCGGCCACGACCAGCAGGATGTCCACATCGGACGTTGGGGAAAGGAACGCGTCATCGGCTAGCCAGTTGACGGAGCCGTGAGAAAAGGCGCCCACAAATCCCGGAATGCCCTGCACCTCATCAAGCACCCACTGGCGTGCCACCTCCTTCGCTTGTTTCACACGCATGATGACCTCACTCGATACATGATGCACAAGGTCGCTGTGGCCTGCAGCAATAAGTAAACCGTAATAAGTAACGTCACCATTTCGAAGCATCCTTTGCTTCTCAGGGTAGCTGCGCCGCCAGTGCCTGCACAGAGCATCAGGCACTCTGATGGCGACCTTACTTATTACGGTTTACTTATTGCACTCCACAGCGACCTTACGTTTTGCGCATTACGCCCCAGGCGTCCACCGCAGACGAGGCTCACGCGCTGCGCGCACTTCGTCCAGCCGGCCCACCGGCGTGGTATGCGGCGCTTCGTGCAGCAGATCTGGCTCTGTGCGAGCCTCCTCGGCGATCTTCAGGAGCGCATCGGCAAAGCTGTCGAGCGTTTCCTTGCTTTCCGTCTCTGTCGGCTCGATCATGAGCGCCTCGTGCACGATCAACGGGAAATAGTTGGTCGGCGGGTGCATGCCGTAATCCATCAGACGCTTGGAAATATCCAGCGCCCGGATATCCGGTGCGCCCTCAATGCGCCCCTCCAGGACGAATTCATGCATGCAACTCCGATCATAGGGCAAGGGATACACTTGCTTGAGCCGCGCCTGCAAATAGTTGGCGTTCAGAACGGCGCTCTCGCTCGACTCGCGCAGCCCTTGCGCACCCAGCATACGGATGTAGGTATAGGCGCGTACCAGAATGCCAAAGTTGCCGTAGAATGCCTTCATGCGGCCGATTGAGGACTCGGGCCAAACCAAGCGAAAGTGCTCATGGGGCTCATCGCATTCATCCTCATCCTCGCCACAACGGCACCCATCACCCTCACAGTCCGTACAGAGCTCCACCAGCGGCCCCGGCAGGAACCTGGCCAATTCGGCGGTTGCCCCAATCGGCCCCGCCCCCGGCCCGCCACCACCATGCGGGGTCGAGAAGGTCTTGTGCAGGTTAAAGTGCATGACGTCAAAGCCGAGCTCCGCCGGCTTGGCGATGCCCATCAGAGCGTTAAAGTTGGCGCCATCGCCATACATCAGCCCACCCGCCTCGTGCACCAGGCGCGCCACTTCCTGCAAATGCTCATCGAACAGGCCCAGGGTGTTGGGGTTGGTCAGCATCATGCCCACCACGTGCTCATCCAGGTGCGCGCGCAGATCGTCGAGGTCCACGTTGCCACGCGCATCGGACTTGAGCTGCACCACATCAAACCCGCTCATCGTCGTACTGGCCGGGTTCGTACCATGGGCCGAGTCGGGGATCAGGATGCGGTTGCGGCCGCTATCGCCCCGATCCAGATGATAGGCGCGCATGACCAGGATACCGGCAAACTCGCCATGCGCCCCGGCTGCCGGCTGCAGGCTGACCGCCGCAAAGCCACTGAGTGCCTGCAGCATCTGCTGGAGCGCATACATCAGCTCCAGGTTGCCTTGCACGGTCGCCTCTGGCTGGTAAGGATGCGTATGCGCAAAACCCGGCAGACGCGCTGCTTCCTCATTGACCTTGGGATTATACTTCATGGTGCAGGACCCGAGCGGGTAGAACCCGCTATCCACACCATAGTTCAGGTGCGACAGCCGCACATAGTGCCGCGTGAGGTCAACCTCGCTCACCTCGGGCAAAAGCGGCTCATCGGAGCGCACCCACTCCTCCGGCAGATCGGCGGCGGGCACGTCAGAATCGGGCAGGAAACAGGCCGAGCGCCCCGGCCGGCTCAACTCATAGATCAAGGGCTCACTCATTCCCGGTCTCCTTCACTCAGGCCCCGCAACACCGCCACCAGATCGTCGATCTGCTGCCGGGTGTTCATCTCCGTAACACAAAGCAGCATATGATCCGCCAGGGCAGGATCGACCTGACCCAGGTCGTACCCGCCGATGATATCCCAGTCCAGCAGGGCCTCGTTGATATCCTCCACCGGCAGCGGACAGCGCACCACAAACTCTTTGAAGAAGGGCTTGTCCTGCCAGACAGAGAACCCTGGCACCTGCGCGATCTCGCGCGCCGCATAGTGAGCCTTGTGGTAGCACAGCTCGGCCACCTGCCTCAGCCCTCGCTTGCCAAGAGCAGACAGGTACACACCGGCCGCCAGGGCGCACAGCGCCTCATTGCTGCAGATGTTCGAAGTGGCGCGCTCTCGGCGGATGTGCTGCTCACGCGTCGCCAGGGTCAACACATAGCCGCGCCGCCCCTGGCCATCCACCGTCTCTCCCACCAGGCGCCCAGCCATGCGTCGCACATAGGCCTCACGGCAGGCAAAGAAGCCGAGGTAAGGCCCGCCAAAGCTGGGATCAAGCCCAAGGGATTGCCCCTCGCCCACCACAACATCGGCACCATAATCCGCCGGGGGCTTGAGCAGACCGAGGGAAATGGGATCCACTGCCACTACGAACAGCGCGCCCGCCCTGTGCGTCGCCTCGGCCAGCGCCGCCAACGCGCTCGGCGCCTCCATCTGGCCATAAAAGTCGGGTACCTGTACGATCACGCAGGCCGTCTCGGCATCGATCCGATGCGCAAGCGCAGCCGGGCCCGCGCCCCGCTCTTCATCGCCCACAATTTGCACGCCCATACCTTGAGTATAGGTGCGCACGACCTGACGGTACTCCGGATGCACTGTAGGCGAGATCACAGCCTTACGGCGCTTGCCCCGGGTGACGCTCATAGCCATAATCACCGCCTCGGCCATCGCCGTAGCGCCATCATAATGCGAGGCGTTGGAGACATCCATCCCCGTCAACCCGCAGATCATGCTCTGATACTCGAAAATCGTCTGCAGGGTACCCTGGCTCACTTCAGGCTGGTAAGGGGTATAGGCCGTATAGAACTCGGATCGCCCGATGACATGCTGCACCACACTGGGCACATAGTGATAATAACTTCCCGCGCCCAGAAAGGTCGCAAAGTGATCGAGGTCGGCATTGGCCTCACTCATCTCCCGCAATTCCCGCAGCACCTCCGCCTCTGAAAGCGGCTCTGGCAGATCAATCTGCGGCGCACGGGCCGCTTGCGGGATCACTGCAAAGAGATCGTCAATGGACCGCACCCCAATCGTCGCCAACATTGCTTTACGGTCAGCGTCGGTATGGGGAACGTATGATGACATTAGTGCGCTCCTTCCGAGGCAGCAGCATACTTCTCGTACGCATCGGCATCCATGAGCGCTTCGATGGCCTTGGGGTCGTCAGGCGTAAAGCGCACGAACCACCCACCCTGATAGGGGTCCTCGTTCACCAGCTGGGGGCTGTCGCCCAAGGTATCGTTGACAGCCGTAACGGTGCCGGCCACAGGCATGTAGCAGTCAGAAGCCGCCTTGACCGACTCTACCACGCCGTACACCTCGCCCTTGTCGAAATGCTCCCCCACAGCAGGCAGCTCGACATAGACAATATCCGAGAGCTGCTCTTGCGCATAATCCGTGATGCCCGTGACGAGCTCGGCGCCCTCCTGGCGTACCCACTCGTGCGTGCGGGTATAGCGACTGGCCTTATCTACCTTCATGGGGATTCCTCCTGTACACTGCTCCAATAACGTCTCTGAGCATCAACTCAACGTCGATAGGCCGGTGTATAGAATGGTGTCTTGACCACCTGCGCTCGTTTGGCCTCGCCGCGAATGATCACCTGCACTTCAGTACCAGGCGCAGCCTGTTCCTTCGGCACGTAAGCCAGCGCCAGATACTTGCCCAGAGTCGGCGCGTACATACCCGTCGTGACCACGCCGATCGTCTGCCCGTTCAGCGCCACGGCATAATTATGCCGGGGCACGCCGCGGTCGATCATCTCGAGGCCCACCAGGCGCACGGCACTGCCCTCCAGCTTGGCCTTGAGCAGCGCACCGCGCCCAACAAACTCATCCTTGCCGAAAGCTACAGCCCAACTCAAGCCAGCCTGGATGGGATTGATGGTGGCGCTGATCTCCTGCCCATAGAGGGGCATCTTGGCTTCGAAGCGCAAGCTGTCGCGCGCCGCGAGGCCGATGGGCTTGAGCCCCAGCGGAGCACCTACCTCCATGATCCGGTCCCAGAGCCACTGCGCCTTTTCACGCGGGAAGAACAGCTCAAAGCCATCTTCACCCGTATAGCCGGTGCGGCCAATGAGGGTCGGCACGCCGGCAACCTGGTTTTCGGTGGCCCGATGGTAGGGCATCTGCTCGAGTCGCGCCGGGGTCAGCTGCTGCAGGATGGCCGCCGCCTTGGGGCCCTGGAGCGCCAGCATGTAGGTTTCTTCCGACACATTGTCGACCGTCACCTTGCTGCGCCCCATCTGATAGCGGAACCAGAGATAGTCTTTATCCGTATTGGCGGCATTGATGGCGATAAAGTAGCGGTCTGGGAGGCGGTAGATAAAGATGTCATCCACAATGCCCCCATCCTCATAGCATATCAACGAGTAATGCGCCTCTCCCATGGCCATCTGCGACACATCCATGGTAACTACGCGCTGCAAGAACTGGAGAGCTTCCGGCCCCTTGACCACCACTTGCCCCATGTGGTCTATGTCAAACAGCCCAGCGGCCCGGCGCACAGTGTGGTGCTCTTCAAGGGGACCTGAGGGGTATTGGACGGGGAGTAGCCAACCAGCAAACTCGACGATCCGGCCACCTAACGCTTCGTGACGCGAGTACAACTCTGTCTGTCTGGCCATGTAATCCTCCTTGACTTGCCCGAGTGCATTATACTCTTGCGCCGGAATAGCGTCCAATACTATTCAGCTGCTAGGCTGGACGCAACGCTGCCGAGGGTTGTTGCTGGCCGGTCATGTCCCCTCCGGTCTCCATCGCCCTCCACACGCCGCCCCACCGGATGCTCATCGACATCCGGCGGCAGGTTCACTCTCGTTTGGATCTCATTCAGGCGCCTGTAGAGCCCGTCGCGGGCCATCAATTCCTCATGGGTGCCCATCTCTGCGATGTGTTTGCCTTCGAGCACAACAATAATATCGGCCCTGCGCACTGTAGACAAGCGGTGGGCGATGATGAGCGTCGTACGCCCTACCATCAGTCGCTCCAGCGCCTCCTGAATCAGCAGCTCGGTCTCGGTGTCGACCGACGATGTGGCCTCATCGAGGATCAGAATCGGCGCATCCTTGAGCACCGCACGCGCAATCGCCAGTCGCTGCTTCTGTCCACCCGACAGCTTCACTCCGCGCTCACCAATCACGGTGTCAAAGCCCTGCGGCAACTGCTCCACAAACTCCATGGCGTTCGCCACGCGAGCCGCCTCCAGCACCTCCTCTTCCGTAGCATCCGGGCGGCCAAAGAGGATATTCTCCCGCACCGTGCCGTGGAAGAGGAAGACATCCTGCAGTACAATACTCACCTGCCGGCGCAGACTGCGCAGAGTGATGTCGCGGATATCGTGCCCATCCAATGTAATCACGCCGGACGATACATCGTAAAAGCGCGGGATCAGGCTGGCCAGTGTCGTCTTGCCCACCCCCGTTGGCCCGACCAAAGCCACCATACTGTTGGCCGGCACATCGAGGTTGATGTGCTCCAGCACTGTATCACCTTCGTTATAAGCAAAGGTCACGTCCTGGAAGCGAATGGCGCCCCGGGCCCGGCCGGGCAACTCGATCGAGCCAGGGTGCTTGGCCACTTCCGGCTGCTCCTCCAACAGCTCCGACACGCGGTCGGCGCCGGCCAGGGCCTGCTGGACGTTCTCCCAGGCGCCGCTCAGGTTCCGCACCGGGGCATAGAACATGTCGAGGTAGAGGAAAAAGGCAACCAGATCGCCGATGGGCAACACCTTCTTGAATGCCAGTTGCCCCCCAAAGTATAGGATGACGATCGTGCCCAGAGAGGAGGTAAACTCGACAAACGGCTGGAAGGTAGCCATCAAGCGCAAGGCCTTGAGCATGGCATCCCGATAATTCAGGATGTGCCTGTTCATGCGCAGGGCCTCACGGTCCTCCTGGTTGAAAGCCTTGATCTCACGGATCCCCAGCAAGTTGTCGTTGAGGCTCGCATTGAGTTCCGCCAATTTCTTCTGCCGCTCACGAAAGGCCGGCCGCACATAATACGCATAACTGCGCATCGACAGGACCACAAAAGGGATCGGTATAAGGCTGAGCAACATGAGCACCCAGTTCATCTGCACGAGCACAATGCTGACGCCAATCAGTGTCAGCACATTGACCAGCACATCGGGCACGGCATGGGCGATCAGCGCTTCGAACAGGTCTGTGTCGTTGATCATGCGTGACATGAGCTGGCCGGTCTGCTTGTCGGCATAGAAGCGCAGAGACAGTTTCTGCAGATGCTCATAGACGAGCTGTCGCGTGTCGGCCACCACGCCCCAGCCCGCCACATGCGACATATAGCTCCGGGCAAAAGTCAGGACACCACGCGCCAGGTAGAGGGCCAATAGGAGAATTGAAAGCCGGGTAATCAGCGACTGCGAGGCTGCGTCCCACACACTTGCGGTGACGGCAGAGACCAGAACTTTGATGACCCAGGGGGTCGCCAACTGCACCCCAACCAACAGGATCATGCTCGCAATAGTAACGCCGAGGGATGCCTTGTACTTGCGGGCAAAGGCAAAGACAAATCTCAGGGTCTGCATGAGCCAGTCCTTCATTGACGGAGAGAGTCCGGCGCCGCTCACAGGGGCACAGGCAACGCTTAGGATAGGATGAACTTGCCAGCCTGTCAAAATGTTGTGATCTTTGCGCTCACTTCCGGCTGCGCGAACTCAGAGTATATCCCAGGAGCGCAGAGAGCAGACTGATGATCCCTCCGGCAGCAAAGGACAAGCCCACACTGACCTCCATCAGCCCACCTGCGAAAAGGCTGCCGATGGGGGTCGTGCCGGCAAATACGGTAGCATAAACGCTCATGACACGCCCCCGCAACTCGTCGGGGCTGGAGGTTTGGATCACGGTATTGGCCAGAGTGGTGAAATAGATCAGTGCAAACCCTACGCCCGCGAGCAATGCCGCCGCCACGGCGAATTGGCGCGCCACGGCCAGGCCGATCTCCAGCACCCCAGCCACAGCGGCAGATACCAGGAGCGATTGTGTGCGCGGCGCGCGGCTGAGCGATGCCAGCAGCAGTGCCGCAATCAGGGAGCCTGCGCCAGAGGCAGCACTCAAGAGTCCATAGCCAGCAGCGCCCACCCCGAGCACATCGCGCGCCAGCACTGGTACCTGCACATTCAGATTCATGGCAAAGGTGCCGACCAACGCCACCAGCAGGATAGTCAGCCAAACGGCGCGCGTGCGCGCCACGTAGGCCAGGCCTTCACGCAGATCCTGGCTGATGGAGCTTGCCGGCCCCCCGCGCGCCAGTCGCCCCGCCTGCATCGCCGCAAGCGTGCCAATAGCGGCCACAAAGCTGACCGCGTTCAGGTAAAAGGCGCCCGCGATACCGATTACACCAATGGCTGCCCCGGCCACGGCCGGGCCCACCAGCCGCGCCGAGTTAAAGACGGCCGAATTCAGGGCAATGGCATTGCGTAAATCCGCCGGGCCTACAAGCTCCACGACAAATGCCTGCCGCGTCGGCATGTCCACCGCGTTCACCATGCCCAGGAGCACCGCCAATATCAACACACTGCCGATCGTCACCAGGCCGGTTTGAACCAGCGTGGCCAGCACCAAGGCCAACACCAGCGAGGCAGACTGGGTCAATAGCAACAGCTGGCGTTTCGGCATCCGGTCGGCAATGACGCCGCCAAAGACGGAAAGGACCAGAATGGGCAAAAACTGCAGTGCGGAAAGTATCCCCAAGATCAAGGGGGAATTTGTCAGCTCCAGCACCAACCAGTTCTGGGCCACAATCTGCATCCAGGTGCCGATCAATGAGACGATCTGCCCGCCAGAATAGAGCCGGAAATCACGGTACCGGAGCGACGACAGGCTACGCGCCAGCGTGATGCGTCGCGTCTGGAACTCCATGGGGACCTCCACACCACGGCCGGCCACTTCGTCCGCTTCCAGCAGCGGGTTGGCCAGGCTGGGCGTCTGCCTCTCTTCTTCCTCACGTTCCAGTTCCAGAGTGCGTCCTCGGTCTCCCCCATCCGACCTCTCTTTGCCCATAGCCCCCTTTGCACGCAACGACCTCGCCACAAGCGTGGCAATAACCGTACCAGATGAGCCTGAGTAACAAAGCGCGCTCCAGGCGACACAAGAGCCCCGAAAGTCGTAGCACTTTCGGGGCTCTTGTGTACAAAAAAAGGGGAGCCCAAATTAGGCTCCCCAAAAGGGGTGAGCGGAGGGATTCGAACCCTCGGTCTTCTGGGCCACAACCAGATGCCTTGGACCACTCGGCTACGCTCACCAAGCGGCAACATTATAGCACGATGGAGCGCCCAATGCAAATGCTGTTTGCCTGCTCTCCGAGCATCCTCGATTTTAACAGAGAGTACTGCATCTTGGCTTGTCAAACCCTAATCTTCCGCGTATAATCCGCCGTTAGTCCAATGAGAACGCAACGCTGCTTAGGAGGGTAGCACGCAATGACAAAATGGGTATATCTCTTTTCCGAAGGGAATGCCAAGATGCGTGACCTGCTGGGCGGCAAAGGCGCCGGCTTGGCCGAAATGGTCAACGCCGGCTTGCCCGTGCCCCCTGGCTTCACGATCACGACACAGGCCTGCAATGCCTATTACGCTTCCGGCAAGCAGTTCCCTGAGGGCATGTGGGAGCAGACCCTCGAAGCCCTGCACACCATCGAGCAACAGACCGGGAAGAAACTTGGCGATCCGGGCAACCCGCTGCTGGTTTCTGTACGCTCCGGCGCCAGGATGAGCATGCCAGGCATGATGGACACGGTGCTCAACCTGGGCCTCAACAATTCGACGGTTGAGGGCCTCGCCAAGCTGACAGGCAACGAGCGCTTTGCCTACGATGCCTACCGGCGATTCATCTCTATGTTCGGCCGCATCGTCATGGGAATCGACGGGGCCAAGTTCGAAAGTATCCTTGATTCCTACAAGGAACGCACTGCTGGCAAGCAAGATACGGACCTCACCGCTGACATGCTCAAGCAGATCGTCGCCGACTATAAGGCGCTCTACCAGCGTGAGATCGGCAGCCCCTTCCCAGAGGATCCATACGAGCAGTTGCGCCTGGCCATCGGCGCCGTCTTTGGCTCCTGGATGGGCAAGCGCGCCATCGACTATCGCAACTTTAACAAGATCCCGCATGACCTCGGCACTGCAGTCAATATCGTGACCATGGTGTTCGGCAACATGGGCAACGATTCCGGCACCGGCGTCGCCTTTACGCGCGACCCGCGCACAGGGGAAAAGACCCTCTATGGCGAATACCTGCAGAATGCCCAGGGCGAAGATGTGGTGGCGGGTATCCGCACGCCCAAGCGCATCTCAGACCTGCAGCGGGACATGCCGGAGGTCTATCAGCAGTTCGTGGGCATTGCCCAGCGGCTTGAGCAGCACTACCGCGACATGCAGGACCTCGAGTTCACCGTCGAGCGCGGCAAGCTGTGGATGCTCCAGACCCGCAGTGGCAAGCGCACGGCGGCAGCCGCCGTCAAGATTGCCGTCGATATGGTGCGCGAGGGGCTGATCACCAAGCAGGAAGCGGTGCAGCGCGTCGAGCCCCAGCAGGTCTACCAGCTCCTGCTGCCACGCTTCGACGAGGAAGACAAGAAGCGCGCTACCGAGCAGGGCTCCCTGCTGGCCAAGGGCCTCAATGCCTCGCCAGGCGCCGCCAGCGGCATGGCCGTGTTTGACCCCGACACCGCGGAAGCCTGGGGGCGCGAGGGCAAATCTGTGATCCTCGTCCGCTCCGAGACGTCGCCCGACGACGTGCACGGCATGCTCGAAGCCCGCGGCATTCTGACCCAGCACGGCGGTGCTACATCGCACGCGGCTGTGGTCGCCCGCGGCCTCGGCAAGCCCTGTGTGGCCGGTGCGGAGGCCATTCGTGTGGAGGCGCACCAGTTCAGTGTCAATGGCACTGTCGTCCGCGAGGGCGATCTGATCTCCATCGACGGCGCCACCGGCGAGATCTTCCGCGGCGCGATCCGCACCGTAACGCCTGATATCCAGAAGGAGCAGGACCTGCAGCAGATCCTGGCCTGGGCCGACGAATTCCGCCGTCTGCAGGTGTGGGCCAACGCCGACTATCCCAAAGATGCTCAGGTAGCCCGCACTCTGGGCGCCCAGGGCATCGGCCTCACCCGCACCGAGCACATGTTCTTCGAAGAGGAGCGCCTGCCCATCGTGCAGCGCATGATCCTTGCCGAGACCGACGCAGCGCGCCAGGCCGCCCTGGACGAACTGCTGCCCATTCAGCGCGGTGACTTTGAGGGCCTCTTCCGTGTAATGAATGGCCTGCCGGTCATCATCCGGCTGATCGATCCACCTCTGCACGAGTTCCTGCCCGGCTACGAGGAGCTGCAGGAAGAGATCGCTGCGCTCAAGTACGAATTGCGCGACGCCAAGACCCTGGCAGAAGTGACCGAAAAGGTCGAGACGATCCTCCAGAAAGAACGCCTCCTGAGCAGCGTCGCCGCCATGCGCGAAGCGAACCCCATGCTCGGCCTGCGCGGCTGCCGCCTGGGCATCATCTTCCCACAGATCACCGCCATGCAGGTGCGCGCCATCTTCGAGGCGGCCTGCAACGTGACCGAGCAAGGCATAGAGGTGCACCCGGAGGTCATGATCCCCCTGGTTGGTCATGTGAACGAGCTGCGCCGCCAGCGCGATCAACTGGAGCCGGTAGCCAAGCAGGTCATGGCCGAGCGACATATGCAGATCGACTACAAGTTCGGTACCATGATCGAAGTGCCCCGCGCGGCTCTTACGGCCGACGAGATCGCCCAGTATGCCGAGTTCTTCTCGTTCGGCACCAACGACCTCACGCAGATGACTTTTGGCATCTCGCGTGACGATGCGGAGGGCAAGTTCCTGCTCAAGTACGTGGAGGAGAAGATCCTGCCCGATAATCCCTTCCAGGTGCTTGACCGTAAGGGCGTCGGCAAGCTCATGCGGTTGGCCGTTGAGGCCGGGCGCCAGCAGCGCCCCACCCTCGAGGTCGGCATCTGCGGTGAGCACGGCGGCGATCCGTCTTCCATCGAGTTCTGCAACGAGATCGGCCTCAAGTATGTCTCTTGCTCGCCCTACCGGGTGCCAGTCGCCCGGCTGGCCGCAGCACAAGCAGCCTTGGGCGAGACACAGCGCGACAAGTAGACCCGGCGACTGAACGCCGTTAGACCCTGCTAGAGCGGGCACGGGGGCTATTCCCCGTGCCCGTTTCGGGTTTGGAGCACGCCCTACAAACCAATGCCAGAGCCCACGACCAATGCCCGCTTTTCCCGTCTTCTATAAGCGATGCTTGCACATCCCCAGAGGGAAAGGCACATGACCCGATCACTTCGCACGCTGTTGCTCCTCCTGTTCTGCCTCGCCGCTCTGCTTGGGCCCCATAGTGCCCAAGCGGGAGGCGCTCTCAGCATCAACCTCTCGGCTCAGCCCAACACCGTCTCAGGAGGCGGCGAAATCGTCTACACGCTCTCCATCGCCAATGCAGGCTCTACTGACCTGACGGCGCTTAGCATCCGCGACACCCTCCCCGCCGGGTTCACCTACCGCTCAGGCAGCGCCTCCATCACGCTCGATGGCGCCCACCTCGGAGCCGTCGAGCCCACCATCAGCGGCCAATCCCTCACCTGGGCCAACCTGCGCCTGCCCGCCGCGCGCACCGGCACGGTCTACGGCATGAACACCTTCTTCCAGGATCGCTGTGATAACGCATATATCGACGATCAGCTCAATCACGTTCTTCAGGTTGCCGGTTCCGGCGCTTATGTGAAGCAATTGCTCTACGGGATCGTCCCCTCCACCAGCGGCCCCCAGAGCTGCTGGATACACTTTGTGAGCGCCGCCTATGATCGCGGCCTCATTCCCGTGGTTCGCCTCGAAGGACCCTACGGCGGTACTTGCTGGCTCAAACCTCAGGCCGACCATCCGGGCGATTACAGCACTATCGCCCAAGCTTTCAAGCGTGTGGTCGCCGGGCTCCCCCTGCGCAGCAACCTCCCGCTCTACGTGGAGATCTGGAACGAGCCAAACCTGGGTAGCGAATGGGGCGGCTCGCCCAACCCAGTCGAATATGCCCAGTTCCTGGTCGCAGTCTCCTCTGCGTTGCGCAGCCTCAACGACCCCCGCATCGTTATCCTCAATGGCGCGCTCTCGCCGGGCGGCGACTATAACAGCCTTTCCTTCATCGACGCTATGGCCACCGTCCCCGGCGCCATGCAGGCCTTTGACGTATGGGCTACCCACCCTTACCCCGGCAGCCACCCTCCCCAGTACAATATCCACAACGGCACAGCCGCCTACAGCCAGTCGACCATTGATAGTTACCTGCTCGAGCTCGATCGCCTGGCGACCCACGGACGCACCGGCCTGCACGTGCTGCTCACCGAGACGGGCTATGCCCTCGGCGCCAACGATTTCGCCTTCGAGGGCTACCCGCCAATCAATGAAAGCAACCGGGCAGACTATATCTCCCGCGCCTGGCGTGACTATTGGTCGCACTGGCCCGAGGTACTCGGCGTTTGTCCTTTCGAGCTGGTCGATCCTTACAACGGTTGGGGCAATTGGGACTGGCTCTACACCGACGGCCGGCACCACGCCGAGTTCGACTCGGTAGCCGGCCTCGATAAAACGCCCTCCATCGCCGCGAGCACCCTGGTCATCACCTTCAGGGCGACAGCCGGGCTCACTGGCGGCTCCTTTTCCAGCGCCGTGAACGTCCTTTCATCCACCGGCGCGATCCTCGCCTCGGCTCAAGGGCTGGCGCCGGTCACGGTTCTATCGCTTACGCCGACGCCCACACCCACGACCGGGCCATCACCGACCCCGAACCCATCCTGCACCAATGTGCTGCGCAATGGCGGCTTTGAGGCCAACACGAGTGATTGGCAGCCCATGGGCGGTGTGCTCGGCGATTACAGCACCCGCCAGGTGCACAGCGGCACCCGTTCGTTCCGCTTGGGCCTCGAAAGCGATCCGCCCTACTATTCCTTCTCTTCCGTCGAGCAGGAATTGACCCTGCCTGCGAACTCGGCTACAGCGACGCTCAGCTTCTGGTACCGCGTCGTGAGCAATAATCCGTCGGGCGGGCAAGCCTACGTCCTGATCCGCGATGCCAACCAGGCTTTCCATACACTCGGCAACCTGAATCTCTCTGCGCAGGACTGGACGCGTGTCTCCTTCGATACTTCGGCCTATATCGGCCAGACAGTGGCCGTGCGCATGACGACCGTCAATGGCACCACGGGCGGCGCTATTGCCGTCTATATCGATGATGCCACATGGACGGTCTGCCCATCCACCTCCCCGCCCCCCACACCGTCCCCAACGCCAACAGCCAGGCCAAGCCCCACGGCC
Organism: Anaerolineae bacterium; assembly: GCA_034436375.1. Classification (GTDB taxonomy): domain Bacteria; phylum Chloroflexota; class Anaerolineae; order SpSt-313; family SpSt-313; genus DAOTVS01. The sequence goes on along the minus strand of DAOTVS010000171.1, from coordinate 13,658 downwards.
ACCCCGGGCTGTGTCGAAGCCATACGCGACGGCGGGTTTGAGGTCGGTACCGGCTGGACGCTCCTCGATACGGCCTACCCGGCGGCCTACACCACCTCACCCGTGCACAGCGGCCACCAGGCGCTTCGCGTCGGCATCGCGGCCGGCGCTGATGTCTACAGTTACTCTTCCGCCGAACAGAGCATCACCATCCCCGCCGACGCTTCTTTGGCGCGCCTCTCATTCTGGGTCTACCCACAATCCGCCGATCAGTCTGCGAACAGCAACGACGTCCAATACCTGCTTCTGCTGGATGAGGGAGGGGGGTCCACCAGCCTCATGTGGGAGCACACCAATGCCACGGGCTGGCAGCAACGCGAGATCTCACTGGATGCCTACCGGGGGCAGCAGGTGACCCTGCGCTTTGGCGTGCGCAACGATGGCAACGGCGCCACCACCGTCATGTACGTCGATGATGTGTCGCTCACATATTGTGTGGGGGCCATATCCACCCCTCCCGTGTATTACGGCACCCCACAAGCGTATCTGCCGCTGATTGCCCGGACCACGACGGCGGCGCAGGCGCTGCAGACCGCCAGCACCGGAACAGTGACGCTGGAAACGGTTTCCAGCTCGGCAAGCATCTTCCGAGCCATAGCCAGTGACCCGGAGAGCGGGCAGGTCTATGCCGTGGCCGATGACGGGGTTTGGGCTTTCGACCCAGCCAACCGGGCGCGTCGGCTCTTGGCCGGCCACGGCTATCAGTGTGCCCTCATGGACCTCAGCCAGCGCCGCCTGCTGGTCAGTGACTGGGAGGGCGGCCGGGTGTTGGCGCTAGACCTGGATGACGGCCACATCCTGGCGCAAGCCCAGGGCCTGCTGCACCCGAGCGGCCTCGCGCTTTTCGACAATCACATCTTTGTTGCCGAAACGGGCGCCGACCGTATCGTTGTACTTGACCGTCGCACCTGTGGTATAATGAAGAACGAGCCGGTTGGTGCAGCTCCCTTTGCGCTGGCGACCGACGCAGTGCGCGGGCGCATTTGGGTGGCCAATGCCGGCGGCGACACTGTCACTGTGCTCGATGCGCACGATGGGGTACCCATCGGAGCGGTGCGGCTCGACGGATTGGGGCACCCCCTGGGCATAGCGGTCGACGGCCAGCGCGGTCGCGTATACCTGACCTATGAGGTCACGCCTCGCTATCATGGCCTGGCCGTCGTACAAGCCAGTACCCTTGAGATCGAGCGGGTCGTGCGCGGCAGCCCGGAACGGCCACTGCTGGGGGCCTATGGCATTGCCGTAGAGCCTGCAACCGGCCGCATCCTGCTGACCGATGTCCAGGGGCTCTTGTCACTCGACCCACAAACGGGCAGCGCCGATACCGTGCTGCCCGATCAGGGTTTTGCGTCGCCATTCGGCCTGACAGTTGGGGCCGACGGGCGCCTGTTCATCGCCGGGCAGAACGCTCTCGGCCGTGCATCGGTCCGTATTGCACACATGCACTAAACTCGAAATCGGTTGGCTCCTGTTGGGGCCATGCACCAAGAACCTTACAGGAACTGTTATGTACATTCAGAATTGCTTTCCCGATCGTAAAGGGCGGTGACGTCGTGGGCGCCGTTGACGAGGTCAAGCAGCGCCTCGATATTGTCGAAGTGCTCTCTGCCTACGTGCCGCTCAAGAAAGCCGGGCGTAACTACAAGGGGCTTTGTCCGTTCCACAACGAAAAGACCCCTTCCTTCGTCGTATTCCCAGATAGCCAGCGGTGGCACTGCTTCGGAGCCTGTGGAACCGGCGGTGACGTCGTCTCTTTTGTCATGCGCCGCGAGAACCTACCCTTTGCCGAAGCGCTCAAGATACTTGCCGCGCGGGCCGGGGTCGAGCTGACCCCACCCACCGCGGCGCAGGAAGCCGAGGCTGAGGAGCGAAACCGCCTGTGGGAGATCAACCGCCTGGCTGCCGAGTACTTTCATCGCCTGCTGATGGAGGGCGACGAGGCTGCCGGCGCCCGCGCCTATCTGGCAGGCCGCGGCCTACGAAACGATACTCTACGCGCCTTCCAGGTTGGCTACGCCCGCAATACCTGGCAGGCCCTGGGCGACTATATGCGGGGGCAGGGCTGGCGAGAGGCGGACCTGCTGCTGGCCGGTCTGGTGATTGAGCGCGACGGTGGGGGAACTTATGATCGCTTTCGCGGGCGCATTGTTTTCCCCATCCGCGACGCGCGGGGGCATATCTGCGGCTTTGGTGGCCGCGTCCTCGACGATTCGCTGCCCAAGTACTTGAATTCCCCCCAGACGCCCGTGTTCGATAAAGGAAGCGTCCTTTACGGCATCGATCTGGCGCGTGATGCCATCCGGCGTACCGAAACAGCCGTCCTCGTCGAAGGCTACATGGATGTGATCATGGCCCATCAGGGGGGCTATAACAATGTAGTGGCGGCCATGGGGACAGGCCTGGGTGAAGCTCAAATCGCCATTCTGAAGCCCCTGGCCCGGCGGATCGTATTGGCCCTCGACCCAGACGTGGCCGGAGATCGGGCGACCCTGCGCGGCATCGAGGTCGCCAAGGGCGCACTCGACTCTCACGTGGTACCAGTGCCGACGCCGCAGGGCATGATCCACTACGAGACCGAGCTCGATGCCGAGTTGCGGATACTCACCTTGCCCGACAGGCGAGATCCCGATGAGGTCATTCGCGATGAGCCTGCGCTCTGGGAGCGGCTGCTGGCTGAGGCCATGCCCATTATGGACTATTACTTCAAGGCGCTGACGGCAGGCATGGACCTGGCCAAGCCAAAAGACAAGGCGGCGGCGGTGCAGGCCCTGCTGCCGCTCATTGCAGAGGTCCCCAACAGTGTAGAGCGGGGCCATTATATCCAGCGCCTGGCCGCGATGGTGCGCACCGACGAGCGCGTGCTGGCCGGGCAACTCGAGCGGTCGCTCCGCCGCAAGCGCGGGGTTGCCGTCCCGGAAACGCCGGCGGCCGGATTCGACCTTGAGACGTATGCGGTGTATCTTGTGGGGTTGTATCCAGAGTTGATTCCGATTATTGCTGACAGATGCGACAACTTGTTTGTGCAGGCCGAGAACGTAGCTCTGATCGCTCAACTGCAACAAATGGGCGGCGTAGAGACATGCTGGTCGCGCGAGGGCCTGGCCGGGCTGGAAGCTCTGCAAGCCCATGCCCAGGCCATCGTGGATCAATATAGTACCGGGCCTGTTGTCCCGCGCGAGGAGGCCCGCACTGTGCTCGAGACTGTTGCCCGGCGCCTGCAGCGAGAGCGGCTGAAGGAACGTGACAGGGACCTGCAATCCATGATCCAGGCAGCCCTGGAGGAGGGGGACACGGAGGCGATCATACGCTATTCGGAAGCAGTGAACGAGGTCAGCGCGCAGTTGCGGGCACTCGCTGCCGAAGAGAAAGCACATTCGCTCGATGGACGGCGAGCTGGGCGGGAGCGGTAACATGGGAGCCAAGAAGCGCAAGGATGCTCACGAAGCAACTGTAACCAAATCAGTCACCGAGAACCTAGAAGGAGAAACGCAGGAACTGGAGCAGGACCCACTCGCAGATCCCCAGTTGGACGATCAGTCGCTTCACATCGACCTGGAGCCGATCAAGAACGAGCTCATCGCCAAGGGACTCAAACAGAAATTCATCACCGAGAAGGACATCGCCGAAGCGCTGCCCATAGAGGAGATGGAACCCCAGGATCTCGACGGGCTCTACACAGCCTTCCTTGAGCAGGGCATTCCAGTGCTCGATACGGAAAGCAACGCGGAAGAAGCCACCGGGGAGCTGCCCTTCGAGGAAGATGTGACTCTCAGCGTCAGTGATACGGAGGTGGTCAACGACCCGGTCCGCATGTACCTGCGAGAGATCGGGCGTGTGCCATTGCTCAATTCCGGTGATGAGATCGAGCTTGCCAAGGCCATTCGCCAGGCCAATATCGCCCGCCGACGCCTCGAGCGAAACGAGCTCGAAGGCACGCGCAAGGAATGGGCAGAAGTCCGGGTGCGTCGGGGTGAGATCGCCCAACGCCGCCTTATCGAGGCCAACCTGCGCCTCGTCGTCAGCGTCGCCAAGCGCTACATCGGCCGCGGCATGTCGCTGCTGGACCTGGTGCAGGAAGGCAACATCGGCCTCCTGCGCGCTGTGGAAAAGTTCGACTATCGGAAGGGCTACAAGTTCAGCACCTATGCCACTTGGTGGATCCGTCAGGCCATCAGCCGGGCCATCGCCGATCACTCCCGCACCATCCGCATCCCGGTGCACATGGTTGAATCCATCAACCGTGTGGTGCGCGTATCGAGAAAGCTGCAACAGGAACTGGGCCGCGAGCCGACGCAAGAGGAGATCGCGCTCGAGATGGATTTCCTCACGCCCGACGAGCGGCGCGCAATCGAAGAGGCCGAGCGCACGGGCCAGCCCCTGGAGCCTTCCATAGAGCGGCGTCTGCGCAAGGCAGCGGCCAAGGTGCGGCGCATCCTGCGCGTGGCACAGGAGCCCATGTCGCTCGAGACCCCTGTGGGCATGGAAGACACCTCCTTCCTGGGTGACTTTATCGAAGATGACACAGTGCTCGGGCCGGCTGACGCCGCCTCGCGCCAGCTCCTCAAAGAACAAATGCAGGATATCCTCGACTCGCTCAGCACGCGCGAGCGCCGGGTTCTGCAACTCCGCTTTGGCCTGGAAGATGGCCAAAGCCGTACCCTGGAAGAGGTGGGGCAGAAATTCGGCGTCACTCGCGAGCGCATTCGCCAGATCGAAGCCAAGGCCTTGCGCAAGCTACGCCATCCCACGCGCAGCCGCAAGCTGAAAGACTATCTCAGCTGACAAGCCATTCTATTCTTTCATCGTCTGCGAACGCTCCCTCGCCAAGTGGCGAGGGAGCGTTTTTTTCTTGGTTACGGGCCTGATCGCTGTGCTCTACTTTGCCGATCACCCTTCTTTGTGCTAAGATGCTGCCCATCGATACCACCGCCTGCGCAGACGGTAGCTCATCCCGTCATGAAATGGAACAGGAATTACCAGTGTCGACAAAACAGCACACTCATCTCCAGGAGAGGCTGGCTGATCTCTATGGCGCCGGGCAGGGCGCTCAGCTCGAGCGTTACCACCGCGCCCTTGATGCCTTCGCCGCCCTCTACGGGTCCGGTCCAGTCTCCATCTTCCGCGCCCCCGGGCGCGTCAACCTCATCGGCGAGCACACCGACTATAACCATGGTTATGTGTTACCGGTGGCCCTCGACCGAGACATCCTCTTCCTGGCGCGGCGGCGCAACGACACCACGGTAACCCTGCATGACCTGGAATCGACCCGTTTCAGCCTGCGCACATTCGCCCTGAGCTCGGACATTCCGCCCCAGCCCCTGGGAGACTGGGCCAACTATGTCCAGGGCGCAGCCCAGCGGCTGGTCCAGGAATTCGACGGCCGCCTCTACGGCATGGATGCCCTGGTCGACGGCTGCTCGCCGTTTGGCGTGCCCCGTGAAGTGGGGCTCAGCTCTTCCAGCGCCCTCACCGTCGCCGCTGCCATCGCCCTTGCTGGCGTGAACAACGTGGAGATCGAGCCAGTGCGCCTCGGCGCCCTCTGTGGTGAAGCCGAATGGTATGTCGGCACGCGCGGCGGCATCATGGATCAGTTCATCTCCGTGCTCGGCCAGCGCGGCCATGCCCTTTTCCTCGATTGCCGCCCCCAGCCTGCCCAGCCCCTGCCCGAATACACCCTGGCGCAGGTGCCCCTGCCGGCGGGCTATCAGCTCATTGTGGCCGACAGCGGCGTACGGCGCCAGAACACCCGCTCCGATTTTAACCTGCGCGTGGCCGAGTGCCGCCTGGGAGTCGCCATCCTGCGCCGGCATTTCCCATGGATAACACACCTGCGCGACCTGGAGAATGTGCCCTGGGAAGAACTTGAGCCGCTGCTGCCAGAGCGCCTGCCAGCCTCGGAGTTGGCCGAGCTTGACATCGACCTCGAGACCCTGCTGGAAGGTCGCACGCTGCCACCCGTGGATGCCTTCCGGGTGCGCGCGCGCTCGCGCCACGTGTTGACCGAGAATGCCCGCGTGCTGGCCGCCATTGAGGCCCTGCGCCAGCAAGATGCGCCTGCCTTCGGACGGCTCATGGATCGGGCGCACGCCAGTGCGCGCGACGACTATGAGATCTCGACGCCGGAGGTAGAGGTCCTGGTCGGCCTGGCCCGACAGGCGGAAGGTACCCTGGGCGCCCGCCTCACCGGAGCGGGTTGGGGAGGCTGCATTGTCGCCCTCGTCGAAGAAGCCAAGGCATCCTCGTTCGAAAGCTTTGTGCGCCCACGCTACCTGCAGGCGACGGGGCTACAGCCCGAGATCTTTGTTTGCCGGTCGGGTGCCGGCGCCGGGTTTGTCGCGGGGATTGACGCCTGAACCAACCACTGTAGTTTCAAAAAGCCGCTATGAGCGCCTACGAGTTCGGCGTCGCCGGCACCCAGGGACCGTTGCCCTTGGCAGTCGTCACATTGCAGCTCTGCCCATCGCTGGTGATGACAATCGTGCCGTTGATGTCGGTGCCGAAGGTTTGCACGCCCAGGCTATTCAGGCGCGTAAGTGTGCTCGGGCTCGGCAGGTGCCACTGGTTGCCAGCCCCCGCAAAGTAGACGGCCATCACTGGCTTGACACGCTGCAGAAAGGGCAGCGTCGAGGCAGTGCTGCTGCCGTGATAGCCGAGCTTCAGCACGGTGGCGTTCAGGTTCAGCCCGGCTGCCATCATGTCGTCCTCAGCTTCCTTTTCGGCATCTCCTTCGAAGAGGAACGCAGTCTGTCCGTAGGTCAGCCGCAGGACGAGCGACTGATTGTTCTCGCTGTCACTCTTGACGCTCGGTGCGGGGCTCAACACATCGAGCTTGAGCCCCCCCAGAGCCAACGAGTCACCTCGCCTCACCACACGATGCCGCGCCCTGCTCTTAGACACGGCTTGCTGGAACCGCTCGTAGGCCAGGCTTGTTTGCGGCTGCCCGTTACTCACCACTTCATCCGTCGGGATGGCCTTGAGCACCTCGGCCAGCCCCCCCAGATGATCCGAGCGCCCATTGCTAGCCACCACCAGGTCGAGCTTCCTTACCCCTTTGTTGCGCAGATATTGCAGCGCCCCCGAGCCAGCCTCGCCCCCGTCAATCAACGCCGCCTTGCCTTCCGGCGTCAAGATCAGGATCGCATCACCCTGCCCAACGTCGATATAATGCACCTGCAGTGAGGTCGGCGGTGTGGGTGTGCGGGTGGGAACCAATGCACAACCCACCAATAGCAGCACAAGAGCCAAGACAGGCCATAGCGTCGTGCGCAACCTGCGCTTCATGGGATCCCCCTACCAACCCGGAGTGCTGGAACTGTGGTATTGGCTGCAGGCTCCCATCGGTAGCTTGCAGCCCTCCTATTGTACTATAGCCTTCCGTGTAATGGTAGCGTCAACTATTTACCGTTTGTTACCCGACCGCTTTAACCCCAAAGCCAAGAGCCCCAGGGGGAAACTCCCTGGGGCTCTTGGCAGCCAAGTCTACACGACCTTGTCGTTGGTCCCGGCCAACTGGCGCAACTGCTCAAGCTGCCCGAGGTGGTACGTCTCGTGGTAATACTGGAAAAAGAGGCGCTCAGCCATACTCATGGTCCGGCCGATGAAGTGCACCTCCTGAGCCAGGAGCTCGGGCGTCGCCTTGCGCAATGCGTCCGCAATCAGGCCCTGCGCCCGCTCAAACCGGCCAAGAAGGTCCTCCATACGCAGCACATCCTCTCCCTCACAGGTCACAGGCTCCGAGCCGTAGCCATATCGCCTGGCTTCCGCCTCGGTCATGATCGGCGATTGTCCTAGATTGACCAGGATGGCGCTGCGGTTCTCCACCAGGTGCCCCAATACCCAGTTCATGCAGTTGCCTCGGAAGGGCAACTGTAGCAGGCTCTGCTCATGGGTCAGCCCTGCCGTCTGCTGCTTTGCACCTGCTACGTTGAACGCGAACGCACGAATAAGTTGCTCTCGATCGATCATGGTTAAGGCTCCTCCTCTTGCTTGCCGCACACACTTCCAGGCCCAAGCCGTCAGGCTCTCTAGGCAGGCCCCGGGCCAGTGGCTGCCCGGCGCCCGTACTGATTGTAGGGCGAAAATGCCTGCGCTGCAACCGAGTGAATGAACCAACCATTCCCAAGTGCCATCAGGCCCCGGCGGCATCGGCCGGCGCCACTTGAGCCTGCTCCAAAGCGGCCAGCAATGCCTCATGATCGCCGTGAGCTCGCCAGGCCCGATAGAACTCGGCAAAGCCAGGCCGGCTAGCGGCCATCTTCTCCACTTGGCGCTGGCTGCGGCCGCGGTCCGCCAGGGCGATCAGCGGCGTCACGATCAGCGGCGAGCCCAGGCTCGCCAACAGGCAGACCGTGTTTTGCATCACAATGCTCAGCACCGCCGGCACACTGGCCACAATCACCGCCACCAGCAAGCTCCAGCCCAGGCCGCGCGGCGCTACCGTCTTGGCCAGGGCCAGGTACGTCTCGCAGGCGCGCTCGGCTGTGTTCCTCAGCACTTGCTGCCCCATACAGCGCAGGCACAGCCCACCGCTCGCATGCCGGGCACAATAATCGCGGCCGCACTCGCAGCGGCCCACCACCGGCTCCTGGCAGCCGACCACAAAGCAAGCCTTGCTTCCATCCACCATCGCAGCCTCCACAAGCCGCAGGTTCGTATTCCTTCGGAAATGGGTCACCCCACATCTGGAGTCGTCGCTGGGCGCCCAAATCCCGCAAGCCTGTTCTTGCCATGTTGGCCCTTGTTGTGGTAATCTCTTTTTGCCCTCAGCCTGCCACGTACTCCGTTCTCACCAGGGGATTCGGTGTGTCAGGTTTCTCTACCCCAGGAGGTCCTGATGGTCGATACTGCGCCAGACCCGGCTTGCGAACAGACCCTGCGCCGCCGCCTCGGTATTCCCCCAGATGCAGCCCGCGTCCTTGTCATCGCCGAATCGAGCCACTGGGACCCGAACTGGCTGTACACGTCTGAAGAGTACTTTACGCGGTGGGTGAGCCATAACCTGGATCAGGCGCTCGCCGCCCTGCTGCAGGACCCGCGGCGCATCTACTCGATCGAATGTATGTTCTTCCTGCGCCTCTATTGGGAGCGCCGCCCCCACCAGCAGGAAAAGATCCGGGCGCTGATCAACGAGGGCCGCTTGCGCCTGACCTCAAGTGGGGTGACTACGGCCGACACGCTCCTGCCCTCTACGGAGGCCATCCTGCGTGACCTGCTCGTGGGGCAGGAGTGGCTGCGCGCTCAGGGCATGGTGCAGGAGCCCCACCTGGCCTACTTTACCGATAGCTTTGGCAGCTCCCCGGCGCTCCCGGCGCTCCTGCAGGCGGCAGGGTTCGACCAGGCCGCCATCACCCGCATCGACGGCATGTACTTTGCCGGCTCCGACTATGAGCTGCCGGGGCGATTCCCCCGGCCGGGCTCCAGTGCGGCCCAGTTACTGCAGGTCGAGCGCTCCCTCGATTTCGTCTGGCGCACCGCCGGCGGCGCCGAGGTCCTCTGCCACTGGAACGCCTTTACCTATGGACAGGGAGACATGCTGGGCTACTGGGGGCCGGGCCGCACCTACCTGTTTCCCCTCTCCATCCCCGACCGCTCCGGCCGCAGCGTCGCCCGGCGCATCGAGCGCCTGGCGGCCCAGCTCGCGCCGCTCAGCCGCACCCCCTACCTCTTCTGCCCCATCGGCATGGACTTTATTGCGCCGCCCCCCGACCTCGTCGGCCTGCTCGACGGCTACAACCGCCTCCACTACCCGCAGAGCGGCCTCTGGGCCGTCAATGCCGGGCTGGATGACTATCTCTCCCTCGTCGCCTGCCACCGCTCCCGCCTGCCCGTCCTCGCGCTCGACCCCAACCCCTACTGGACGGGCTTTTACACCGCCCGTCCCACCCTCAAGGGGCAGTGCCACGAGCTGGTCGATCTCCTGCTGCAGGCCGAGCGCCTCGCCCTGCACCCGGCAAACCAGTTGGCTGCGCCCACCATCTCCCACGGCCTGCAAGAGCTATGGTGGCTCGCCGCATCCGCTAACCACCACGATTTCATCACCGGGACGGCGCCCGACCGGGTGGCCGAGGGCGAGCAGCGCATCTGGCTCGAGCGGGGCATCAGTGCGGCGAGAAAGACTATTACCCAACTCGCGCCGCAGGCGGCCCTAACGCCCGGCGACGAGCCGGCCCGGCAGCGCCCAGACGACAGGCCGCAGTGGCGCGTGGCATCGGGCCGGGTCGAGGTGCAGACGCCATTCCTGACACTCGAGCTGGCGGAGGAGGCAGGCGGGGGCATCGTGAGCGCCCGGCGCCCCGGCGCGGAGGCACCTCTCCTGGCGGCCGTCTCGGGCGATCTGGTGAGCTATCGCGATACGGGGGGGCTCTGGCGCATGGGGCACGAGTATCGGGGCGGCGCCCTGCGGGAAGTCGCTCGCGCCTCGGGCCGGCCGGCTCGCATCGAGGTGCGCCCCACAGAGGGTGGGCTGGAGATCGCGAGCACCATCGAGCTGGCCGGCCAGACGCTCCGCCGGCTCTTCTGGCTCGCCAACGACACGCCCCTCATCTGGGTGCGCGTGCAGGGGCGGGCCGCCCCGGGGCACGCCGTGATGCTCCGCTTCGCGGCCGGCATTGCAGCGGGCCAGCTGGTCATGGATGCGCCCGGCGGGGTAGTCGCACGGCCCTGGCGCAAAGGCTACGATCCCACCTTCTGGCCGGTGCAGCGCTTCTGGCACGCGCAGGATAGCGCTCGCGGCCACGGCCTGGCGCTCTTCCTGGCGCAGCCCGGCGCCATCGCCCGCCGGTCCGATGGCCGCTGCGAAGTCATTGCAGTGCGCAATGCCACCCGCGAGCGGGCCTGGGGCTTGCTGCCGATCCCGGCGCTGCCGGCTACCGGCCACGAGCGCCGCGAGCATACCTTCGAGTGCGCGCTTCTCTTCACCGGGGCCGGCGACTGGCAGGCCAATGCGCTGCCACAGTGGGCCGAGAGGGCGGCTGCCAGCCCGTGGGATACGGCCGAAACCCGCGCCCTGCGCGAACTGGCGGCGAGCGTCGCCGTAACCGGCACCCCCCGCGTGGCCGTGCGCGCCGTCAAGCCCGCCTCACGCGGCCAGGGCATCATCATTCGCCTGGAAGCCGCGTCGGCCGCGCCCGAGCCGGCCGTCGTCGCCCTGCCCGGGCGCACCATCCGGCAGGCTTTTCTCTGCGACGCCCGCGAGAGGGATATCCAACCCCTCACCGTGCTGCCCGACGGCATCCACCTCACCCTGCCCGGCGCCATCGCCACCATCCGTGCGCTGATCTGAAAACGGGGTTACAGATTCACACCGCCAAGAGCGCAAAGAACGCGAAGGAGGCACGAAGGGATCACGATTCGCAGGCGCTGCACAAGAGCAGCCGCGCCTGCTGATAGCCCCGGATCAGCCCATGAGAATACCGGGCGCTCTTGGCATGGTAGCGGCTTGCGGCCCGGTCGCCTTGCGTATCGAGCTCAGCCGCCTTTTGTTCGTCCAGGCGCGCTGTCCAGATGGCAGCCTGCTCCATGCCATACAGGGCATCCAACAACGAGGCGGCGTCCTCGCGCTCTTGCAACTCCACCGCCAGCAGCAAAAAGGCATCTGCCTCGCCCCGCAGCCCCTCCGATCGGGCATAATCGCCTGCCCGCCGCGCCTCTATTGCCGCCGCGGACAGGCGCGCCGCGCCCTTTTCCAGGAGCTGCACGAGGTTCACAATCGTAGCCATCATTCGCCTCTCATAGCAAACACCCCCTGACCACCCGGATAACAGTGGTAGGGGGCGCGCTCACTCCACACAATAGTCGCATCTTTCCACCTTTGATTATACTCTCGATGTCAAGCCCCATACAGACCCAGTCAACGGCTGACCGCTTTGCGCCACCTGGCAGATGATCTCTTGCCAGCAGCCTGCTTACCGCCCTCTATGGCACGCCCCTTGCTCGCATCAGTTGAGCAGGCTGCGCCGCAACGGCGCCGTGCGGCGCAAGCCACGTGTGGAGGTTTGCTATGGCGACTGGGCAACCATACCCCCAGATCCAGGTCCTTGAGCGTGGCAATATCCTCTTCCTCTACCAGCCCAAGAGCACCGTGGCCCATGCACAGGGCGCGGATGATCTGCAGGCCATCTACTTCATGTTGCTTCCCGATGAACGGGAACAGCACAAGAGCCGGATCTTTGCCGTGCCTCGCGGCCTCTTTCCAGTTCTTGTGCCTGGGAGTGCCGCCCCCGAGGAACGAGCCTGGGCCTTCGCTCAAGAGGTCCATCCAGACCCCCGGGTCGCCCTTGACAGCCTGCAAGAAGAAGCAATGGCTGCCTTGGCCCCGGGGCAGCGCGCCCGGCCATGGGTGCGAGCAGCGGGCGAGGGGCGCTATACGATCGTGAAACACGGCGCCGATACTCACCTGGCCTATGTGCTGGACAAGCCAGAGCAGCCCGGCGAGGTGCAGCAGGCACTGAAGATCGCACCCCGGGGCAACTATCTGATCTCAGTACTGGCCCCGGCCGCGCCCGCCGAGATTAAGGTCGATAGGCGCCCCACTTACCCGCCAAGGCTGCAGAGCCGTTTCCGCGATGATCGGGCCCCTGTTGAGCCGAGCGACTTTCTGGATTATCCATATACCCGGGTCTTCCTGCTGGCTGCCGGTCTCGATGCTGAGCAGGAACTGGGCGTCAAACTGGAGCCGAACATTCAGAACTGGGCCCAGAGAAAGGCCCTGCAGATGCTGCACAAGGAAGAGACAAAGGCGGCCTCCGAAGGTATCTCACTGTTGGAGCCTCTGATGGAAGGCCGCTGGGCATAATCAACACGATGATCATGCCGAGGCAAAGCGACAGCCACGTGCGCATCCCTGTCGGAATGCGGGTTCCGCTTTGCCCTCAGTCTGGCAGGAGGAACAAAATGGATCGAGAAACCATGTTGCGCAGAGTGATGTCTCTGATAGGCATCACGGACATGCAAGAGGCAGACCAGGCGACACGTGTGGTCCTCCTGGCGCTGGCCGACACGCTTTCGCCAAAGGAGGCCCATGACATGGCCAGCCAGTTGCCCAAGGAGTATAGGGACCTCGTCATGGGGCGCTTGGGGGAGCCTGGCCATACGCCTCAGAAGATGAGTTGGCAGAGCTTGGTGGGCCGCGTGCAGAGCGAGCTGGACCTGGAGAAGCCCGAGCAAGCCGAGCACGTCACGCGGAGCGTTTTCACGGCGCTCAAGGAGGCTATCAGCCCCGGCGAGATTGAGGATATCCTGCCCGAGCTTCCGCTCGAGCTGCAGGAAACAGTCCGCACAGCGTAGCGCAGCAACCGTAGCCTGTAGGCGGAAGAAAGAGGATGGTGAGCATGTGGCGCCTTGACCCTCTGCTCCTTATAGCCGCGCTCATGCTGGCAGGCTGCGCAGGCTGCCGGGCGCCCACTACGCCGTCTGCAGTCACAGCGGCCCCCTCACCCTCGGCAGCGCCAACCGCAGCCGCCACGCTGACCCCCACGCCGCTGCGAACCGAGGTGCCTGTGCAGGCCAGCGCGGAATACGCCGGGTTGGTATGCACCGTCGAGCGGGCCCGGGTGCAGACAGTCCTGGCCGGCGAAGAGGCGCCTCCCCGGCGTGTGTGGCTCATCCTGAACATCGTCATT
>DAOTVS010000170.1:0-17603 GCA_034436375.1 Anaerolineae bacterium | reverse complement strand
CAACGGGCGGCCCGGCTGCAGGCAACCCGCCAAATCCCCCAGAATGGCTCCACTCCGGTCGCGTGCGAAGCGCGATGCCCGGATGGGATCTGCGCCCCGATGGGTAAGTACGGCTGTAGTGCTAGATTGAGGCTCTATTATACTGCATTTTCGTCAGAGATGCAGCGGACGCGCACGATGGCGGAGTGAAAGCGAGCCATCGTGCGCAATGGGTGCGATGCTTACCTATGACAGCAAAACATCAATGGCTTCAGCCAGTCCCGGCAGCGCCGAGACGATGGGCGTGTTGAAATTCAACGCCCCTTCGGGAAAGCCCATCACCCGCAGCGCGCGGCGGATCACGATGGCCCGGGGCTCGGGCTGGTGCACCTCCGCGATCAGCGCCTCCGCCGCCCCGCGGATAGCCTCCATCGCGCCAGGCGTCATGCATTCCTCCACCAGCGGCAAGAGGCCTCGCACGGCGCGGGCGATCTCAGCCGCCAGTGCTCCACGCTCCGGCGGCAACTCCTGCCCGCTCACCACCCGGTCTACCGCCCAACTGGTCGCGACAATCGTGTTGCGGGCCAGGGCGGCTGGCGTAAGGGGGAGCCGGTCAGGGTCGAAGCCGGTGTTCAACACCATCCGCCCCTCCTCCGTCAGGGCCACGCAACCATCAGTGTCGCCGGTCAGGGCGGGGCCCACCAGCCCATAGTCCGTCAGCTCGTCAATGGCGGCCTGGTAATTCTCCGCCGTCAGGTCGAGATCCCGGCGGATCGGCTCCTCGTAGCAGCCCCGCTCCTCACCCGGGCGGCCACCCAGGTAGCGGACGATCCGCTGAGCCGTTTCACTGAGGGGCATGGCGTTCCTCCTTTTCATGCCTGGGATCGATGCGCTGGCTTGATTATGCATCGGCAGGCGTGACCTGGCAAGCCGAAGAAGGAACTCTTTTTGACGCCCCTCCACTTTTGCATTACATTCCTTCCATGATCTTCGCGCTCTCCGTGTCTCCACCAATGTCCACTGAGGAGGGACGTCTGTGATGATGAGCGTCCGCCAACGCATCCTGGCTACCCTGCGCGGCGAGCCCGTGGACCGTATCGCCTGGGCGCCGCGCTGGGAGCTGTGGTTCAATGCTGCCCGCGCTGAGGGCCGCCTGCCGGCCGAATGGCAGGGCCTGGGCATCCACGATTGCGCCCGCCGCCTCGGTTGGGGGCTCAAAGGCCGCGAGCCGGTCTTTCGGGAGGAGATGGAGGGCGTCGAAGTGCGCATAGAGACCCAGGGGGAATTCACCCGCACGGAATGGATCACCCCCGTGGGCACGATCAGTGAGGAGCGGCGTATCACGCCGGAGTTGGCGGCCATGGATGTCGCCGGGCGTATCACCAAGCCCTTTGTACAGGAGCCCGCCGATTACGGCCCCGCCATCTATGCCGTGGAGCACACCCGGGTCGTGCCCACCTATGACGAGTTTGCGGCCGCCGACGCCGCCATCGGCGAGGACGGCATCACCCTGGCCATGGTCGGCACGTCGCCCGCGCATCGCCTGATGCGCCAGTTTACCGATTATGAGGGCTTTTACTACCAGCTGGCTGACCATCCCGACGAGGTGCAAAAGTTGCTGGCAGCCCTCATCGAGCTGGATGAGGAGGTCCAGGAGGTTTCCGCCGCTTCGCCTGCGCTGATTGTCGAGTACGACGGCAATTTTGACGACCAGCTCACCCCCCTGCCCATCTACCGGCGCTTTTTCCTGCCGCGCTTCCAGGCCTTTGCCGAGCGCCTGCACGCCGCCGGCAAGGTCTTTTGCACCCACACCGATGGACATCACGAGCACCTGCTCGAGATCATCGGCGAATCGGGCTTTGACATGGCCGAGGCCTTTACCACCCCGCCCATGACCCGTGTCGGCGTGGCGCGGGCGCGGGCTGCCTGGGGGGGCCGCATCACTATCTGGGGCGGCATCGCCTCCAACATGCTCTCGGCCTTTACGCCAGAGGCCGAATTCGAGGCCCACCTGGCGCAGGTGCTGCGCGAGGCCGCGCCCGGCGACCATTTCATCCTCGGCACCGGCGACAATATCCCCACCGATGCCGAGTACTCGCGCCTGCTGCGGCTGAGCGAGCTGATTGAACAATGGACGGGTTATCCACTGCAACCGTAATGTGATGCGTAGTATGGGGACATCATAAGTAAACCGTAACAAGTAAGGTTATCCTCTTGAGCACGCTCGATGCCAAGTCTCACCAGACGAATATCGCGAAGAGCTGTAGAAACTTTGCCATGGCGACCTTACTTATTGCGGTTTACTTATGATGTCCCGTGGGAGCCTCACGTATCACGTATGAATTCCCTCAGGAGGTTACTCATGACCGATCAAGTCATGCAAGTCAGGCCCATCCTCGACCGCTTCCGGCTCGACGGCCGCACGGCGCTGGTGACGGGCGGGGGGCAGGGCATCGGCCGCGCCTATGCCCACGCTCTGGGTGAGGCCGGCGCGGCGGTGGCGGTGGTGGATATCAAGCGCGATTATGCCGAGGCCGTCGCCGCTGAGCTCAAGAGCAAGGGCATCGATGCGTTCGCCATCGAGGCCGATGTGACCAAAGCCGACCAGGTGCAGGCCATGGTGCAGGCCGTGCTCAAGCGCTGGGGCAAGCTGACCATCGGCGTCAATAACGCCGGCATCGGCCTGTGGGCGGCGGCGGAAGAGATGACCGAAGAGCAGTGGAACCGCGTCGTTGGCCTGAACCTGACGGGCGTGATGCTCTGCGCCCAGGCCGAGGGCCGGGTGATGCTGCAAGCCGGTTACGGCAAGATCATCAACACCGCTTCCATGTCGGGGCATATCGTCAACACGCCCCAGCGTCAGGTGGCCTATAACGCCAGCAAGGCCGGCGTCATTCACCTCACCCGCAGCCTCGCTGCCGAGTGGGCCCCGCGCGGCGTGCGCGTCAACTCGATCAGCCCTGGCTACACCCGCACCCTGCTCGTTGACCAGCTCCTGGCCACGCCCGAGGGCCAGGCCATGGAGCCCGAGTGGCTGCGCCTGATCCCCATGGGCAGGATGGGAGAGGTCACCGATCTCCAGGGCGCCGTGGTCTACCTGGCCGCCGAGTGCTCGGATATGATGACCGGCCACGATATGGTGGTGGATGGAGGATATTGCTGCTGGTAAACACGCCTACTGCCAGGCCGGCTCACTCTTCTGCTCATAGTGGTCATAGGCCGTGATCAGGCCCTGCAGGACCTCCGCCGTGGTCTCAAAGAGCGCCAGCGCTTTGGGGTCATCGACCCGCGCCTCGTCCTCGCGGGCGTGGCTCAGGGTATCCTGCAGCATCTGGCGGATGTTCCTGGCATGGTAGCGGGAGTCCGCCGTGGCTTCCGGGGTCTCTTGCTGCATATTTTGCATGAGTTGCCTCCACTTTGCTGTCGATAGGGTCTGGTACTACACAGACCAGTCTTCTGGTCCAAGTCGAGCCCGGTCTCGGGCAAACGCCGGGCAACCTGCTTCGCTGGGCGGTTGCGCAGCGCCAAAACAAGCCAGCCGGCAGGTTTTGCCAATCGTTCTCAGCAGAGAAACCGGTGTGGCAGCCTTATCCGATGGCGCTGGAATGATGACAGTATTGTTGCCCAGGGGAAGCATATCCCGTGCCACTAGAATGGCTGGTGAGTTGTCATAGTGGCCGCCGATCACGACGACCTCCAATCCCCCCAAGGGTCCCTACCGGGGATGGCGCGAAGCGAGAGAGCCGGTCGCCGCCACCCGGCAAACCTGGTCTCTTTGTGCCTTTGTGCTGGATGTTCTATACTTGTCGCGGCCACAAACTCTATCGCTAAAGGAGAACTCTATGCTCTGGAAACCCGACGCCGAGCAAGCCATGCAGCGCCTGGAGGCCTGGTGGCACCAGGAGATCATCGACCGCCCCTGCATCCAGATTACCGCCCCGCGCGCCGAGCAGTGGTGGCAGGTGGAGCACATCCCCGTGCCGCCCATGCCCGCAACCTGGGAGGAATACTGGACCAACCTCGATTACCGCGTCGCCGCACAGGCCGAGGGCATGCGCCGCACCTATTTTGGCGGCGAGGCGTTGCCCGTCTTTAGCGGCAACCTGGGGCCGGACCTTTTTGCCTGCTTCTTCGGTGCCCAGCCCACCTTCAACAGCCCCGAGACGACCTGGGTGGCGCCCATCATCGAAGATTGGGACCATGCCCCCGACCTGACCCTCGACCCCAGCAACCGCTGGCTCCAGCTGCAGCTCGAGTTCATGCGTCGGGGCAAGGAGGCAGCGCAGGGGCGCTGGCTCATGGGCATGCCTGATACCCACTCCAACGCCGATGGCCTCGCCGCCCTGCGCGGCCAGGCGCCCCTGGCCATGGATTTCTACGATCACCCCGCCGAGGTCAAGGCGGCCCTGGATCGGATACTCACTGCCTGTATGCAGGCCTATGACCTTTATTTCGAGATCCTGGAGCCCGATAAGGCGGGCGGCTCCACCTCCGACTGGGCCAAGATCTGGGGCTCTGGCCGCACCAGCATCATCCAGTGCGATTACCTGGCCTTTGTCTCGCCGCGCATCGCGGAAGAGTTTATCATGCCCCACCTGGCCGCCGAGGCGCGGGCGCTGGACCATTGCGTCTATCACCTGGATGGACCTGAGTGCCTGCCGCACCTGGACCTGCTGCTGGAGATCAAGGAAATCCAGGCTATCCAGTGGGTGCCGGGCGACGGTCACCGCTCGCTCCTGCAGTGGATCCCCATGCTCAAGCGCATCCAGGCCGCGGGCAAGAGCATCCAGCTTGCGCCCACCTGGCCACACGAGATCCCCACGCTGTTGCAGGAGCTGCGACCGGAGGGCTTGCTCTTTAATTGCCACGTGGCGGAGGAACTGGAGGCGAAGGAGATCATCGCCCGCCTGCCAGAGTGGATGAAGTAAGAGCTTGCTGCACAAGAGTATGTACGGTATAATGGCAATAGACAGTGAGATTCCAGATAGCCAGATGCAATGGTTCGCTTGGCCTGGATAGGGTTGGCAGCCCATCCCAATGTCGCCAACATGAATGCCGCGTATGGAACCACCCTTCGTGATCCTTAGTGAGATAACTGACATCGAGGTGATCGCAGTCGGAAGCTCGATCCGAGATATAGTCCGATTGCAGAAGCAGTATGGTCAGGGCCGCTGGCGCAAGCTGAAGGGTATTGCTACGATTCGTCTCCGTAGCGGGGTTATACGCCAAGCAGAGCTACACTGGTATGAAGCGCATGGCATCGGCAGGAAAGAGATCAAACGTAAGCGCTATCTGGATCGAGGAGACCTATGAGAGCACGTTTTGCGATCTGCATCAACAACTCGCAATACCCAGCCTCACTCGAGTTACATAAGACCTATCGGGTGCTTGCGGATGACGAAGCCGAACGCGAGGGTGACCTGCGCGTCATCGATGAGAGCGGCGAGGATTATCTCTATCCCGCTGATTACTTCCTTCTGATCGATCTACCCCAGGAAGCGCAGCGCGTATTGCTCGATTCGTTTGTGGGCGGGTTGGCATCTGCCTGACGAGGGCTCGTCAGGTGCAAGAGCGCAGTCGTGGATTGCACGGCGCACTCTGGTTGGTAGTGAGGGGGTGCCGGATGGCATGGGAAGCCCTTAAACTCTGAGGGGCCCGCTTCCATGCCATCCGGCACCCCCTCTCCCAGAACACGAGGAAAGTGATGGCACCCTGACTATCCGCATTATCAGTTGTCGCAAGGCAACCCAAGCAGAGCCAAGAAGCTATGAAGAAGATACCATGTGAACCAGACGCGCACGATGACATGCAGCCCGAGTACGACCTCTCGGGCAAGAAAGGTGTGCGAATATCACGAGGCTTACCGGCAGAAGCACACGGTCAAGATCCATGAAGCAGATGGGGCGGTCAGTGTCCAATACTTCACGCTCGAAGATGGCGCTGTGATGCTGGAACCGGACGTACGGGAGTATTTCCCAGATTCCCGGACAGTCAACAAAGCCCTACGCTCTCTGATCGAACTGATTCGGACAAACCTGCCAGACGAAAAGCGGCAAAGCCATCAAAAGCCAAGGACAAGCCCATCCAAACTTGATATGGAACGGACGATATGGCCACCAACTCACCGGCCGCCGAGATGCAGCCGACCCTGCGCCACCTGCAGGATGAGACGATCGGCCTCACCGCGCCCGCCCTCTACCTGGCCGGGGCCATCCTGATCCTGACCGCCGAGCAGTTCGAGAACCCCTTGCACGCGGGCTTGCCCGCGATAGTCCTCTTGCTGCTGCCCCTGGCGATCGGCCAACTGCGCCGTATCAGCTACCTGGGCGCAGCCTGGGCCCTCGTCCTCGGCTGCGTGGGCGCGATTCTGGCCCTCGCCGTCTGGCAACAGGAACCCGCCCTTCTCTGCCTGCTGGCGCTGCCCGCCGGACTGGCGGCTCTCTTTGCCGGCCGGGCCGGGGGGCTCCTCACGGTAGCAGCCGGCAGCCTGCTCCTGTTCGCCCTGCCGGGGGCACCGATCCTGCGCGAGGTAGCCCTGGTCGAGCTCTGGGGCACGGTGGGGCTCATCTGGCTCACCCTGCGTCCTTTGCTCACGACCCTGCAGTGGTCTTGGTCCAGCTATGAGCGCTCGCGCACCCTGCTGGAGCAGGCGCGCGATTACCAGGTGCAGCTCAAGCAGAGCCTGGCCGACCTGGCCGAGGCCAACCTGCAGCTCACGCGCCTCAATCGGCTCACGCAGGCCCTGCGCCAGGCGGCCGAGGAGGCCCGTCGCGCCAAGGAAGAGTTTGTGGCCAATGTGAGCCACGAGCTGCGCACGCCCCTGAACATGGTCATCGGGTTCAGCGAGATGATCATCAAGGCACCCCAAATCTATGGTGCCGGCATTCCCGATGCCCTGCTCGCCGACCTGACGGTCATCCTGCGCAACAGCCAGCACCTTTCCGCCCTGATCGATGACGTCCTGGACTTGAGCCAGATCGAGGCCGGCCGCATGGCCCTCACCAAGGAACGGGTTGGCCTGCCCGAGATCATCGAGGAAGCAGTGACGGCGGTGCGGCCCCTCTACGAATCCAAAGGCCTCTACCTGCAGGTCGAAGCGGCGCCGGGCCTGCCCTCCCTCTTTTGCGACCGCACGCGCATCCGTGAGGTGCTACTGAACCTCCTCTCCAACGCCGGGCGTTTTACCGAGCAGGGCGGCGTGCGCTTGCGGGCCTGGCAGGAGGGGAACACACTGGCGGTCAGTGTAACCGATACGGGCCCCGGCATCGCCGCCAAGGATAAGGACCGCCTGTTCCAGCCCTTCCAGCAGCTCGACGGCTCGATCCGCCGCCTGCATGCCGGCTCGGGCCTGGGTCTGGCCATCAGCAAGGCCTTTGTGGAGCTGCACGGGGGGCATATGGACCTGGAGAGCGCCAGGGGCGCCGGCACCACCTTTACCTTCCGGCTACCCATCGACCCGCCGGCCCCCATCCCCGGAGGCGCCGCGCGCTGGCTGAGCCCCCAATGGCACTATGGGGAGCACATCCGCCAAAGGGCAGTGGGCCCCCACCCTGTGCTGCGCCCAAGGCTGGTGGTGCTGGAGCAGGGCGATACGTTGCAACGGCTCGTGAGCCGCTACCTGGACGATGTGGAGATCGCACCAGTCGCCTCGCTGCCGGAGGCTTTCCAGGAGCTAAGCCGCACCCCGGCGCAGGCGCTCCTGGTCAACGATCCTTCGGTCAGCCAGGCCCTGCAGGAGCTCGACCATGCTACGGCCCTGCCCTACGGCACGCCGGCCATCATCTGCTCCATTCCCGATATCCGTGAGGCAACCGATCATTTGGGCATTGCCGATTACCTGGTCAAACCCATCTCGCACGAGCAGTTGCTGGGCGCCCTCGACCACCTGCCCATGCGGGGTAAGACGGTGCTCATTGTCGATGACGAGCCCGAGGCGTTGCAGCTCTTCCAGCGCATCCTGGTCACTTCGGGGCGCGGCTACCGCGTGCTGCGCGCCGCCGACGGGGTGCAGGCGATGGAGATCATGCGCCGCGAGCGCCCCGCTGCGGTGCTCCTGGACCTGGTGATGCCCGAGATGGACGGCTTTCACCTGCTGGAGGCGCGCCGTAGCGACCCTGCCCTGCGCGACATCCCGGTGATCGTAACCTCGGCGCTGGACCCGGCAGGCCAGCCGATTGTCAGCCGCGCCCTGGGGCTCACCCATGGTGGCGGGCTGTCGTTGCCGCAACTATTGACTTGCATCCAGGCGCTTATCGGGATTCTGGGGACGCCGGGGCAAGCTGGGAATCCAGCGCCGCCACAAAAGTCTGCTGGTTGACCGGTTTGCGCAGCAGCATCGCTGCGCCCAAGGCCAGCGCCAGGTCCTCCTGGGGCAGGATCGAGCAGATAATGATGGGGATATGCCGCGTGCGGGGATGGGCGCGTAATCGGCCCAAGAGCTCCCAGCCGTCGACTTGGGGCAACATAAGGTCGAGCACGATTACCTGCGGCCCAAGCTCTGCAGCTGTGGCCAGTGCATTTCGGGGATCGGAGACGCCGACAAAGCGGTAGCGTGTATCCGTGAGGTAACGCTCGTAGAGCTGCAGCGCATCACGGTTATCGTCGATCACCAGCACCGGCAACTGCGCAGCAGCCGGCAGGATCAGTCGCACGGTGGCCGCATTGGCTACGCCTGCGCCCATCTCCAACCGGCCGCCGCAGAGCGCTGCCAGCTCACGGGCAATCTTCAGGCTCTCCGATGTGTCGGCAGTCAGCTCCAACAGCGCCGCCCGCGAGCCGGCCCGGGCCTGTACGCAGACCCACACCTGCGGCAAGTGCGCTTCGGCGGTGATGCGGATCGAGCCACCCCGGCTGCTGCGGATGGCGGCGGTGAGGATGCTCAGCAGCGCATGCCGGAAAGCCGTCAGCTGCACGGCCAGGCGGGGCACCTCGTCTGGCACCGACCATTCCAGGCGGACCTGGAGGGCCCGGGCCAGGGGCTCCGCTACCGCCAGCGCTGATTGGATCACCTCTTCCGCGGCGGTCGTTTCGCTGGGGCAGGAGCGCTTGAGCCATGCCAACTCCTCGGCTTCGGCATGGGTCTGTGCTTCGGGGTCATCTGCGGTCTCTATGGAGGCCGTGGGGAGGGTGCCCTGCTCTTGAGCCGGGCTTGCGCCCAGATCGTGGGCGGCCCAGAGGTAGTCGGCCAGGGCCTGGAGCGCCATGGCGTGCAAGCGCCGCAGCTGCCGCTCGCTGACCGCCAGGCTGGCGGCGATATCGCCCGGCGCAAAGTTCTCCACATAGCGCTGAGACAGGATGTGGTACAGGCGCCAGGCATTGGCCTGCGGCGGCACGTTGGCCGGGGGCCTGAGCGCCCGAATCGCTTCGGTCAGCAGCGTGCGCAACGCCGCGGTTGGGTCCTCGCGCCGGCTGGCCCCCAACATCTCCACCAGGGGGCTGCGGCGCAGCTCCGCCGGATGGTAGAGATGGAGCAACGCACGGTGCAGTTCATCGACAAAGAAAGAAGCAGCAGGCTCACCCCGGATGGCCATTCTATGTCCACCTCGCGACCGCGTAACGGCCGGAAAAGCCCCAAACCGGACCACTTCTGTGCTATAGTGATCTTATCGGATTCGTGCTCCACGTATCCTTGGCGAGACTGTACCACATCGTGTCTCGGTCGACAAATGCCCGAAACGTGGGACCTGGCAGGTTTCGGAATACCTGTCAGGTCCAAAGGCTTCTTCACCTGCAGGAGGCAAGAGCGATGGAAAAGAAGGTCCTCAACCGGCGCCAGTTCCTCCAGTTCTCTGCTGTGACCACGACCGTACTCCTGGCTGCCTGCGCCCCCCAGGCCCAACCTACCCAGGCGCCTCAGGCGGAAGCGACCCATGCGGGGGAAAGCCTGACCGCTGCCCCCGCAGAGGCGACGTCTGCCCCGACGGCAGCGCCCTCGCAGCCCGTCCAGCTCAGCCTGTTGTTGGTCGACTGGAACGAGGATGCCCGCAAACTGATCGACGAGACTACGATCCCCAAGTTCCAGGAGCAGCACCCCGGTTGGACGGTGACCGCCGACTATACCGACTGGGGGCAACTCGATGCCAAAGTCATGACCGCCTTTGCCGGCGGCCTGGCTCCCGACCTGTTCCAGGCCGACTTTGTGGAGTTCGGACCCAAGTATAAGGTCAAGGGTATTGTTGCCGAACTGGACGAGTTCGTCTCCGCCACCGCGGGTGCTCCCGAGAAGGTCGCCGACTTTTACGAGAAGGCGATCAAGGAGGGCGCTACTTCGGATGGCAAGTTGGTCGCCCTGCCCTATGTGCTGGATAACCGCGCCCTCTTCTATCGCAAGGATTTCATGAAGGAAGCTGGGCTGGACCCAGAGAAAGCCCCCGCAGGCAGCTGGGATGAATTCCGCGCCGCGGCCAAGGCGATGACCCAGAGCGAAGGAGGCACCTTCAAGCGCGCTGGCTGGTTTGCCAACACGGGCCAGTTTTGCTTCCAGACCTATGTGCAATTCCTCTGGCAGAACGGTGGGGCTATCCTGAACGACGCCGCTGACAAGGTCGCTTACGACTCTCCGGAGGCCCTGGAGGCCCTGGAGTTCTGGACCAGGTTGGTCGTCGAAGACAAGGTCTGCCCGGTCGAGGGCATGCAGGCTACCGGCGATATGTCGGCCATGACCCAGGGGCTGGTGGCCATGGGCTTTGACAACTATGGCCAACTGCAGAACGTCCAGAAATACGCTCCCGAGCTCATGGATAGCACCGGGGTCGCTGTCATGACCCAGAAAGTAAAGGCCTCGCTGTGGTATGCCAACTGCTACATCTTGACCAAGGGGCCACGCGCGCAGCAGGCATGGACGCTGCTCGATGCCCTGGTGCTGGACGACGACAACTTCCGCGGCTATCAGGAGGCGATGGGCGGCTGCCCGCCGCGCAGATCCATCACCGCGACGGCCAAGCACATCACCCCGCTGTACAAGATCCTCATCGAGGATGTCATGGCTGCCCCAGGCGCCCATACTACGCCCCCGGTGCCCTTTACCCTGGAGGTGCTGGCGCGGGTTGACGAGGCCTGCCAGAAGGCGCTGTATGGCAAGGCCACGCCCAAAGATGCTCTGGCCCAGGCCGCACAGGAGGGCCAGCAGATTATCGACCGCAACCTCAAGGGCTCGTGACGGTAACGTTCCCGTGTAGGCCCGGTAATGCTGTCGCATAGTGTTGTCGTGATGGCTTCAGCCGTTCGCCTCCCCTGGCGCCAGGCGGAGACGAGCGGCTGAAGCCGCCACTACGATATTGGCCTGGTGTCGTAGTGACGGCTTTAGCCGTTTGTCCTCCCACATCATGGAGACGGGCGCAAATCGCCACGACGACATTGATCACGGGTAGGGGGTGATCTCCACCATGAGAGCTTTTACGCTGCGGGCAACGCCACGAAAAAGCTCAGGCCTTATGGCCCTGCTCTTCCTGGCGCCTTTTCTGCTCCTGTTCGTCGTATTTCGCATCGGCCCCGTCCTGGCCTCGCTGGTGCTCAGCTTCACCAACTATGATGGGCTCAGCCGTCCGGTGTGGGTCGGCGCGGCCAACTATGGCAATATCCTCTTCGGCAGTGAGGCCGCCAGCCGCCTCTTTTGGGTATCGGTCGGCAATACCCTCTACTACACCGTCGGCGAGCTGGCGCTCGAAGCCTCCATCGGCCTGGCCCTGGCGCTGCTCGTCAACGCCCGCGTTCTCCGTATCAAGGCCCTCTGGCGCTCGTTCTTCTATCTGCCGGTCATCACCTCCGCCGTCGCCGCCGCCATGATCTGGCTCTGGATCTATAACAGCCAGACGGGCCTGCTCAACCTCCTGCTCAAGGGCCTGGGCCTGCCCAACCAATCCTTTCTGGGCGACCCCCGCCTGGCCATGCCCTCCATCATCGTCATGGCCGTCTGGGGCGGTGTCGGCTGGACCATGGTGATCTACCTGGCCGGCCTGCAGGGCATCCCGGCAGGCCTCTACGATGCAGCGCGCATCGACGGAGCTTCCGGCTGGCAGCAGTTCTGGTATATCACGCTGCCCCAACTGCAGCCCGTTACGTTCTTTGTGGTGGTCATGAGCTGTATCTCCAATCTGCAGGTCTTCTCACAGATGTTCATCATGACCAATGGTGGGCCGCTCAACACGACCATCTCCGTGACCCTCGAGATCTGGCTCAATGCTTTCCGCTTTTTCCGCTTCGGCTATGCTTCAGCCATGTCCTTCCTGTTGTTTGTGGTGATCTTTGCCATCTCATTGCTCAATAATCGTGTCCTGGGAGGTAACCGTGAAGGCTGAACTACACCCAGCAGCCGGAAGGATCTTGCCCAAGAGGAATAAGAATATCATCGTCTTGCGCTCAGTCTGTACCTTCCTTCTACACATCCTGGTCGCGACCCTCTCGGTGGTGATGGTCTTTCCCTTCCTGTGGATGGTCTCCTCGTCGGTCAAGGCGCAGAACGAGCTCTTCCTCTTCCCGCCGCGCCTGATTCCCAGCCACTGGTTCTTCTCCAACTATGCCCGGGCCTGGCAGGCCGCCCGCTTCTCGCAGTATTTCGGCAACAGCGCTGTGGTGGCCGTCTGCGGCACGCTCCTGACGCTTCTCATCTGCGCCATGGCGGCCTATGCCTTCTCCAAGCTCTATTTCAAGGGGCGCGAGGCCATCTTCTGGCTGGTGCTGGGCTCGCAGATGATCCCGGGCATCGTCAGCCTCATCCCCTCCTTCCTGGTCGTCAAGAGCATACCCTTTGCTGGCGGCAACAACTGGCTCGGACAGGGCGGCAGGGGTTGGCTGAACAGCTATGCCGGCCTGATCATCCCCGGCGCGGGCGGCGCTTTTGGCGTGTTCCTGTTGCGCCAGTTCTTCAGCACTGTTCCGGATGAGTTGCTGGATGCCGCCCGCATTGATGGCTGCGGCGATGTGGGCATCTTTGCCCGCATCGTCATGCCCCTGGCCCGGCCTGCCCTGGCCGCGCTCAGCATCTTTACTTTCCAGGGCTACTGGAATGATTTCCTCTGGCCCCTGGTCATCACCACCGATGACCGCTACCGCACCATCCAGCTTGGGTTGATGGTCTTCCGGCAGCGCTTCACGACCGATTGGGGGCCGCTCATGGCCGGCGTCACCATCGCCACGGCGCCCATGCTGCTCGTCTTCCTACTGGCGCAGCGGTATTTTGTGCGCGGCATTGCCCTCACCGGCATGAGGGAGGGCTGACAAATGGTAAGAAAGGACTCTGAGCATGTCGCAATCCAGTCTTTCGGAAAAACTGGCCATAGAAGGCGGGCCCAAGGCTGTTGCCCAGTTTGAAGGGCAGCCGAGGCCGAGACACGGGATAGACGAGTTCCTGTCTATCGCTGAGAGGTTCGGCTTCTCCGAGGCCGCCCGGGCCCGGATGCGAGAGGTCATCTCGGAGGATGATCTGACCCCCGAGCTCACACTGGCCCACTATGGGTCGGGGCTGCCGCAGACAAAGGTTGATACCTTTGAGGAGCAGGCTCGCAAGATCTTTGGGATCGAGTATGCCCTCGGCGTCACTTCGGGAACGGCCGCCCTGCATAGCGCCTTTGTGGCGGCCGGCGTCGGGCCGGGCACAGAGGTGATCTGCCCGGCCATCGGTTTCTTCGCCACAGCGTCAGAGGTGGTGATGGCGAAGGGTATCCCCGTCTTCTGTGACGTGGATCAGTCGCTCTCGATGGATCCGGCCAAGATAGAGGCCCTGATCACTCCGCGCACGGTGGCCATTGCGCCCACGCACGTCTGGGGCACGGTCTGCGACATGGACCCCATCATGGCGATTGCGCGCAAGCACAACCTCAAGGTGATCGAGGATTGCGCCCAGTCCCCGGGCGCCCGGTACAAGGGGCGCTACGTCGGTACGATTGGCGATCTGGGCTGCTTTAGCATCTCCTGCTACAAGATCATTGGGGCCGGCGAGGGCGGGCTCGTGCTGACCCACGATCAGCGGCTGTGGGAGCGGGCGGCGGGCTTGGCCGAAGCCGGCGGGTTGTGGCGGCCCAAACGCTTTGCACCGCCTCGTTACCCCGGCGAGCTCTTTCCCGGCACCAACTATCGCCTTTCGGAGCTGGAGGCGGCCGTCGACATTTACCAGCTTGCCAAGCTGCCCGGCGTCGTGAATCGGTTCCACACCGCCAAGATGCAGATACTGCAAGAGCTCAAGACCTTCAAGGAGATCACACCGCGCAAGATGTATGACGTGGCCGGAGAGATCGGCTATACAATCTGCTTCTTCCCAGAGACCTTCGAGTTGGGCCACAAGATCGTGAGCGCCCTCAATGCAGAAGGCATCCAGTGTCATATGCGGGGCGCAGAGGCCGGGCCCGACTGGCACCAGTACTCGCACATGTTCGCCATCACGCAAAAGACGGGCCCCACCCCCGATAACTGCCCCTTTGAGTGTCCGCTCTACCTCGCCAGGGGCGGGCATGCCGAGTACGCCCGGGGCGACTGCCCGGTAGCAGATGACCTCTACGACCGGGCTATCTGGATCTGGCTGCGGAATCAGTGGCTGACCGCCAATGATTGCCATAACATCGCCCATGGTATCAACAAGGTCCTGTCGGCCTACTGCACGGAGGACGCACAGGCAACCCGCTGGATATAAAGAGGTAAGCCATGTACTTTGGTGCAGATTACTACCCGGAAGAATGGCCCCGCGAGCGCTGGGGCTACGACGCCCGGCTCATGGCCGAGGCGGGCTTTAACGTGGTGCGCCTGGCCGAGCTGGCCTGGGCGCTTATGGAGCCCGAGCCGGACCGTTACGATTTCGGCTGGCTCGACGAGGTGATCGCCCTGCTCTACCGGCACGGCATCTCGACTGTGCTGGGCACCCCCACCACGGCCGCCCCGGCCTGGATGCTGGACCTGGACCCAGAGGTCACGACGGTGGGTGAGGATGGGGTGCGCACGGCCTATGGCTACTGGGCCAACTATTGCATCACGAGCCCCATCCTGCGCGAGCGCACGCGGCGCATCGTGGAGGCCATGGCCGCTCACTACCGCGACAACCCGGCGGTGATCGCCTGGCAGGTCGATAACGAGTTTGGCGTGATGGGCCGTGCGCGCTGCTACTGCGACCGCTGCCAGGAGGCCTTTCGCCGCTGGCTGCAGCGCCGCTACGGCAGCCTGGAGGCGCTCCACAGCGCCTGGGGCGCCAGCTTCTGGAGCCACCTGTACACCGACTGGGCGCAGATCCCCATCCCGCGCCGCACGGTCGGCCACCACAACCCGGGGCTGGTGCTCGACTATGCCCGCTTCTGCGCCGATCGCACTGCCGGCTATCAGCAACTGCACGTCGATATCCTGCGCCGCGAGGCCCCGGGGCAACTCCTGACCCACAACTTTTTGGGCGGCCACTTTACCCAGCTCGACAATTTTCAGATGGGCCGGGCGCTCGATATCATGGGGTGGGATAACTACCTGGAGCCGCCGCAATACCAGGCGGCCGCGCTGTCGCACGACTGCATCCGCGGCGCCAAGGGACGCAACTTTTGGGTGCTGGAGCAGCAGTGCAGCCACAAGTTCTGGGCGCCCCACTCGCAGCTGCCCGCAGGCGCTGCGCGCCTGATGAGCCTGCAGGGCGTGGCTCACGGCGCCGACGCCATCATCTACTTCCGTTGGCGCGCCGGGCTGATCGGCGCGGAGCAGTTCCATGATGGCATCCTGCCCCACGATGGCCGGCCGGGGCGCGTCTATGAGGAGATCAAAGGCCTGGGGCAAGAGCTGAAGCAGCTCAGCGCCGCCCTTTCCGATACCACGCCCCGCGCCGAGGTCGCCTTTATCCTCAGCTACGAATCGCTCTGGGCGCTGGAGAACCAGCCTCACCATGCCGACCTGGGGCATCCCTGGCGCTATGCCGACAGGATCTACAGCGAGCTCCTGGCGCGGCACATCCCGGTCGATTTCGTGGCCCCGGAGGGCGACCTCTCTCGCTACAAGCTGGTGATCGCCCCGGCGCTCTTTGTGCTGCGGCCAGAGACGGTGGCCAACCTGACCCGCTTTGTGGAGGGTGGCGGCTTCCTGCTGGTGACCGTGCGCACCGGGCAGAAGGACGAGCACAATCGCGTGGTCGATATCCCCTTCCCCGGGCTCCTGGCGGGGCTGTGCGGCGCAACCGTACGCGAGTTCGACTCGCGGCCTGCCGGCCAAGCTGTGCGCGTGCGCGTCGAGGATGCCTGGGGCGGCGATGAGGCGAGCGCCGACACCTGGCTCGAACTGATCGAGCCTGAGGCTGGGACGGAGGTCGTGGCCCGCTACGAGGAGGGCCTCTATGCCGGCCGGGCGGCGGCCACCTGGCGCGCCGCGGGCCGGGGCGGCGCCCTCTACCTGGGCGCGCTGGGCCCGGTCACGGCGCCGATCGTAGGTTGGCTCCTGGAGCACGCGGGCGTGCGGCCCCCGGTCGCGGTCGACGCGCCAGCGCCGGTTGAGGTCGCTGTGCGCGAGGGCGAGGGCCGCAAGATCATCTTTGTCCTCAACTACTCGCCCGAAGTGCAGACGGCGCGCCTGGGCTTTGCGGCGCGCGAACTGCTGGCTGGCAGTGAGGTGGCGGGCGACCTGACCCTGCCGCCCTATGGTGTGCGCGTGCTGCAGGCCATCTGACACACCCCTTGGCGCTGAGGGTACCTATGGCGTTTTGCAGACGGGCGCTCCACATCCTATAATGGCTGGAGAGCGCAGTTTTTTTCCCTTTTTTCATGCAAAGGATGGGGACCCATGCGCATCAAACAATCCCTCTGCTACCCGATCTTCAAAGGCCCCAAGGCCACACTCGAAGACCTCTTCCGCGCTGTGGCTGAAATGGGCTTTGCCGCCGTGGAGCTGTGGGGCCGCGACGAAGAGTTTCCGCAGGTCGTGGAGCTGGCCCGCAAGTACAAACTGGTCATCGCCAGCATGAGCGGCCACAATTCCCTGCCCGACGGCCTCAACAAGCGCGCCAACCATGACCGCATCGAGGCCGAGCTGATCGAGTCGATCGACCTTGCCGCCAAGTACGGCATTCCGGGGCTGATCTGCTTTAGTGGCAACCGCCAGCCCTTTATGACCGAGCTGGAGGCCATCGAGGCCTGTGCCGACGGTCTGAAGCGTGTGGCTCCCTATGCCGAGCAAAAGGGCGTCAACCTGAACATGGAGCTGCTGAACTCCAAGATCAATCACCCTGGCTATCAGTGCGATCACACGGCCTGGGGCGTGGCCGTCTGTGAGCGGGTGAACAGCCCCCGTGTCAAGCTGCTCTACGACATCTATCACATGCAGATCATGGAAGGCGATATTATCCGCACCATCCGTGACAACATCCGCTGGATCGGCCATTTCCACACCGCCGGTAACCCCGGCCGTCATGACATGGACGACTTGCAGGAACTGAACTTTGCCGGCATCTGCCGCGCCATCGCCGAGACCGGCTATGAGTACTATGTGGGCCACGAGTTTATGCCCAAGGGCGACCCCATCGCCGCCCTCAAGCAGGCCTACGATGTCTGCAACCAGGGGTAGTCCATGCGACTGTCCAGTCGGCAGCGACCGGGTTTCACGCTGCGCACGGCCACCGGTGGCAAACCTTCAAAGGAATTGGTATGTGATATCCTGACCCTGCCGCCCTGCACCCG
>DAOTVS010000169.1:0-19446 GCA_034436375.1 Anaerolineae bacterium | reverse complement strand
CGGCTGCAGGAAACCCGCCCAATCCCCCGAATGGCTCCACTCCGGTCGCGTGCGAAGCGCGATGCCCGGATGGGATCCGCGCCCCGATGGGTAAGTACGGCTGTAGTGTTAGGATGACCTAAATTAGGGTTACCTAATTGTACACCATTATGAAGAGCCTGTCAAGAGGAACAAGGCTGCGTTTGCGCACTTCTGCCAGTTGCGTATAATGGTAATTGCAACCAATTGCAACAGGCGCAGGCCACAGAAGCATGGGTCGTCGCTCTGTGCGAGGATCCGCCGAGAACCTCTCACCGTGAATCCCAGCAACTGAAAGGAGCCCAAGGTGGACGCCATCTCCTTCCTCAAGCGTATGCCGCGCTGGTTCCAGGTGTACTATCTGGCCGCCGCCGTTGTGCTGTTCAGCACCGGTATGCACATCCCCGATGGCTATCTCAGCCCGGTGACCTGTGCTGTCATGCTCGCCCTGGTGCTGCCCTTCTGGATTATCGGCATCCGCAAGATACGCGAGACGATGAGTGCACGCAGTGTGCCCCTGATCGCGCTGATGGCCGCCTTTTCCTTTGTCGTCATGATGTTCAATGTGCCCCTGCCCGGTGGCACCACTGGCCATGCGGTCGGCGCAGCGCTGGCCGCCATTGTGCTGGGCCCAGAAATCGCGACCATCGCCATTTCCATGGCCCTGGTCATCCAGGCCGTCCTGTTCGGCGATGGCGGCATCCTGGCCATCGGCGCAAACTGCTTCAATATGGCGGTGGTTATCCCTTATGTCAGTTACGCCATTTATCAGGCATTGGCCAGGAACAGCGACGTGCGCTCGAGCCGCCGGCTTGTGGGCGCCGCACTGGGCGGCTATGTAGGGCTGACGCTGGGCGCGTTCTTCGCCGGCATCGAGTTCGGCATCCAGCCCGCGCTGTTCAGGGCCGCCGACGGCACCCCGCTGTACGCGCCGTACCCGCTCTCTATCTCCATACCGGCGATGGTCATTCCCCATATGCTGGTCGCCTCGGTTGTAGAGGCCATCCTGACCGTGCTCGTGATCGCATATCTGCAGCGCACCAACCCGCAGATACTGCAAGCCACCCAGGCGCCGGCACTGACCGGCGAGGCAGGCAAGCTCAAGTTGCGTTGGCTCTGGGTCGCCCTGGGCGTGCTGGTGGTCGCCACGCCGCTGGGCTTGCTTGCACCAGGCACCGCCTGGGGGGAATGGAGCGCCAGCGAGCTCACGGGCCTGGGGCTGGGCTTTATCCCCAAGGGATTGGCGCATCTGAGCGCCCTCTGGGGCGCGCCCCTGCCGGATTATGACCTGCCGGCGCTGGGAAATGCGAGCCTGGGCTATATCCTTTCGGCAGCCATCGGCATTCTGGTTACCGTGCTCCTCGTCTGGCTGTTCACGGCGCTCCTGACCAGCCGGCGTCGTATGCAGGGTGACCAATGAGCGGCGCTCTCGAAAGATCGCTGCGCGAAGTCAGTGAGCGGCTGGAGCAATCGCTCTTTGCTGAGGAAATGAGCCGGCGCAACGGGCTGCTGCAGTCGCTCGACCCGCGCGTCAAGGTCGTGTCATTCCTCGCGCTGATCATCGCCGCCAATCTGTCGCGCCACCCAGCCATGATCGCCGGCCTGTACCTCTTGACCCTGCTCCTGGCTTGGGCCTCGGCCGTGCCGGCCGGGTTTTTCATCCGGCGGGTCTGGCTGGCGCTGCCGTTCTTTACCGGGCTCGTGGCGCTGCCGGCCCTGTTCCTGACGCCTGGCCCACCTCTGGCGCGCCTGCCCCTGGGGCTGATCGTGACGCGCACGGGCGCCACGACCGTGCTCTTCCTGCTGTTGCGGGTCGGCACGTCGATCTCATTGGGCCTGCTCCTGATCCTGACGACGCCCTGGGCAGCGTTGCTGCGGGCGCTGACCGTTTTGCGCGTGCCCGATACGCTGGTACTGATGCTGGGCATGACCTATCGTTACATCTTTGTGCTCTTGCGCATCACCAACGACATGTTCCTGTCGCGCAGGAGCCGAGTGGTAGGGCGCCTGAGCACGGCCCAGGAGCGAAGCATCCAGGGCGCCATCGCCGGCACCCTGCTCGCCAAATCGCTGCACACGAGCGGCGAGGTCTACCTGGCCATGCAGTCGCGCGGCTTTCGTGGCTATGCGCACACGCTCCGACCGGGCAGAATAACGTGGCGAGACTATTCGTGGGCGGCAGCTGTAGCGCTGCTTGTGGGCGCCATCGTCTTCCTGGCCTGTTAAATGGAGGAATCTTGGTCAACGAACCGATCTTTGACGTGGCAGGGGTGCACTTTAGCTATGAGGATGAGGCGCCCGCTCTCACCGATGTGTGGCTGCAGGTGCAGCCCGGCGAGTGCCTGGCGATCCTGGGGGCCAACGGCTCGGGCAAGAGTACGCTGCTCAAGCTGCTGGATGGGCTGTACTTTGCCACCCAGGGTACCGTGCGCGCTTTCGGTCAGGAGCTGACCGAGCGCGCTTTCCGCAACCAGGCGTTCACTTTTGGCTTCCGCCGCCGCGTAGGGCTGGTCTTTCAGGACCCCGACGTACAGCTTTTCTCACCCTCGGTGCTCGACGAGGTGGCCTTTGCCCCCTTGCAGCTTGGGCTCAGCCCCAGTGAGGTCGAGCAGCGTGTGGAATGGGCCCTGCAGGCGCTGCGCATCGAGGGACTGCGCGAGCGCGCCCCACACCGGCTTTCGGGCGGCGAGAAAAAGCGGGTCGCCCTCGCTTCCGTACTGAGCCTGCAGCCCGAGGTGTGGCTGTTAGATGAGCCGACCAACGGGCTGGACCCGCGCAGCCGGGGCTGGCTGGTCGAGTTCATCCAGCAGCAACGTCAGGAGGGCAAGACCATGGTCATCGCCACCCACGACCTATCGATTGTGCAGACCATCGCCAGCCGCGTCTGCGTCTTTGGCGAGGATCACCGCGTGGCCGCCCAGGGCGCACCCGCCGACCTCCTGCAGGATCACAACCTGCTCCACGCCTGCAATCTGATCCACATTCACCCCTAGGTCAACTGCCAGGCAAGCCGCACAAGCAGGCCCCGATGCGAGAGGCCAGGCACCAGAGTCTTACCGACACGCAGCAGTGGCACGCGCTTTGCTCCCCTTACTCTGAGCCTTTAAAAGGCAGGGTCGCGCGGAGCGTCGAGGAGAAGCCGAGCCGCATGAACACTGAGCCTCAACAGCACCCGGGGCAACAGACCGGCAAGGCGCAGCCGGAGGGACCCGCCGAGGGCCTGAGCCCTGAGGAAGCGGCGAGGCGCCTGGCACAGTACGGCCCGAATGAGGTGCCGGAACGGCGCCCCAACAGGTTGCTCGCTCTCGCCCACGAGTTCTGGGCCCCGGTGCCCTGGATGCTCGAAGCGGCAATCGTTCTGACCCTGGTGCTGGGCAAGTATGCCGACGCGATCATCATCTCCTTCCTCCTGGCCTTCAACGCTCTGGTGAGCTTTCTGCAGCAAGGCCGCGCCCAGAATGCGCTCGCTCTGCTGCGCCAGAGGCTACCCGTCAACGCCCGCGTGCTGCGCGGGGGGCAATGGCAGGTGCTTCCCGCTTCCGTGTTAGTCCCCGGCGATATTGTGCATGTGCGGGCAGGAGATATCGTGCCGGCCGACCTGCGGCTGCTTGACGGCAGTGTGCAGGTGGACCAGTCGGCGCTGACGGGCGAGTCGGCGCCGAGAGAGGCGGCGGCGCAGGCGACGATTTACTCTGCTTCGACCGTGCAGCGCGGCGAAGCTACCGGCGAGGTGAGTGCGACCGGGGCCCGCACCTATTTCGGCCGCACGACGCAGTTGGTTCAGGAAGCCAGGGCAGCCAGTCACCTGCAGAGCATCGTCTTTAGTATTGTGCGCTATTTGATTGCCATCGATGTCCTCTTGGGCATCGTGATCCTCGCCTATGCCATCGTGATCGGGGCGCCCCTCGCCGACGTGATTCCATTCGCCCTGATTCTGCTGATCGCCTCCGTGCCCGTGGCCCTGCCCGCTACCTTTTCGGTAGCGGAAGCCCTGGGCTCCCTGGAGATGAGCAGGACCGGCGTGCTGGTAACCCATCTCCCGGCTATCGAGGAGGCGGCGTCGATGGACGTGCTGTGCCTCGACAAGACGGGGACGATCACGCCAAACCGGCTCACAGTGGGCTCATTGCGGGCCTTGCCCCCGTATACGGATGATCAGTTGCTCGAGTTCGGGGCTATTGCCTCAGATGCGGCTGGCCAGGATCCTATCGACCTGGCAATCCTCCAGGTTCAGGAAGCTCGCGCAGCTCGCCCACGGTATCGCCGGCTCTCCTTCACCCCCTTCGATCCTTCGACCAAGCGTACGGAAGCGATGATCGAACGAGACGGCGAGCGATGGCGTATAATCAAGGGGGCGCCCAAGGTCATCGCCCAGCTCTCAGAGAGCTCGCCCAGCGACCTGGCGGCTGACGTCAACGCGCTGGCAGAGCAGGGCTACCGCGTCTTGGCTGTGGCTGGCGGGCCGGTCGATCATCTGCAGTTCGTGGGGCTGATCGGCTTGCTGGACCGCCCAAGGCCGGACTCGGCCCAACTGATTACCGAACTGCGCTCCCTGGGTATCCGCCTGATCATGGTTACCGGTGATACCGCACCCACCGCCCGCGCGATCGCGAGAGAGGTCGGCATGGGTGAGGAAACCTGCAGCCGGGAGCGCATGCGCGGCCAGGGATGGCAAGGGGCAGCCCAGTGCGATATCTTTGCCGGGGTCTTTCCCCAGGATAAGTACGATCTGGTGCGCTCGTTGCAGGGCGCAGATCATACCGTCGGCATGACCGGTGACGGCGTCAACGATGCGCCTGCTCTGAAACAGGCCGAAGTGGGCATCGCCGTTTCGGGCGCCACCGACGTCGCGAAAGCGGCTGCCAGCATCGTGCTCGTAGACCCGGGCCTGCTGGATATTGTGGCCGCTGTGAAAGAGAGCCGGCGCATTTTCCAACGCATGCTGACCTATACCCTGAACAAAATCATCAAGACCATCCAGGTGGCGCTGTTCCTGAGCCTCGGCTTCCTCCTCACCCGTACTTTTTTGACAACGCCCTTCCTGATCGTGCTACTACTCTTCGCCAACGACTTTGTGACCATGTCGCTGGCCACGGATAATGTGAGCTATTCCAGCCAGCCGGATCGCTGGCGCATCGCCTCACTCGTTGCGGCCGCCGTGCCATTGGGGCTGATCGTGTTGGTCGAGTCCTTTCTAGCGCTGTACCTGGCCCAGACGGTATTTCACCTGACGCTGCCCCAAACACAGACCCTGGTATTCGTTATGTTGGTCTTTAGTGGGCAAGCGACCGTCTACCTCATACGGCAACGGCGGCATTTCTGGACCCGCCGGCCAAGCGTGTGGTTGGCAGCCGCAACGAGCCTAGACTTGACCATCGTCACGATCCTGGCCACTCAGGGAATCTTGATGGCTGCGGTCAGCCTGTCCGCGGTGCTTATCATCCTTGGGATCAGTGTTGTGTTTCTGCTGCTGATGGATCCGATCAAGATCCAGATCTTCGCCCGCTTCGGACTGGTTTGAAGGCTGGGCAGAAAGCCTGGATTCCACATGCAATACGGATGGATCATTGCTGAGGAGTCCACCAATGCTTGAGCGGCTCAGCCCACCATGGCTGAGCCGCGACCTCAGCCTGCTCTTCGCCCAGCGCGCGCTGCGCAGCCTGACCCAGGCCTACCTGATCATCATCGTACCGATCTACCTGGCCAGGCTTGGCTTTAGCGCCGTCCAGCTCGGCCTGCTCTTTGCTGCCTCATCTCTGTGGAGTGCTGTGCTCACCGCTGCGGTGGGCCTTTTGGCCGATCGCTATGGCCGCAAGCCGCTCCTGATCTTTATGGCCCTCTTGACCGCTGCTGGCGCGCTGATCTTTGCCATTGCGAGCAGCTTTGCAGTGTTGCTCGCTGCCGGCGCCCTGTCGACCCTGGGCCGAGGCGGCGGCGCCGGCAGCGGCGGTGCGTTTGGCCCCTATTACCCTGCCGAGCAGGCGCTCATCGCCGACAAGTCCAGCGACCGGGACCGCACGGCCGTTCTCGGCGGCCTCTCTTTCGTTGGGGTTCTCACTGGGGCCATCGGCTCGCTGATCGCTCTGATACCGACCGCACTGCAGAGCCTCCGGGGCGTCTCGTTGCTGGAAGGCGACCGTGTGCTTTTTATATTGACGGCCGTTCTCGGCATCGTGATGGCCGCTGTGATTCTGCCGGTGCACGAACGGTCGCCGCAACGGCGCCCTGCCACAGGCGCCATGGGGCTCAGAGCACGCCTCTCGCCCCGCACCCGCAGCGTCGTGCTGCGCTCCACGATCACCAACCTGACCAATGGGCTGGCCGTGGGATTCCTGGGCCCGTTCATCGTGTACTGGTTCCTCGTGCGTTTCGGAGCGGGCGGAGCGGAGCAGGGGCTTCTCTTCTTCTTCGTCAACCTCGTCGCTGCCCCGGCCAACCTTTTTTCCGCCCGCCTGGCGCGGCGCCTGGGTGAGGTCAACGCCATCGTCGTCACTCGCCTGCTCTCCGTCGTGCTGCTGGCTGCACTGCCACTCATGCCGACCTTCCTGTTGGCTGCTGTGCTCTATCTTCTGCGCACGATCACGACCTCAGTGAGCGTCCCCATACGCCAGTCCTACGTGGTAGGCATCGTCGTGCCTGCAGAAAGGGCCAGTGCAGCAGGGTTGAGCAGCCTGCCGTCACAGGTTGCCATGTCGCTGACGCCCACGCTGGCAGGCTACACGATCGAGTCGATATCGCTGGCCCTCCCACTGGAGGCGGCAGCGGCTCTCCAGGCGATCAACGCGGCGCTGTTCTACCTCTTGTTCCGCGATATCAAGCCGCCGGAGGAGGAACCGCCCGGCGCAAAGAGCCACGAATCCTGACCTCCCGCTGCCCTCTATTCTCCGGCGCTCGGTCCCGGCAGCCTGTGGGCGCCGACCCGGCACACTCCTTGCTGAGAGGGCGGAGAACTGATCAACGGCGGGGCGCTCTATTGCCAAAAGGAGGGGGGCAAGGCCTTGCGAGGGAGCCAGTGAACAAACTGCTGCAATGGCTGGAACGGTACTGGCTGGCGCTCTTGTTGGTGATTGCCTTTGCCGTACTCATCGCGCTCAGTTACGGCGAGCTCCGGGCGGCAGTGTCAGTATTGGCCCGCAGTCAGTGGCAGTGGATCCTGGCCGCCATAATTCTGCTGGCGATCTACTTTATCGTCTATACCTATGAATATGTGCTGGGTTTTGCCGCGGTAGATGTGCAGAGCCAGGTCCTTCAATTGCTACCCGTGCTGTTCGCCTCGATTTTCGTCAAGTCGGTCATTCCCTCAGGCGGCGTAAGCTCGCTGGCCGTGTTTGTCGAGAATGCCTCTGAGCGGGGACAATCGGGAGCGCGCGCTGCCGAGGGCTCGCTTCTGGTGTTGGTGGCCGACCTGGCAGGTGTCATGCCCCTGATTGCGTTCGGATTGGCCTATCTGGCTGGGCGGGGGCTCCTGGAAGTCTATCAGGTTCTGACCACGGCACTCTACCTCCTCTTCACCCTGGCAATGACCGGCGTGGTGCTCCTCGGGCGCTGGTTTCCCCGCGAATTGCAGCACCTGCTCAACTGGACCACCGAGAATATCAACTGGATCGCGGGCCTGGTCATGCATCGGTCGTTGCTGCCCGAAGGCTGGGCAGATCAACAGGCGACGCAATATACCGGCGCCGCTCGTAGCCTGACGGAGCACCCGCGCATCGTCGGCTATATCCTGCTGACGGCCCTGGCCGGCGACCTCATCAACCTGGCCAGCCTGGTCGCCATCTCGTTGGCCTATGGCGTCTGGCTCGGGTTGGACGTTCTGACCACAGCATTTGCCATGAACATGGTCTTCTCCGTGGTTACCATCCTCCCGCACGGCATTGGCGTGGCCGAGAGCGTCATGGTCCTGGTATTGGCGCAGTTGGGTGTGACCATTCCCGTCTCCCTGGCCATCACTGTGGCCTACCGTGGATTGAGCGTCTGGCTACCAATCTTTATCGGCTTTTTCTTTGTGCGCACGGCCACGGGCGGCACGGGCAAGTAGGCAGCATCCTCTGCTACCGTTGGGACTCACGCTTCTCTTGTTGACAAGCGCGCAAGAGTGAGGCATAACTCTACAGAACTTGGCCGCATTCCGGACTGCACCTTGTGAGGGGGCTGCTATGGGGCGATACTCAGCCGGCTTCACCCGCTCAGTTCCTCACGGCGCCTGTCTCTTGGGACTTGCGTTGTATCTGTCACTCCTGATCGCGTGCGGACCCTCCAGCCAGGCCCAACGGCTCGCGACCACACCGACGGCCTTGACCGCTGCGCTGACCCCGCCGCCGCCAACAGCAACGGCCTCAGCGACGCTGGCCTCCACGGCAACGCCCACCTCCACGGCAACGCCAAGCCCTACGGTGACGCCGACCTCCACGACGACGCCGACACCCACAACGATGCCGACCTCCACGACGACGCCAAGCCCCACGGCAGCGCCGCCGCCCACAGAACCCCAGGCTCCCCCACTTACGATCGGCTGCGACGCGATCGTCCCCGACGCAGCCCGCGCCCGCCTGCAGGCCATCATTGACCAGAGCGCACAGCACTTTGTGTGGGCGCAAGATCCTCAAACGGCGGATATCCAGCTGGGGCAGGGCGGCCTGGCCACCAGCACGCCGGTCGGCGCCTGGACCTGCGTGCTGGTGGCGCCATTTCTGACCGCTGATGATGGGGTCACGACGGCCGAGCTCACCGCAGCATGGCACGGCCAGCCCAACGGGCTGTTGGCGGCGCATCCCCTGCTGGTCAGTCCGGATACGCTCCGCGTTCTGAGTGTGCTTTGGGGTCCAGCAGCGGCGACGGTGCACACCGCCGAGAGCGTTGCCCTCCTGCCCGAGGCGGAACAGAGCGGCGCCTGGGCCATCATCCCCTTCGACGAACTGCGGGTGGGCTGGAAAGTCCTCCGCCTTGACGGCATCTCGCCTCTGGAAAAGGGCCTCCGGGGCTACCCCCTGCAGGTGCCGCTCTTTCTGAGCAGCGCCTCCCACAGTGACGTTCTGCCCTCTCTCGCTGCCCAGCTGGCCGCCCTCTCCAACCGCGATGAGGCCAGGATGACCATCGTCGCCATGACCGGCACCACGGCGCTGGCGCGGCTGACGGCCTACGTGATGGAAAAAGCGGGCATGACCTACCCGGCGCGGGATATCGGCCCCTGGCTAAAGAGCGCCGACATTGTCCATATCAGCAATGAGGTCTCCTTTACGCCCGACGCCA
Organism: Anaerolineae bacterium; assembly: GCA_034436375.1. GTDB lineage: Bacteria > Chloroflexota > Anaerolineae > SpSt-313 > SpSt-313 > DAOTVS01. Next base: position 10,179 of record DAOTVS010000169.1, on the reverse strand, counting down.
TGCTGCCGAACGATTGGTACACCATGCAATTTCTGTCCAATGACCGCTACATACAACTGCTGGAGGCCATCGGGGCCAACGTCATCGAGTTGACCGGTAACCACCTCAACGACTATGGGCGAGACCCTCTGCGCCACACGCTCGACCTATACCGGGAGCGAGGCTGGCATTGGTACGGCGGCGGCAGCAACCTGGCCGAGGCCACCCGTCCGCTGACGATTACACAAGGCCCCAACCACATCGCCTTCCTGGGCTGTAACCCGGCGGGGCCAGAGGGGGACTGGGCCACAGACACCGAGCCGGGCTCGGCCCCAGCCGATTACGGACAGCTCGTCGCACAAATCCGCGCGCTGCGCGCCCAGGGCTATCTGCCCATCGTCACCATCCAGTATTTTGAGCAATACCAGTACGAGCCGACGCCGCAGCAGGTCGCCCTTTTCCGCGCCCTGGCCGAAGCCGGCGCCGTCGTGGTCCAAGGCAGCCAGGCTCACCAGCCCCAGGCCATGGAAATCCACGGCGACTCATTCATCCACTATGGCCTGGGCAACCTCTTCTTCGATCAAATGTTCAGCTTGCCTGTGCGGCAAGAGTTCATCGACCGGCTGGTCTTTTACGATGGGCGGCTGGCGAGTGTGGATCTGCGCACAGCACTCCTGGAGGACTATGCCCGCCCCCGCCCGATGACCGCTGAAGAGCGCCAGGCCTTCCTCCAGATGATCTTCGGTATCAGCCCCCAAACGATCCTGGAATCCGGATCGGCGGCAGGCACGCCTGTTGCTGAGGGCAACCGAGGGCCCCAAGAGAGGCGATGCCCGTAGAGCGCCCAACAAAACCCCTCATTCCCGTATTCTCCGCCCCCTGCAGGGGGCGGAGAATACGGGTGGGGGTATCCGACGAGGCGAAGGCCTATAGTGCGCCGCAGTTTTGTGAGGCGTTCTTGTTGCAAGTCTTTGCCAATCAATAAATCGCTGGGGCAAAAGAGGAGAGGACAGGCATGAGCAGCATCTTTGAAAAAGGCCGTGAGGTCTGGGGCAAGGTCAGTGGCAGCCTTGAATCGGCGATGGACCAGGCCCAGTCGGAAGTGGGCAAACTCCAGACCCAGGCAGCGGGGGCGCCGGATGCCAGCAAGGCACGCATTTGGGCCAAGATCGGCGAGACTCAGGCCAAGCAGGAAGCCGACCAGGAAAAGCTACGCTCCAGCCTCCTGGATCAGATAGCCGAAGCCAACACACAGCTCAGCCAGCTCGAAGGGGCGGCTGCCGGCGTGAGCGGCAGCGCCCGCGAGAAGCTCACCCGGGATATCGACCAGGTGCGGGAAGAGCGAGACAAGGCTCTGACCAAGCTGACGACCAATCTGGAATCCGAGATCGCCGCGGCCGAGAACGAGATGGCGACCCTGCAGAAAGAGGCAGCGGACGCAAGCGGTGGGGCTGCAGCACGGATTCAGGTACGGGCCGAATGGGCGAGGATCCGGCGCGACACCGTCCAACAGTGGCTGCAGGAAGTCAGAACACTGCAGCCGGTCGCAGCGCCAGTCAGTTCAGTGCCCCCCATCAGATAGTACGCAACAGCCTGGGGCTGGTTCGCAGTAAGAGGGCCGGATAGCGGGCATTTTGTCCCTGTTGCCCACTATCCGGCCCTCTTCCCTTGCTACAAGCCTGAGCCTAGGCTCTGCCAGCCTCTTGCAGGCTCCGCAGCCGGAAGGCCAGGATTAGCTGCAACGCGCCGTAGATCACCCCAAAGAAACCGATGAAGAAGGTCACAGCCAGTGCGCCCGCGACAGGGGCAAACAACAGGATCAGCCCGAAGAACAGCGATACGATGCCCGTCACGATCAGCAGCCATTCATTGGCTGCCTGGCGCAACCCTATGCCGGCGACGATCTCCGTCACACCGGCAGCGATGGCCCAGAATGCAATGACGTACAGCAGGATCAGCCCAGTAACGCCGGGCCAGACAAAGGTGGCAATCCCCGCCAGGATACCGATGATCCCGACTGCCACCAAGCCCCAGGAGATACCAGCTCCCTGGGGCTGGCTGAACCCGCTCACCACCGCTGCCACCCCCTCCACTAACACAAAGATCCCAAAGATGTAGATGAGGGTCAGCAAGGTCGGCGCCGGCCAGAAGAGAAGCGCCAGGCCAAAGATGGCCGCTGCTCCACCCCGCACCGCTACCGCCGCCCAGTTCTGCCGCCAATCACCCATCATATCCGCCTCCTGTAAATTGAGGGTCGTTGGCGAATGATCAGCAAGCTCCATGCCTACGCTTCTACTACACTTCGGGGGCAGGCAGCCCCGGCAAACGCATGGCCCCGAGCTCAGAAATACCACTCCAGAACTGCTATTTGACCGGCTCTGCGGACTTAGCATACTGTAAACGGGGTACACTCCCGCCGCTACGCACTACCGTGAAGGAGGAATCATGCAGGTGAAGCACTTTACCGATACGACGCCATCCGCAGTCTCGGGTGCGCCCGGCGTCACCGTCCGCTGGGTGATTACCGAGGCCGACGGCGCACCACACTTTGCCATGCGCATCTTTGAGGTGGAGCCCGGACAGAGCACCGAGCACCACACGCATTGGTGGGAGCACGAGATCTTTGTCCTGAGCGGCGCCGGGCACGTGCGCTCCGAGCAGGGCGACCATCCACTGCGCGAGGGGAGCGTTGCCTTGATCCCGGGTAATGAGAAGCATCAGATTGTCAACGATGGGGCGGATGTGCTCCGGTTCATCTGCCTGATCCCGCACCCGAAGCTGGAGGGGGTGGCGAGCCGGCTCAAGCCAATGGGGTAATATCACAGCACGCCACGGCGACCTTGAGCACCGATTCACGGTAAAGGGGAGAGAGGAGCCAGATGACGTGAAAGGCAGGCCTGTGTTTCAGAGTGCCATCTTCACGCCAACTGACGCCCCTCTCCCTTGTGCCACAAACCCGGCTGCCGTCGCTCCATCTGGCCTGGAGCCAAGCCTCATTATTCAAGCAGGCGCCTGATTGCATCCAGAAACGCCTCTGCTGCCTCAATCGCCTGCATCGCCTGCTGTTGTGACACATGGGTCGTGCCGCCATAGTCTGCCACTCCGCGTAATTCAAAGAGCCAACTGAGAGCCTTGCCGTGCTCTCTGCCCAACTTGCCAGTCTTCACGTAACGTTGGTGGAAGGAAGCGATGACAGCACTGTGCTTGCTCAATTCCAAGCCATCGCTCAGCAAGACAGCCACTGCCGCATAGAATGCCGCAAAGCGCGAGAAACAGCAAAATCGAAGTATCCTCCGGAAGCCAGGTGTTGTGCGGCTGGAATTGACTGCATGGCCCGCTCCAGGTAGGCAGAGATCTCGTCAGCCTGCGTCGGGCTCATACAAGCACTCCTTCCCTCTTAGCATTCCGGTAGAGCAAAATGCTGCCCTGCTGGTAGTCATCCAGAGGAGCGGGTTTCGCCGAAATGAGACGATCAGACTCGAGTTGAATGGGATAAAGCAGATCGATAATCTGGCTGAGCTCACGGAAATAGTCGAAAGGTTGAGCCAGCAGGACGAGCAGATCAATATCACTGCCAGGGCTGGCCTGGTTGCGGGCCTCGGACCCATACAATACCAGCCCTTTGAAACGTGGGCCATAGTGTCTTTCAAGGGCCGCCTTGCACCTCTCAAGTAGCGCCGTGACCGTCACGGCAACTCGCAGAGAGCTCTCGCTGGCATAGGGTTTGGCCATTGTTGGTCCCCCTTCCCTGCACATTTCCTTACTCTGTGCTTGATCGTACCTCTTGTCGTCCCACATGTCAAGAAGTTCACTTGATTCTTGATCATCGAGATTTTTCGAGGCATCGCACACCTATCGCCAAGAACGCCAACCCGGATACAGCTCACCCTTAGGGCAAGTTGCCTCCGGAATAGGCTACAACCACGAGCCCGGCTCCGAGAGAAGCCGGGCTCGTGGCAGGTGATCACCTCCCTTCTATGCTCTCAGTTTGCGGGAGATGTTGCTCCATTCGCACACACAGATCTGACAGATCATCACCTCCTTTCGTTTGCTGTCATCCCAGATCCCAGATCGTAGAGCGTGACTTGCATTCTTCCACCGCCCCGGGTGAACCCCATGCCGCCGGCCTGTGCCAGGCCAGCCGCGCTCCCCTGGGTTGCCGCGCCCGTGCCATCTGGCGCGCCGGAGTTCTGCGTCTGGGTCTCAAAGCCCTGCACGACAGTGCCGTGGGTTGTGATCCACTGATTGATGCTCGCCTGCGTACCCTGCTGGCCTGCGAAACCGTCACGCCCACGGCCATCCCAGTACACGTAGCGCAGCTTGCCCTCGGCCACCAACTGCGCCAGCTTATCGGGGGTGAGGACCTGGTCCTCGCCCATAAAGCCACCCATGTAGAGCACTGGCCGCCCAGTCGCGATCACATAGTCGGCGCCCTGCATCGAGCTGGGCACGGCCATCAGATACTCGGAGCCCTGCGTGTTCTTCTGCAGATAGTCGAGCAGCGCCTGGTTCACCTGCAGCCCCTGATTGTTCCCTGAGCTGCCGCTCTGCCTGCCGCCGCCGTTCCAGCCTCCGTCCATTCCCTGGTTGCCGCTATAGGCAGCCGGCAGCGACTGGTTGTCGCTGGCATGGAGCATCGTCAGCCCTGACCAGATCCCCGGCGTCAGCAGCAGCGCGGCGATGACGCAAACAAATCCGGCTATGGTCGCGGGGCGCATCTCCCGCACCGCCGACGTCAGGACCAGGATCACCGCCCCGGCACAAAGCAGCGCGATCGTGACCGGCTGCCACCAGGTCATGCCCACAAAGGCCTGCGCCGTGACCATCTGCAGCGCCAGCGTCGCGCCCGCCGCCACGAGCAAGAGCCCGCTGGCCAACCACCGGTGCTTCTGGCCCAAGCGCCACAATTCCACAAAGCCGATCCCGACCAGCGCCGCCAGCGGCGGCGCCAGCATCGAAAGATAGTATTGGTGGAAGAACCCGGCGATGCTAAAGAACACGCCCCCGGTCAGCAGCCACCCGCCCCAAAGCACCACGGCCTGATGCTTCTGCGCCAGCGGCCAGCGCAGGCGCGTGCGCAGCACCAGCAGCACCGCAGCGAACAGACCAAAGGGCAAGAGCCAGCTCACCTCTTTGCTCAGAGGCACGCTAAACAGCCGCAGCAGGCCCGCTCGCCCCGTGCCCATCATGCCGCCGCCAGGTCCGCCGAAGCCCGTCCACTGGCGCCCGCCGTTCGCGCCGCGGGTCGCCCTTGGCTGCACGCCATTCGCAGATGCATTCGGTTGGCCTGCCTGCGCGCCGTTCGCGCCCCCGTTCAGCTGGGGCATCTGGCCTTGCCAGTTCTGGCCGCCCCAGTTGCCGCCCGGGAAACCGCCATTCCGGCTCCCTCCCCGGAACCCCGTGTTGTTACCGCCGCCCAGTAGACCGCTCAGTAGGCCTCCCCGGTTGCCCATGCCCAGCAACCGCTCGGCGCCATTATAGCCGAGGATGAGGCTGATCTCCGAGTTGTCGCCCGAGCTCCCCACATAGGGGCGCTGGCTCGCAGGCGTCATGTCTACCGCCACCGCCCATGAGAACGAAATGCCCAACAACAACACCGTCGCCACTGCCAGGTTCAAGACCTTGCGCCCCAACCGCTCCGGCGAGCCCAGGAAATAGAGCGCGTAGAACGCTGGCAGCGGCAGGTAGGCCTCCAGCATCTTGATGTTAAAGCCGATGCCCACCAGCGCCGCGCCCAGCAACAGAAAGCGCAGCTTGCCCTTCTCTGTCGCCTTGATGAACGCCCACGACGCCAGCAGCAGCGTGAAGATCAGCGTGCTGTCAATCGTGTTGTTGCGATCCGTCGCCACCACCACGGGCGTGATCGCCAGCGCCAACGCCGCCAGCATGCCCGCCGCCGTCCCAAACCAGCGCCGTACCAGGTGATAGACCACAATCACCGAGGCGATGCCCGCCACGATCTCCGGCAACAGCACCGCAAAGCCGTTCACACCGAAAAAGTAAGCCGAGAGCGTCTGCAGCCAGAGCCCCACGGGTGGCTTGTCCACACTCACCGAACCGCCCGGCTCGGCGGCGACGAAAAAAAAGTTGTGCCACGACTGCAGCATGCTCTTGACCGCAGCCGTGTAGTAGTGATTGGCATAGCCCAGTGCCGCCAGGTTGCTGAAGCGCAGCGCCGCGGCCAGCACCACAATCGCTGTCAAGCCCACAAAACGCAACACGCTCTGGCGTGATAGCTGCAACGTCCGCACCCGAATCGTTCTGGATACGACGGTTTCTACAAACGCATTCCTCATCCTATGCAGACTCCGATCAGTCAAGGTTGATAACGGTTTTGCCGGAGCGGCCTGTGGGCGGCCCACAGGCCGCTCCGGCAAAACCGGATCACCTCACCGTGCTGCCGGCTCGTCAAAGCCCCAGCGTTGCTCGACGAGGTACAGCGGCCTCTGCCTGGCCTGGTCGTAGATACGGCCCAGGTACTCACCGACGATACCCAGGCAGATCAGCTGCACACCGCCCAGAAACAGCACGGCGAGCAGAGTGGGCGCCTGGCCCGTCAAGGGCTGGGCTGCGCCCGTCAGCCGCAACAGGATCGCCCCCAGGACCATCAACCCGCTCAGCACTGTGATTGCCGCACCCAGATAGGTAGCGAGCTGCAACGGGAGGTACGAGAACCCGGTGATCGCATCGAGGGCGAAGCGCAACATCTTTTTCAGGGTGAACTTGGTCTCGCCGGCATAGCGCGGCTGCCGCTTGTAGGCGACGCCGGTCTGCTTGAAACCGACCCAGCTCACCATACCGCGCAGGAAGCGGTGTTGTTCAGGCATCTGCCGGATGGCATCCACCACACGGCGGTCCATCAACCGGAAATCGCCGGTATCGAGCGGGATGTCAACGCTGGTCAGGCGCCGGATGAGGCGATAGAAACCGCTCGCCGAGGCGCGCTTGAACCAGGTTTCGCCGGCACGCTCCGTACGCACCCCATAGACGACATCAAACCCCGCACGCCAGCGGGTGATCATCTCGGGGATGACCTCGGGGGGGTCCTGCAGGTCGGCATCCATCAGGATCACCGCGCGCCCTCGCGCCGCATCCAGCCCAGCCGTGACAGCGATCTGGAAGCCAAAGTTGCGGCTCAGGCTGATGCCACGCACCCTGCTGTCTTGGGCACAGAGGAACTCGATGGTGATAGCTGACTGATCCCGGCTGCCGTCGTTCACGAGCAGCAGCTCCCAGCTCCGCCCACCCTCGTCCATCACACTACGGATGCGCCGGTAGAGCTCGGGCAACACAGCCGCTTCGTTGTGCACCGGCACGACAATCGACAGCGTGGGCGCCGAGTCCATGGAGGCCACAGAGAGCTTGGGCTCCGGCTGCGGCCGATAGCGTACGGCAGTCATGATTGCGCTCCTTTCATCGTGTCACGGAACGTCCAAAAGCTGTTGCCCACATAGCTCCAGACCATGCCCACGCCCGTCGCGCAGCCTTTGGCTAGAAGGTCTCCATAGGCAGGAACTGCAAGCAGTAAACCCAGGGGATGCGCGAGCAACAGCACCGACAGATTATTCAGCGCCAGAGCGCTGAGGCTAACCACCGAGAACTGGGAGAACTGTACGCCGACCGCCCTGCGTGGCCGATGAGCGTAGGTCCAGTGCCGGTGGAGAATATAGTTGTTGGCGATACCGGCACTATACGAGATCGTATTGGCCACCAGTGCCGGTATGCCAAGGCGCACGTGCAATAGTGCAAAGAGCCCGATGTCGATGATTGTGCCCAGCAGCCCGACGACCGCAAAGCGCCCCATGCACTGGAACCCATCGTCGGCCTGAAACACATCGTTCAGATGAGCCATCATGAGCGGGTCTCTCCCTCCAAGTCAATCATTCTTGACTGAGGCCAGTATAGTGCATGCGTGTTGAGATCATATGAAGAACAGATTGGGATTGTGTTGACTGTGCCCCCGCACCTGGACTCACGGGGTAGGGGATGGTATAATAGGTAAACTTACAGCCCAACGGGGGTTTGCGCCAGTCTGGAAGGGGGAAGTATGGCCGCATTCCGCATCCGGCGCGTGTCTGACGATACGCTGCCCGCCAATAGGGAAGCTATCGCCCAGGTGGCTTCGTTCCACGATGATCCTGTGGGACTGCGGGGGTCCCGCTACGTGAAACAAGAGGCCCCGCCGGTGATCCACCGGGAGCGCCCCGCCGACGAGCGCATCGCCCTGGTGGTCAATGACCAGCAGGCGATCCATCACGTCCGTGAGCGCGGCTATGTGGAAGCCCCCGTCAGGATCGATGCCATTCTCAAAGGGCTGCAGCGCAGCGATCTCTTTGAGCGGGTCGAGCCCCGCCACTTTCCGGACCTGCACATCACGGCCGTCCACGACAAGGAGTTTGTCGAGTACCTGCGGCGGGTCTGCGAGAGTGTGGAGCCCGGCGACTCGGTCTATCCCTACGTCTTTCCGATCCGCAATGCGACCCGCCCGCCCAAGGATCTGGCCATCCGGGCCGGCTACTATTGCATCGATACGTTCACGCCCCTGAATCGCAACGCCTATGTGGCGGCCAGGAGGGCCGTGGATTGCGCTCTAACCGCCGCTCAGGAGGTGCGCATGGGGCGCCGCCTGGCCTATGCGTTGGTGCGGCCGCCCGGCCATCACGCCGAGCGGCGCGCCTTTGGCGGCTTTTGCTACCTCAACTCGACGGCTATCGCCGCCCACTATCTGAGCGCGCAGGGCCGTGTGGCGGTGCTCGACCTGGACTATCACCACGGCAACGGCACCCAGGACATCTTCTACGACCGTCCGGACGTGCTGACGATCTCGATCCATGCCCAGCCGCGCGTCGCCTACCCCTACTTTTGTGGGTTCGCCGATGAAAAGGGGTTGGGAGCAGGCCAGGGCTACAACCTGAACCTGCCCCTGCCGGAAATCGTCGATGGTGAGGCCTACCGCCAGGCCCTGCAGAAAGCCCTGGCGCGCGTGCGTAGATTCAAGCCCCAGTTCCTGGTTGTCGCCCTGGGCCTGGATACCGCCCGGCGGGACCCGACCGGTACCTGGAGCCTGACCGGCCAGGACATGGACGCCAATGGCCGGCTGGTCGGCGCCCTGCAACTGCCCACTCTCGTCGTCCAGGAGGGCGGCTACTACACCCGCTCTCTGGGCAGCAACGCCGGCCACTTTTTCCATGGCCTTTATGGCTAGAAAGGAGAAAGACCATGTTATTGCCGGGCCGCACCGCGGGTTACCTGCCTCTGCCGGATGGGGCCCAACTGCCCTACCTGGCCCTGGGCGATGGCCCCACCGCCATTGCCGTCATCCCCGGCGCCGGTGACGGCTTGACGACCGTCGTTGACGGGGCGCTGCGGCTGGCATGGTACTATCGCCGGCGTGCGCACCGCTACCGGGTGCTGGTGCTCAGCCGGCGCCAGCCGATCCCGCCGCACTTTCGCCAGGACCAGCACGCCGGTGATCTGCTCTGGGCGCTGGAGCAACTGCAGTGGGGGCCGACCGTGCTCGAATGTAACTCGGCCGGCGGGCCGGTGGGGCAATGGATGGCGGTCAGGCGGCCGGACCTCATCCGTGGGCTGATCCTCTCCTCCACCCTGCACCGTACCGTAGAGCATACCCGGACTGTGCTCCAGCTATGGATGGTGCTGGCCCACGAGGGCCGTTGGGCCGAGCTGAATTGGAGCTCGATCGAGTACACCTTTCGCCCACAGACGGTGGCCCGCTATCGCCCGCTACGCCCGTTCACAGGGCTGCTGCCCAAGCCGCGATACGCGGAGCGGCTGGAGCGCATCCTTGAGGAACTGCTCTACCTCGACAACCGCCCGCTCCTGCCGGGCATCGCTTGCCCCACGCTCGTGATCGGCGGCGCCGACGACCGGGTCATCCCAGCCGACGTGCAGCGCGAGATGGCAGCGCTCATCCCGCACAGCGAGATCATCCTCTACCCCGGCTACGGCCACGGCAACGACCAGGAAAACCCCGACTATGAGCGGCAGGTAAGCCGCTTTGCCGGCGGCCTCGGGCTGGCCCGCTACTAGCGTTTAGTACTGCAACCGCACTTGATCCAGCCGGCTCCCGGTAACAGCCGGCAAAGGTGCTGTGCGCCTGCCCGGCTCTGACCCGGGAGGGGGGATTTGGCGGGTTGCCTGCAGCCGGGCCGCCCTCAGGCGGCCCGGCTGCAGGCAACC
>DAOTVS010000168.1:0-18762 GCA_034436375.1 Anaerolineae bacterium | reverse complement strand
AGCACCGGCTCAAACTGCTGAGCATGGTTACCCTGGCCTACGCTTTCCTGCTCTCGTTCCTGAATCCCGACCAACAGGAGCTGCGAACCTGGCTCTTGGACCGTTGGTGCCATCGTACAGGAAGGCGCAACCGTGAGACAGCTGCACCCCTGTACCGTCTACGGCAGGCAATCAGCCGCTTGTGGCTGGCATTCCCGCCCAACGGACTGCCTTTGTTAAATACGGGATAAACCATGAACCCGCCAAATCCCCCGAGTGGCTCCACTCCGGTCGCGTGCGAAGCGCGATGCCCGGATAGGATCCGCGCGCCCCGATGGGCAAGTACGGCTGTAGTGGTAGGAAGCCGTGCACGTATTTATGTTAAATCGCGCTGGCGAGGTGAAAATCCGTATGAAGAGGTAAGCCAGCCCGGCTGGCACATTGCTTGCTCGGCCTCTTTTGCAAGCGGGCAGCCCAAGACCCCCGCTTGCGGCCCAAGCCGCCGGGCGGAAAACGGAGAGGTTCGAGAGGAGGCAGGTGGACAGGCTGCTAGAGTGGCTACGGCGCTACTGGCTGGCGCTCCTCCTGATCATTGCCTTTGCCGTATTGATCGCCCTGAGCTACAACGAGCTCCAGGCCATCGCCAGAGTGCTGCTCCGCAGTCGTTGGCAGTGGATAGCTGTCGCCGTCATCCTGCAGGGCATCTACTATGTCGTGTACACCTATGAGTATGTCCTGGGCTTTGCCGCTGTAGGGGTACAGAGCCGGGTCTTGGAACTTCTCCCGGTGCTGTTCGCCTCGATCTTTGTCAAGGCTGTCATCCCCTCAGGGGGCATCAGCTCACTGGCCGTCTTCATCCAGGACGCCTCGCGGCGCGGGCAGCCGGGTGCGCGCGCTGCCGAAGGCTCACTTCTGATCCTCGTGGCCGACCTGGTCGCCGTCATTCCCTTGATCATCATCGGCTTGGTCTACCTTGCCGCCCGGCACGTCCTCGTGGACTATCAGTTGCTGACGAGCATCCTTTTCCTGGTGTTCACTGCCGTCCTGATCGTGATCGTGCTGCTGGGGCGCTGGTTACCCCGGCAATTGCAACACGGCTTCATCTGGACGGAAAGGGGCATCAATTGGGTTGCCAGGACCGTCACACACCGCCCCTGGCTGCCGGTGGGTTGGGGAGGGCAGCAGGCCGCGCAGTTCATCGGCGCCGCCCACAGCCTGACCAAGCACCCACGCCTGATCGGCTACATCTTCGGGACGGCCCTGGCCGGGCACCTGATCAACCTGATCAGCCTGGCCGCCGTCTCACTCGCCTACAGCTCCCGACTCGGCGCGGCAACCATCACCGCCGCCTTTGCCATGAATATCGTCTTCTCAGTCATCACCATCCTGCCTCATGGCCTGGGCGTAGCCGAGAGCGTCATGGTGTTGGTATTCTTGTCCCTCGGCGTGGCACTCCCGGTTGCCATCGTGATCACCGTGGCCTATCGCGGCCTGAACGTCTGGCTGCCAATCGTCATCGGCTTTTTCTTCCTACGCCAGGTGACGACCCACCGCCGTCGCCACCAGTGAGGCCCAATGCAGCCACCCCGCTGCCCACCTGAGCGTGCGGCTATCCCCTCAGGAATGACAGCCCTGCGCGCACACGCACCCCAAGGCCGGCCAGGACCTCCTCGGCCTGCGCCAGCTTGCCCTCGGCCACCACCGCCAGTGCGCGTTCACCGGCACGGAAAGGCTTGAGCAACGCCCTCAGTTCGGGCTTCTCCAGCAGCTCGGCCAGCGTCGTCGGATCACGGAATTCGATGAGGGTGAGCGCCTGGGCTGCCGCATCGCCATAGTATCCGGCCCAAGCCTTGATCTGCTCCACCAACTGTGCAGGCAAATCTCCGCGGTGCAGGCTCGCCAGATCATCCAGCAGGCGGAGCGCCCGGGCTTTGCTGCCCCCCACCCGCGCAATCGATGCCGGGGTTATCCGCCACACGCCAGCAGGCCCCGCCTCGGCCAGGCGCTGCAGGCGACCGTACAGGAACAGGTTCGGCACTGCGTGCACAGAGCGCACAGTACCATCCTCCTCCACGGTTACGCTGTGATCTGCTGAGTGGGGCTGGGCGCCGCAGACGGTGGGAAACTCGCCACGCTCCACCAATGCTTGCACCAACAACTTTTCCGCCCCACGCCGCAGGATGGCGACCTGCGGCGCAATGGGCCGGGAGATCAGGGGCGCTGTCCGAGGATCCTCGTTCAGCGCGCCTAACAGCTCGGGCGTCACCGTTTGGATCAGGCTGACGCCGCTCCGAAAGACGATGCGCTCCTGATGCAGCGCCCACTCGGCCAGCGAGCGGCGCACATTCTGGGGCAGATCCATCGCACTCGCCGCCTCCAGATACCGCAAGACTGCGGCAGCATCCATCCCACTCTGCTGCGCCCGATACACCGAATCGCGCGTGAGCTGATACTCAAAGGCGCCCAGCCCCGCACGCTGTCGGTCGGCCAGCAGATCCAGGTGGGCCAACACGCCCAGGCTCACCGGGCCGATGGCCAGAATCTGAAAGCTGGGCTGGATGATGACCTTGCCTTCATCCTCCGCTGGGGGCGCAACGGCCGGCTCAGGGCCGCCCTCTGCCCGGTCGCTCAGGCGGCGCAGGATCTCTTGGCCCAGTGGAGTAATGCGCACCGCGCGCAGCTGCTCCCCATCGTAGCCCAGGTCCACTACGCCCGTCTCATGCAAAAAGCCCGTCAGGCACTGCTCAGTCAGCAGGACATCCAGCCGATCCATCTCAGCCAGAAGATCGGCTGCCCGACCATAAAAACCGGGCTGAGCGCAATAGGCGTTGCCAGGCAGCGCCTCCACGCGCTGCCGCTCGGGAAAAAACAGGCCTCTATCCAGGGCATAGGCCCGGTCCAGAATACCGGCCGGTTCCAGCCAGGCGCCCACCGGCGCCGCCGCTAGCGCCTGCAGCAGGGCCCGCCTTCCGCTTTCCACGACAGCGTCATAGCGTTCGGCCTCGGCGGAGAGCGCCGTCAGGAGAAGGCTGGGCCAATGGCGAAGATAGCCGGCCAGCAAGTCCACTTCCGGCCGAAGCCAGTAGTCGGGCACGGGGTAGAGCTGAGGCGGATTGGAGCACAAATGGCCATCCATCAGCGCGAGCACGCCATCTATCCGCAAAAGCTCCCTGAGCATGGCCAGCCGGCCTGTCTCTGCCTCATTGCGGGCCGTCTCGAGAAGCGGGTCGGGCGCAAGCAATACGTCGTTGATCGCCCGCAGGCCGCGCTTGCCCACATAGCCACTCTTCGTCACGGCCACAGGGTTGCGCCGACAGAAATCCCAATAGAGGTAAAGGTCGCGCAGCAAGGGCACCGGGTCGGCCTCCTGCACACGCTCAGGCTGCAAGGGGGCATCGGCCACCGGCACGGGGGGCGCCGGCAGATGGCGCAGCACCGCCTCAGGGATGAACAGCTCATCCGCGGGGTGAAACTGGAGCTTGGGCGGCACGGGGGTCTCGAGCCACCGAGGGCCGAGTCGGCTGAACACCAGGCCCTGACCCGTCAGGCGGGCGATCACATCCGCAAACACCGGCGATTGCGCCCGCTCCGGCCGGCCGATGTAGCTATCCACGGCATACGGCGGGCGGTAGCTCCCACTGGGAAGGTACGGTGAATCTTCTGCCGGCGCCGTCGGACTCTCGGTAGCCAGCCCGGCCCGGATCAGCTCACGTTTGAACACGCGTGTGGGTATCGGGCCCCCGTTCAAGATCAGCCGGTCGAGCACCAGGCGATCTCTCCTGCTCAGCCGCGCCAGAGAGGCCGCGATGCGCTCTGGGGTGAAGAGCTCGGCGCTCAATCGGTCCAGGAGCACAGCTTTCCTGGCCCGGGGCTGGCGCCTGGCTACGGGCAGCATCGCAGCCGATGCCATGTAGAACAGAGTATCCACGTTGTACGAATCCAGGAGCGCCTGGATCTCATCGGCTTGGTTCATCTCACACCTGATCCGTCTGTTTCGGCGTATAGCCCGCACGCCGCAGTTCCTGCGTCAGAAGCGCCACCGTCTCCGGCTCGATGATGACCAGGCGGGGCGAAATCTCGGCCACGAGGTGATCGCTCAGCGAGGTCACGGCCTTGATCTCCGCGAGGGTGTAATCATCGGCAAACTCGAGCACGGTCAGCCCCTCGTAGATACGCACCCGGCCATAAGAGTCCCACCAGCGCTCCAGCTGTTGGCGCATCGCATCGGCCATGGGCACACCCAGCAGACGAGGGAACTCTTCCAACACTTGCTTGAGCGCCAACCCCGACTCGAAGGAACGAAAAGCGGTCTCCGCGTCGAGCTCGTACACAAAACCCTCAGCGCCAACCGAGCTGAGGCGGGCGATTTTCTCCAGCAAGTTGTGCCCCTCGACGCCCACACGCGAGGGCAGCACGGCGATGGAGCAGCCGGCAGCCCTGACCCGGGGCCCTTCGGCCTCCGCCAGGGCGCGCGCATGGGGCGGCGCCGCGGGCGCATCCTCCCGGTCCCAATACAGGTCAGCCCAGCCGTGCAGGCGCAGCGCTGCCAATCGGCCGCCCTCCAAAAGCAGGTCAGCGAACCCCAGCCAATGCAACGGCCCGCTGATGACCCAGCGCGCCATCTCTCCCTGCGCCAGGTCCCAATCCTCCTCGGACTCGGGATCGAGGGGCTGCCCATCGGCCCGGCGAGTCAGGAACCAGGCCCCGGCCTGCCCCGGCAGGCCAAAAGAGTGCAGCGCCAACTGATCGAAGCGCGGCCAGACCAGGCGCAACAGCCGTTTCACAGCCCCCCAGGGCACCCATTCATGATCGGGCAGGCAGGCGAGGGTGCGCAGCACCATCTGGCGAAAGCGGACCAGGTGGTTGGCCAGGTGATCTGGAGGCAGGTTGCTGCCCAGGCGATGCTTGAGTTGCAGTTCAGGATGCTCGCGCAACACCTCCCACAACTCACTCCAACGCGTCATGCCTACATAGCAGCGGGCCAGGATGGCCCGCTGCGCCATCTCATCACGCTGCAGGAACTGCACGCGCACCTCCGGCCAAGCAGTCACCGGGCTGCCCGGCAGTTCCAGGCCGCTGGCCACCAGCAGGCTATAGATGAACTCGAGGCGAGCTTCGCCGCCGGCCAGGGGGCTCAAGCGCTGTACATCGGCATCGGTCAATGTGCGGCTGCGCGGGGGCACCGTCAGCGTCACATCGGCATACGAGAGCGGCGGGCCCGCCTTCTGCAGCGCCAACACCTCATCGGCGATATAATCCCAATGCTGTAGAGCCGGCAAACGGCTTTCCAGTGCCGGGCGCGGCATGGGGGGCCGCAACGGCGCTGGCGGGTCCTCCAGGGCCAGGCCAACCTGGTGCAGGGTGCGCACAAAGCCATACGGATCAGCCAGGCGCAGATCCACGCCCGCGCCGCCAGGCAACAGAGACAGAGCCTCGCCGGCAGGCAACAGCAGGTCCCGCAGCAGAGGGGGCAAGACGCTGGCTACCACTGGAGGCACCACATCAACCTGTCGCCAACTCCCGTGGCCATAGGAGGCCGGCATCGACAGGCCGGCTAACCGCAATGCATAGCTATACTCCGTCGCCAGCGAGCGCCCACGCAGCTCACCCCAGCTCCGCGCTACCCGTTCCAGATCGGCACTGCGGGCTGCTTCATCGCCCAGCAAAAGCAGAGCGCACAACACCTGCCGCTGCTCGCGGTCCAGGCGGTCCAGGGCCCGGCCAATGGACTCTGGGTCCCCCAGCGCATCCGTCGCCTGCTGCACCAGCGCATCCTTGGTCGTGCTGCGCAGCGACCAGCCACGCATGCTCGCCATATTGCGCAGGTCCGACATGCGCAGGCCGGCCAGCCATTCCTCGGCCTGCTCGCCGGCCACGCGTCGGCGCTCGGCGCGGGTAGTCCGCATCCAGGACGGCATTTTCTTGGGGTGATGAGAGGGGCGAGGCGGCACCGGGATCACAGACAGGGCCTGCTCATCAACCGCTGCCGGCCCCACCGGGCCCCAGCTGGCGCCGGGCATGATCAGCCCGGGAGATCCATCTTTAGCCCTGCTAAAGGAAAAGGGGTCCTCCACCCAGGCCAACAGTACGGCGGCAACGTGCTCGCAATCGCCTCCCAATTCGCAACTGCAGCGAGACACGATCCCATGCACTGTCACTTCAGCCATGGCCGTGTAATATAGCCCATCCCTCACCGCAGCGCGCAGCAGGTTGCCAACGCACGACCGCTCCGTCACTGAGGGCATCAGCGCCTGCGCGCGGGCCAGGTCCACCTCGTAGAGCAAGCGCCCAATATCGCCCCACTCCAGAGACTCCAACGTTAACATCGCGCGGCGCTACCTCCCCGGGCCCGCGCCCAGTTGGCGCGGCGGCTCCATTGCGGGCAAGGGCTTCTGCACCCGCGCCTCTCGGAATTGCGCCTCGAGGGTTGGCGGCTCATACGCGGCGACCTCGTTCTCATAGAGGATGCTATAGTGATAACCCTGCTCCGTCAGGAAGAGCTGGCGGTTGGCGCTGAACTGCTGATCGTTGGTATCGCGGCTGACCAGGGTGTAGAAATGGGCCAGCAGCCCGTTGCGCTTGGGGCGCAAGATGCGCCCCAGGCGCTGCGCCTCCTCCTGCCGGCTGCCAAAGGTGCCGCTGATCTGGATCATGACATTGGCGTCCGGCAAGTCCACAGCAAAGTTACCCACTTTGGATACGATCAGGCGCTGGATCTTGCCCTCCTTGAACTGCTGGTAGAGCTTACGGCGCTCACGGACGGTGGTCTTGCCGGTAATGAGCGGGTAGCCATAGTGCGCGCGCACCTGCTCCAGTTGATCCAGGTACATGCCGATGATTAGCACCTGATCACTGCCGTGCTTGGCCAGCAGTTGGTCCAGCACCGACAGTTTGGCGGGATTCTCGGCGGCGATGCGATACTTGTCTTCCGGCGCTGCGGTTGCATATTCCATGCGCCGCTCCGGCGACATGGCGATGCGCACCTCAGCCACCTCAGCGGTGGCAATCCAACCCTGCTTCTCCAGGTCCTTCCAGGGCACATCGTAGCGCTTGGGCCCAATGAGCGAAAAGACATCGCCTTCGCGGCCGTCCTCGCGCACCAGAGTGGCGGTCAGCCCCAGCCGGCGGCGCGCCTGGATCTCGGCAGTCATGCGGAAGACCGGCGCCGGCAGCAGGTGCACCTCGTCATAGATGATCAGCCCCCAATCGCGCTCGTTAAAGAGCCCCAGGTGAGGGAATTCCTCTACCAGCGGCACAGCCCCCTCGCGCACGCCCCGCTTGCGATAGGTCATTGTCTGGTAGGTCGCAATAGTTACCGGGCGAATATCCTTGCGCAGGCCAGTGTACTCGCCAATCTGATCCGCCGTGAGGGTCGTCTTGTCCAGCAGCTCGTCGATCCACTGGCGTACGGCCACGGTGTTAGGCGAAAGGATCAGCGTGCTGCACTGGAGGAGCTCGATCGCTGCAATGCCGACGACTGTCTTGCCGGCGCCGCAGGGCAGCACAATCACGCCCGAGCCGCCATGGGCGGCGCCCCCAGCATGGAATACGGCCGCTGCCTCGCGCTGGTAATCGCGCAGCGCGTAGGGCCGGCCGGCCAGGGTCACCCGCCGCTGCTGGATTGCCAGGCGCTCGCCCTCCACATAACCCGCCAGATCCTCGGCCGGAAAGCCGATGTTCAGCAGCGCCTGCTTGATGTGGCCACGGCGGGCCGGGTCGATCTGCACCGTATGCGCATCGATCTCGCTTTGAATGTACGCGGCAACCTGCTTGTTGCGCGACACCTCGGTGATGAGGGCTGCATCCTCGGAAGTGATCAGCAGGTTGCCATCGCGGCGGATGAGCTTGAGCCGGCCATACCGCGAGACATAGTCCAGGATATCGATGCGCACGTTGTCGGGCACGGGATACTTGCTGTAGCGCTCCAGCCCGTCCACAATCGCTTCCCCGCTCAGGCCTGATGATGCAGCGTTCCACAGCGACAGGGGCGTGATACGATAGGTGTGGATGTATTCGGGGCTTTTCTCCAGCTCCGCAAAGCGCGCCAGCACATCCCGCGCTTCTGCATAGAGCGGGTTATCTACCTCCAACAGCACACTCTTGTCACCCTGAACGATCAACGGATTGCCGGCATTATAACTCATCGCACACCCCTGGATCTTTTTAGTTGCGCCACAGTATCCGTATGATGATACTACACCTCGGCTGTAGAAGCAAGTGTTCTTCGCGGTTATGTATAGTTAATTGCCTGGAGCGATAAAGGGAGCTTTGCCCGATGCGCTGTGCGACGTTTCGGGCTGAAAGCCAGCGCCTTACAGGGTTCCGGGAACCCTGCTCGCCATGAAGCCAGGCTCATCGGACAATATGGCGAGCTCGCAGCCTGCTCCGGGGTGCAGTCCGGCCCCCGGCATAGCAAGAGAGCCATGGACGTGACTACGTCCATGGCTCTCTTGCTATGCCGGCGTTTCAACTCGAGCTGTCGGACCCCAGCACCGAGCCGATCAAGCCCGGCTGCCCGCAGACAAAAGAACAGCAGTCGGTGCAGCGCTTGCCCTCCAGCTGGACATCCACCAGCCGCAGGGCGCCCTCACCGGTTACCACGGCCGCCGCGCCCGCCCCCAGGCCCACGACTGTGCCCGGCTCCTGCGGCCCGCACCAGGCGGGCAACGCCTCAGCACGGGCGATACGCAGCCGGCGGCCCTGCCAGAAGGTATAGGCGCCCGGCCAGGGATCAAAGGCGCGCACGGCGCGCTCGATCGCGACCGCCGGGTCCGTCCAGTCGATCAACCCATCCTCCTTGCGGATCATAGGCGCATAGGTCGCCTGGGCGCTGTCTTGCGGCTGCGGGGTCAACTCACCGGCCAGCCAGCGCGGGAGGGTCTCGATCAAGAGCTGTGCGCCCAGCTCGGCCAGGCGAGGCGTGAGGGTGGCCGTCGTATCGTCGGGGTGGATCGGCTCCTCTGCCTGGGCCAGCATCGGCCCCGTATCCATACCCGCATCCATGAGCATAATCGTCACGCCCGTCACCGCATCGCCGGCCAGAATCGCCGCGGCGATGGGCCCCGCCCCACGGTGCCGCGGTAGCAGCGAGGCGTGCACATTCACACAGCCGAAGGGGGGTAATGAAAGCACATTCTGACGCAGGATCTCGCCGTATGCTGCCACCACAATGACGTCAGGGCGGGCCTGACGCAACACCTCCAGCGCCTCGGGGCTGCGCAGGCTATCCGGCTGATACAGCTCAAGCCCCAGTTCCCGAGCCGCCGCTTTGACCGGCGTGGGCACCAGTGCACGCCCCCGGCCCGCAGGACGATCGGGCTGGGTCACCACTAACGTCACCTCATAGTGCGCAGCCAGCGCCCGCAGGCTGGGCACCGCAAAGGCCGGCGTGCCCATGAATACCACTCGTTCCATCTCCACAATGCCTCCTCATGCATTGTAGCACACGCCCAGTGGCTCCGCAAGGCTTGCCTCCACACTATGACGTACCGGGAGCGCCGGCTGGCTGTCGGCGCTCCGGGTACGTCACGCATGCGGGCCGGGCCCCATGGGCACTGAGGCGCTCGGGGTGACAAGCAGAGCGCTCATGAGAAACAATCTTGCGCAGTATGCGGAATTATGCTAAACTCGCAAACACTTGACAGCACCGAGGTTCGCCATGCAAGCACCGACAATCTATGCCGTACGCCTCGACACTTTCGAGGGACCGCTTGACCTCCTGCTCCGCCTGATCGAAAGGGCCGAGCTGGATATCACGGCCATCTCCCTCGCCCTGGTAACCGACCAATACCTGGAGTACATCCACCAGTTGGATGAGATCCAACCCGATCTGTTGGCCGATTTCCTGGTGGTGGCGGCCAAGCTCATCCTCATCAAGTCGCGCGCCCTGCTGCCGCAGGCGACGGCGCCGAAAGAGGATGAGGATGAGGAAGATGTCGGGCGGGACCTGGTGCGCCAACTGGAGGAGTACAGGCGGTTCAAAGAGGCGAGCCTGACGCTGCGCGAGCGGGAAGAGCAAGGACTGCGCTCTCACGTACGGACGGCGCCCCCCGTGCTCGCCCCGCGCACCATCACCCCGGGCGAGGTGACCCTGGAGGAACTGCTGGCTGCGATGCAGCGCGTGCTCATGACCAAGCCCACGGTGCCCGTCAGCACCGTCATCGCACCCATCACCATCACCATCAACGACCGCATGCGCACCATCGAGCAGGCCATTGCCGGCGGGCGGCGCGTGCACTTTACGGGGCTGCTCATGCGCGCCCACTCGCGCGTCGAAATCATCGTCACCTTCCTGGCCGTGCTCGAGCTCATCAAGCAGGGCAAGCTCCAGGCGACGCAGGACGATGCTTTTGGTGAGATCTATCTGGTCCAGGCGCCGAGCGTGAAACGGGAAGCATGATTCGTGATGCATGAGGTTGCCATGGAATGTAATAAGTAAACCGTAATAAGTAAGGCCGTCATTTCGAAACGCTTCCTGCTTAGACGCTTGCCCTGGCAGAGCTTGCGCAAAGCAACAGACACCCTGCCATAGCGACCTAACTTATTACGGTTTACCTAACCCCCTCAAAATGACCGGCCCTGGAAGAGCGAATATTCCATATGGCGCCTTTACGTTTTACAGTTCACGTTTTACGTACGCCTCTTCCGCCACCGCGGCGAGCTGTTCCCAGCTAAAGGGCCCGGCCATGCGCTGTCGCGCGCCCTCGCCCAGGCGCGCGGCGAGCTCGTGGTCGGCCAGCAGGTGCACCACGCCCGCCGCCAGGGCCGCATTATCGCCCGCGGGCGCCAGCAGGCCGCTCACGCCATGCTCGATATACTCGCTGTTCTGGCCCACTGCGCTGGCCACCAGCGGCACGCCATGGGCCAGCATCTCGATGAGTTTGGCAGAACATTTGCAGCGGCTGATCAGGGTATCCTCATAGGGATAGATCGCCGCCTGAGCGGCCGCAAAATAGCCCGGCAGTTCCTCCGGCTGCACCCAGCCCGCATAGCGCACCGCCTCGGCCAGCCCTAAGGAGGCCCAGAGCCCCGGCAGCGACTTTTCTTCCCCGTGCAGCCCACGCCCTACGATCAACAATCGCGCCTTAGGCTGTGCCGCGTGCACCCGCTGCCAGATAGCCCCCAGGTCAGGGAGCGCAAACTCGGCGAAACGGGTGTAGAGGAGGACGACGGGCCCCTCATCCAGGCCGTGCCGCGCCCGGACCTCCGCCGCACCCAATGTGGCCGCCCGGGGGGGCAGGGCCCCATTGGGCAGGTAGAAGGTGCGCTCCGGTGCCGCCCCACAGCCCCAGGCCAGGGTCTCCAGCGCCCGGCTAGCCACCGTCACCGCATCGGCATACCGCAGCTCATAGCGCTCTTGCCAGGCGAAAAACCACCGCGCCAAGCCGGGGTAGGGCTCGCGTTCATTCCAGCCGCCCGGGCCCTCCCAATCATCGGTATCGAGCACCAGGCGCACGCGCAGCCACCCCAACCGGCGGCGCAGGCGGGCCAACTGCGCCGTGAAAGCCGAATAAGCCTTGGGCTTGAAATAGTGGATGACATCGGGCTGCAGCGCCAGAGCGCGCCGCACCAGCCGCACCGTAATGCCGGCCTGGAACAGCCCGGGGATCGCCGCCGTGGGCAGGCGGATGTTCTCCACCTGCACACCGTCCTCCTCCCAGGCGCGCCCCGAATCCTGCGGCGCGCTCCAGGGCGGCAGGAGCACATGCACACTGTGCCCGCGTTGCGCCAGGGCCCGCGCCAGGGGCAGCGCCCGGCAGAGCATCGTCGCCTTGGGCTGCAGGCCGAAAGGGCCAACCATCACAATCTTCATAGGCACGATTATACCGCGCAGCCCCTCGCCCCGCAATTTGACGGGCCGCCTTGCGCGTTTACAATCAGCAATATCCCAGGCCCTATCGCCAAAGGCGCAAAAAAGGTGGAGCTTGCCGTCAAGCGGCTGACCTCGCTCCACCTTTTCACGCCTTTCGTACTCCGCTGCCCCGGCTTTCTCGCCCGCCATTGCAGCCCGAGCCGCCCTATTCCGCCTGATCCAACCCGGGTGCGGTGCGGTCCTCATCGGGCCAGAAGGCAAACAGGCGCCCAACCGATTGCCCCATGGCGTTGCACCGGATGGCTTCGGCGAACACGCCGGCTACCGAAAGCACCGTCAGCTTGGGCAGGCGCTTGTCGGGTGACAGCGGCACGGTGTCGGTAGTCACAATCTCCTCGACTTCATCCATCTGGGCAAAGTTCTCGATAGCCCTGCCGCCAAAAATGCCATGCGTGCACACCACGGTAAAACGGCGCACGCCCTCCTCTTTCAGCGCCCGGATCGATTCGATCATGGTGCCGCCGTTGGCGATCTCGTCGTCAATCAGCAGCGCATGCTCCTGCCCATTCGGCCGGGCGCCGACCCAACCGCGCAGGGCCACCTGCGTGTCGGAGATGCGCACCTTGTTACCGGCCGTGATCGGCAGCCCGCCGAGCGCGGTCGCGAGCTTGGAGGCGCGCTTGGCATGGCCGATATCCGGCGCCACCACCACCGTGCTGTCGAGGTTCCGCTTCTTGAAATAGTCCACGAAACAGGGCAGCGCCGTCAGGTGATCCGTGGGCACGCTGAAAAAGCCGTGCACCTGCGGGGAGTGGAGGGTCATTGTCATCACATGCTGCGCCCCTGAGGCCACGATCAGATCGGCGAGCAGGCGCGCGGCAATGGAAATACGCGGCGCATCCTTCTTATCGGAGCGGGCATAGGAATAGTAGGGGATCACGGCATGCACGCTACGCGCCCCAGCATTGCGGGCGATATCGAGCATCATGAAAAGCTCGATCAAATGGTCGCTCGTCGGCACTGAGAGCGACTGCACCACAAAAACATCGTGGTTGCGGACGGTCTGCCCTAATTGGACATACTGGCAATCATTGCTAAAGCGCTCGCGCGCAACCGGGCTCAACGGCACACCGAGGTGCGCACAGATGCCCTGCGCCAATTGAGGATGAGATGAGCCGCTAAACACGCGGATCATACTCAGGGCTTCGCTTTCGCGCCTGTCGTGCACAGGGACCTCCCTACTACCCTTGGTAGACTCCCGGCGCGCACTTGGGCCAGGAGAAGAAGTGCTTGGACGCCATAGTATAGGAAGAGAAAGGCTCGCCGTCAAATGTCCAGGTCCGCCAGTCCGCCAAACCGTTGGCGATCTGCGCAAAGTTCGGGTATAATCGAAGAGGGAAGAAAACGCAAGGTTACCCGTGTGGCCTGCAAGCGACATCTCGCACCCCAGAAAGGTGGAATCATGGGCGGCAACTCACTCTTTATCGGCAAGTTCCTGGGAATTCCTGTGCGAGTGCACACCAGCTGGCTCCTGGTCTTTGTGCTGGTAACGGCCAGCCTGGCCGGCGCGTACTTTCCCCAGAGCTTCCCTGGCCAATCTCCGGCATTGTACTGGGGGCTCGGTATCGTAACCAGCGTGTTTTTCTTCGCTTCCGTGCTCCTGCATGAGCTGGCGCACTCGGTCGTCGCGCAGCAGCGTGGCCTGCCGGTGCGCGACATTGTCCTCTTTGTCTTTGGCGGCGTCTCTGAGCTCAGCCAGGAGCCAGAGAACCCCACCACAGAATTCGTGATGGCCATCGTCGGCCCTTTGACCAGCATCGTGTTGGGTGGGATCTTCTTGCTCCTGTGGCAGCTCTTGCAACTCGCCAGCCATCCCCTGGGGTCTATGCTCATGTACGTGGGAGGCATCAACCTCTCTTTGGGTGTCTTTAACCTCATACCGGGCTTCCCGCTCGACGGCGGGCGCGTGTTGCGCTCGCTCCTCTGGTGGCACAGCCGCAGCCTGGAGCGCGCGACCCTCTGGGCCAGCCGGGTCGGGCAGTTCGTAGCCTATGCGTTCATCGCCATCGGCATCCTGGAGGTCTTTGCCGGCGGGCTGGTCAACGGCATCTGGCTCATCTTCATCGGCTGGTTCCTGGACAATGCCGCCATATCCAGTTACCGCCAGGTCGCCGTTCAGTCGCTCCTGGCCGGCCACACCGTGGGCGAGGTCATGGGGCGCGGCTGCAGCGGCATCCCGGCCAACACTCCCCTCTCTCAGGTCGCAGAACACTATTTCCTGGCCGAGGGCCGGCGCTGCCTGCCAGTGATGGAGGACGGCGTTTTCGTGGGGCTGCTGACCATACACGGCATGAAAGAGTTCCGACGTGAGGAATGGGGCCATCGCGCCGCCCGTGAGGCAATGATCCCACGCAGCCGGCTCCGCACAACCCACCCCTCCGCCGGTCTGGCGGAAGCACTGCAGCAGATGGCGGAAGACGGCGTGAACCAGTTGCCGGTGCTCCAGGATGGCGAGATCGTGGGCCTGCTCACGCGCGAGAATATCGCTACCTTCCTCAAGCTCAAGGCCGAGCTTGGGGCTTGAGAGCAGCAGCCTCGCACCCTCTTCCAGTCCAAAAACAGGCCGGTGCCCTTCCGGGCCCTTGCCGACGGGTCCGCCCCGCCCGAACCCGGCCCTGATCCACAGGAGTGTGGCAGGCTAGCGCCGCCGCAGGCGGCGCCAACCCACCACACCCCGCAAAAGGCCTGTTCCGGCTTCATGCGGAGCACGAGTGCCCGGAAGCCCAAGGAAGCAACCAGCCACGGGAACCGTCTTGCCTCCGATGGCGTCTATAGGGTACAATGGCTGTAGTGGACACATCAGGAGGTACAGTTATGACCACTCGACGGCTCCTTATCGCTGCCGCTGTCGTGATCGTCCTATCGCTGGGAATCGTGCTGTTGGGCGGAGCGGCCTGGTCGGGCGTACGCGACAAGCCTGCCGCCGGCGTGCCAGCAGGTCCAGGCAACGATGCCGCCGAGCGCGCCCGCGCCGCCCTGGTCAGCCAGCTTGGTGTGGCGCCGGAGCAGATCAAGGTGGAAGCGACCGAGGCTCATACCTGGAACGATGCGAGCCTGGGCCTGCCCGAAGAGGGCATGATGTATGCTCAGGTCATTACCGATGGCTACATCGTCACCCTGAGCCACGCGGGCAAGCAATACGTTTACCACGTGGCCGGGGAAACCGTCAAGCTTGACCCGAACGGATAATCAAGAAAGCAACAGACCTGACAGGTTTGCGGAAACCTGTCAGGTCTGTTGCTTTTCAGACAGTCAAGGCGGCCAGCAGGTCCGCCGGCCCCTCAGCCATTGCCACCCGGCAGGCCAGGGCTTGTGCGATGCGGTCGGGGGACCAGTCGTCCAAAGTGCGCTCGCCCGCCGCATCGAACATGCTGCGCGGCAACACCACCAGGTCGCCCAGATCCTGCCCCTGCAGCGCTGCCACCACATCCTGCGCAGCCAGCAGCCCGGCCACCGTCACTCCCTCGCCAAAGAGGCGATTACCCACGCCAGTGGCGACGCAGTGAATGCCCAGCGCGCCCGCCAGCCCCGCCGCGACCGTCTCCAGAAAGGTAAGAAACGCGCGCCCGGTGACCAGCGTCGCACTTTGCACGGCGGCCTGCGGCGCGCGGGCAGCCAGCCGGGCCTCCACCCGCCGCCATTCATCGAGAAAGCGCCGCACCAGCCCTACCCCGTTGGCCAACTGGGGAAAGCCATCATAGGTGCGGGCGCCGGGGAACGGCTCGCCTGCCAGCAGATACAACTCGTCGGCCGGGTAAACAAAGCGCCGCCCCGTCGCCCGGTAGGCCCGGCGCCGCCAGCCCTCGGCGAAAGCGAGCGTCTGCCGCGCCTCCTCGGGCGTCAAGGGGCGCAGCCCCCCGGGGTGCTGGCGGGTGAGGCCGACAGGCACCAGCGCCACCGATTCCACCGTCTCCTCCAACTCCCAGAGGTCGCTCACAGTGCGCTCCAACACCGGCCCATCGTTGAGCCCGGGGCAGATCACCACCTGCGCCTCCACCGTGATGCCCGCATCACCCAGGCGGAGGATCTGATCGCGCACGTCGGGGACCGCTTGCCCCCCCAGCAACTGCCGGCGCACCCCGGGGTCGGTCGCCTGCACCGAGACATGCAGCGGGCTCAGCCGCTGCCCGGCGATGCGCTCCCAGTCCTCCTCGGTCAAGTTGGTCAGGGTGACAAAGTTGCCGTAGAGGAACGACAGGCGATAGTCATCATCGCGCACGTAGAGGGACCGGCGCAGGCCCTTGGGCAGGCCGGTCACGAAGCAAAAGGGGCAACGGTTGGCGCAGGTGCGTATACCGTCGAACAGGGGCTCGGCAAACTCGACCCCCCAGGGCTCATCATAGGCGCGCTCGCTCCGGAGTACTATCTCCTGCCCATCCCGTTGCACCGCCAGCGAGAGCGCCTCTTCGGCGCCAAAGAACTGGAAATCGATCACATCGCGCAGCCGGTGGCCGTTGATGCTGAGCAGCCTGTCGCCCACCCTCAAGCCCACGCGCTGGCCGAAACTCCCGGGGGCCACGGCAGTCACCAGGCCACCGCCAACATTCATCCCGTACCTCCCGCTGCCACCTGGGGCAGCCAGGGCTCCGTCAGCACAAAAGTGACCCGCTCGGGCCCGGCATAGGCCCCCTGATATTCGGGCGGCAAAAGCGCAGCCAAACGGTACATAGCTTCCTGGGTCATCGCGTGCAATTGCTCGCGCCGCTGGCGCTTGCCGGCTACAAAGCGAAAGGGCTTGCCCACACGCACATGCAGCGGTGTGCGCCGCAAATGCGCCAGGTTTCGTCCCAGCCGCTCGTGCCCGTACATGGCGATGGGCACCACAGGCACTCCCGTCTGCACAGCCACAAAGGCCAAACCATCGTGCCCCACCTGCAGGCAGCCGTTGCCGCTGCGCGTGCCCTCAGGGGCGATGACCAGCACCTCCCCCCGCTTCAATACCTGCAGCGCCAGGCGCATGGCCTCCATATCCACCTCACCGCGGTGCACCGGCAGCGCCCCATAGGCCCGCACAAAGAGCCCAAGCACCGGGGCGCGGAAATTCTCGATCTTGGACATCATCACCACATCGCGCGGCAAGAACATGCCGGGCATCACCACATCGCTAAAGTTGATGTGGTTCATCATGACGATCACCGGGCCCTTCGCTGGCAGGTTCTCCGTTCCCTCGATGTCATAGGGCAGCAGCAGGGCAAAGAGGGGCCGCAGGATGGCATTGATGATACGCTGCCCCAGCATCATAGGCCGCGCCTTTTCCTTCCATCGGCGCGCCAGAGTTGCTCGATCGTCTCTACCACCTGTTCGATGCTCAGGCAGGTTGAGTCGATCACCACAGCATCCGCCGCTACACGCAGGGGTGCCGTAGCCCGCGTGCTGTCGATCACATCGCGCCGCCTCATACCCTCCAAGACGGCTTCATAATCGGCCTGCTCCCCACGCGCCAGGATCTCGGCATAGCGCCGCCGGGCGCGCTCCTCGACCGCCGCATCGAGGTAGATCTTGAGCTCCGCATCGGGCATCACCACCGTGCCAATGTCACGGCCCACCATCACCACCCGGCCCGCCGTCCCGATGCGCCGCTGCTGGGCCGTCAGGGCCGCACGCACGCCGGGGTACGCCGAGACGGGCGAGACATTGGCATCGACCTCCGGCCGCCGGATTTGCCAGGTCACATCAGCCCCATCCACCAACACCGTCGCCTGCCGCCCATCAGCCACCGTGGGGCGGGTGACGTCAATGCGCAGCGCCTCCGCCAGGTGAGTTACGGCCTCCTCATCGGCAATGGCAACGCCCCGTTCGAGGCAAGCCCAGGTAACTGCACGGTACATCACGCCGGTATCAAAGTAGAGATAACCCAACCGCTCGGCGACCAGCTTGCCCACGGTGCTCTTGCCTGATGCGGCCGGGCCATCGATCGCAATCCGGGATGGCTTGCCCAATGTCACTCCCCTCGTTTCTCACGTGGGCGCTGCCCCACCGTGCGTGGGCGCGCCGGCGCTCTGCGCGCTCCACCGGCCGCTCCGGGCGTGCCTGCTCGCGGCCGGCGCCCGGCTGGCCCTGGCGCCCGACCTGCCGGCTCTGGTGCGCCACCCCCCGGCCCACCCGGGCGCGCTCCACGGCGCCGGGAGCCCACCCAGGGCTTGGGCTCTTCCGCGCGGATCACCTTGATAGCACGCAGCTCACCCGCTGTCAAAGGCCGTGAGGCGCCCGGCTTGAGATCGCTCAGGTGCAGGGGCCCAATACGCACTCGGATCAGGCGCAGCACCCTGTAGCCCACCGCCTCCACCATGCGCCGGATCTGTCGCTTGCGGCCCTCTTTCAGCACGATGCGCAGCCATGTGTTGCTGTCTGCCTCGCGTTCGACCTGCACCTGCGCCGGCAGCGTCCAGCCGCCTTCCATGCCCACGCCCTTGCGCAGGCGATCCAAGGCCTCAGGCGTCGGGCGCCCCTCCACCAGCACACGATACTCTTTCTCATGCTCATAACGGGGGTGCGCCAGGCGATAGGCCAACTCCCCGTCGTTGGTCAGGAGGATCAGCCCCTCACTCTCGAGGTCGAGCCGGCCCACCGGGTACAGCCGTGCCCCGCTCGGCACCAGATCCACCACCGTCCGGCGGCCCCGCGCATCGCCTGCTGCAGAGAGCACCCCA
Organism: Anaerolineae bacterium; assembly: GCA_034436375.1. Classification (GTDB taxonomy): domain Bacteria; phylum Chloroflexota; class Anaerolineae; order SpSt-313; family SpSt-313; genus DAOTVS01. The sequence continues at coordinate 261 of DAOTVS010000168.1, read as the reverse complement.
CGCGGCTTGTGCAGCAAAAAGTAGACATGCTGCTCGGGCTTGCCAACCTGGCGCCCATCCACATGCACCACATCGCGCCTGGGGTTAACTTTAACGCCCAACTCTTTCACCACTTCGCCGTTGACCGTCACCCGGCCGGCGGTGATCAATTCCTCCGCCCGGCGCCGCGAGGCAATCCCGGCGTGGGCCAGAACCTTTTGCAGTCGTTCTTCAGGCATGCAAGCTCCGAAAGGATGATGCGTAATACGTAATCGTGAGGCC
>DAOTVS010000167.1:0-19911 GCA_034436375.1 Anaerolineae bacterium | reverse complement strand
TGAATACAGATGGTAGCTGTTGGCGGGAGGCTGTCAAAAAACCGTGCTGGAGCAGCCTAGTGGGCCCCCGCACTGGTTTTGATGGGTACCCGCTTCTGCGGGCAAACCCGGTTGCGCGCTCGAGCAGGGCCACCCGAGGCTGAAGCCATGGGGCTCAGAACGGCGAAGCCCCCTTCGGGGCTTGTGCTAGAGCACTCCTTTTCGGGGCTTGTGCTAGAGCACTCCTTGCTGCTCAAGCCAACCTGCTCCCACACGAGCCCGCAGGGCTTTGCTCTTCTCAGCCCGACGGCTTCAGCCTCGGGTCCCCTTACTGCATGCAGCACGCTCGCATTGGGACTGCCACGCCGAGCAACTCAGAATCCATGGCTCCTCTCAATATGCGTGACGCACCCGGAGCGCCGGCTGCCAGCCGGCCGTCTCAGGTTGTCATGGCGGGTTCTCCTGGCGCCGCGAGATTATATCCGCGCTCATGATAGGCAGAGATGGCCGGCTGGCAGCCGGCGCTCCGAGTACGCATGGGCAACGACGCAGCCAACCGGCAATAGCACATAACCTGCCCAAGCAAAGTATCCTCATTGCGCAGAGCCATTGCGATCTTGCGGATCACGCATCACGCTTCACGCGCCAGGGTCGCCAGCAGCCTGTTCGCAGCCGCTGCCGCCTCCTCAATACCGGCCCCGGCCAGCGCGTCACACAACGCTGCACGCACGGCGCGCATGGCCTCCCCCGAGTCCCGCCAGCCTGAGTTGGCGGCCAGGGCACGCTCCATCTGCCGCGCGGCATTGGCGGCGCCCGGCGCACCCCGCCGCTGCAGGAACCAGAAAACGGCAAAGGCCGCGGGAGAAAAAGCAAACGCCCGACGGCCCTCCTCGGCCCGCCGATATTCCTCGATCACGGCCTCCAACCGGCGGAGCGCCTCGGGGGCATCAAACCCGCCCTCCTGGTAAGCGCCCATGATCGTCTCCGCCCGGTCCCTCAGCAGGAACAGATAGGGGGATCCTGCTCTGCGGCTGGCGATCAGGGCGCCCAGCGCCCGGGCCAAAGCGGCGACGCGCACCGCGGCGGGCGCATCGCCGCCAGGCCGGGTCAGGGCCTCGGCATCGAGCCGATAGGCTGCCTCCTGCTCACGCAGGGCCGCCGCCCCGTGCAACAAGGCGGCGGTTCTGGGCAGCAGGCTCCGCTCCACTGCCACGCGCCACTCATAGTGCATGCGCAGTGTGCAAGCCAGGCGCGCCAATGCCCGATAATCTTCCAGATAGGGGTGGAGCGCCTCATCAGGCGCCAGGACCTCGTAGAGCGCCTGCAACCCGGCAAAGTAACGGTAAAAGGTTTCGCGGCGTCTGGCGGGGGCCCAATGCTCCAGCACAGCTGCCACAGCGCGCTCGCCCTCAAGCCCCCTGATGATGGAGAGAGCCTCGCGCCGCCCGCGCAGCACCTGCTCAGCGAAACGCCGCCGCCAGGCCGCAAGGCCCTCCAGCATCCCCTGTGCATCCGCCGCTGCCGGGCCTAACGCCCGCTTCGGTTCCCGCAGCAGGCCCAGGCAATCCACAATAAGCCCGGCCGGCTTGCGGCGGCCTGCCATATCCTCGTAAGGGTGGGCGGCGCGTATCAGGGTCTGCAGCAACAGGCGGCCGCCCAAGGGCTTGTCAAGGTAGAGGGCGTAGAGGGGCGGCGCATCGAGGGTGGTGAGCAGCTCATCGGTCACAATCAGCAGCCTGGGCATCTCCTGGGGCCGGCCAAAGGCTTGGCGGATGCGCTCCTCCTCCTGGGCGCGGCGATGATAGCGCCGGACGGCGGGCGAGTCAACTCGGCCGGCACGGAGGATGACGGCCGAGCACTCGGGCGGCAAGCGCTTGTCGAGCTCTTCCTTCAGCAGGGCGCAGGCCTCGCGGTCTGCCGCCACAAGCAGGGCTTTGTAGCCCAGCGGCTCGACACGCTCGCGATAATGCCCGGCCACAAAAGCCGCCAACCGGGCCAGTCGCTCGTGGTCCTTGAGCCGTGGGAGGAGGGTGGCCGTGCCCGCCAGCTTCCGGTCCAGCTCCGCCGGCCGGCTCACCCCGGCGAGATCTTCCGGGTTGAAGAACTCACGGTCGAGGATGGCGCGGTCCAGCTGCAGCCAGCGGGGGGCCGGGCATAAGCACAGGGGTACGGCAGCGCCATCGGCAATCGCTTCGCGAGGGCTGTAGCGGTCAAGGCAATCCGGGGCCTCGCGGGCGCCGGCAAAGCCGATGTGGCGGGCATGAGGCAGCGCGTGCAGGGAGGTTGAGGCGGGGAGGGGCTCATCAGCCAGGACGATGACATCCTCAGGGGCGCTGATGGCAGCCGGCAGGTCTGCCCACAGGTCCACCGTGGAAAGCGCCAGGCCCCGCCAGCCATCACGAAGCAATTGCTGCAGGCGGCGGCAGCTCCGCGCCACAACGGTGGGGTTCAGGCCGGCCGGCAGAGGCCCATCGGCAGCGGTGAGCAGGAGCACCATGGCCTCTCGGCAGGCGGGATCGATGCAGAGCCCGCGGGCCGTTGCAAGCAGTGCGGTAGTGCGACCCGAGCCGGGGGCGTGCCAGGCCAGAGCGCCCCGTTGACCCGGATCTCGCACACAGGCCAGGAACCGCTCGACGGCGCCCATCTGATGCGGGCGCAGGACCACCTTGGAGAGGTCACCGTCACGCCGAGTGAAGAGGACCCCATGGGTGAGCAGGCGCAGCAGGCGCCGTGGGGCGAGCAGCCCCAGGGGCGAGTCCTCGCCGGCCCCGCCCTCAGCAGCCACAGGATTGAGGAAAACCTGGCCGGAGCCGCCCCAGGTAGCGCCATAATAAAGCCGGCCCCGCTGCCAGAGCGCATAGAGCTGGATCAGGCCCATCAACTCGGGCGCCTCGCGGTGGCATCGGTGCACATGGTCCAGCCCTTCAGCCAGGCCTTCCAGGTGTGCCGCGGCATGGGTCTCAGCCAGAAGGACGGGAAAACCATTCACGAAAAAGATGGCATCAACGTGGATATGCCCATGGCCAGAGCGGAAAGCCAGGTCATCGGTCACGTGGAAGGTGTTGGCATCAACGCGGAGAGCATCCAAAAGGCGCAGAGGGCGGGGCCAGCCCGCCGGGCCCCCCTCCATCGCGCGCAGACCTTGGAGGAATTCCCAGGCAACCAGGTTTCCCTCCAGGGTAGGCGGCAGATGGCACAACTGGCGCGCAATCTCCTCGGCATGCAACGAATCCACCATGCCAGGGTTCAGGCGCTGAAGCTGACGCACCAACACTTGATGCAGCACCAGCCCCCGCTCACCCCAGCGTTGGCAGAGCGCCTCATCCGGAGGCAGATAGTGCCATCCCAGCTCACAGGCATAGTGGAGGAGCGATTGCTGCCGGGTGTTGCGCTCACGGAAAGGCGGCATACCTCAACCTCCTTGAGATGCGGCGCTGGGGTGCGGGCCGCTGGAGATCCTTCTCCAGATGGAAGGATGCGCCCGGCGATCCCTGCTGATAAAGCGCACTATATGGAGTTTTGCGGCATCCGTCAACCGGCAGATTCCACCGTCTTGACGGATATCAGAATGAGTATATAATTTTCAACCTTGGGCGCCTCGAACAGGTCGCACCGATGCGGGCCTCCCCCACCGCCGGCAGTGAAGCCAGAGGTATCCAGGCACACTCTGCGGGCGCAGGCCTCGGCGTCTCCCCAGTCTGTCATAGTTGGGCCGCCTCTATTGGTGTTACCCCTTGGCAACAGTCATCCCTGGCTGCGCATCGATCTGCCTGCGCGCCAGGAGACGATTTGTAATATGTTCAGGAGGAGTTGGTATGAACCGAGTGAGATTGCTCTACGGGCTGGCCGCGCTGGCCCTGATCGGCGCGCTCGCTGGCTGCGCCCCCGCGCCAACGGCCACGCCGGCAAGCGCACCTGCCGCCGGACCGACGGAAACCCTGGCGCCGACCGAGGTGCCGACCGCCGCGGCAACGCCCACCGTGGCCGCCACCGATACCCCGGCCGCGACTGCGACCCCGGCCGTGACTCCCACGCCCACCGTCGTCATCAAGACCGGCGCCATCGGTGAGCGCATCGAGGCTGGCGGCATGGCCCTGACCGTCAACAAGGTGACTAATGTGGATGCCATCGGCGATACCAAGCCGTCGGACGGCGCCACACTTCTGGTGCTGAACGTGACCATCGAAGATATCAGCCACGAACAGACGCCGATCAACCCATTCGACTTTGTGTTGGTCATGGCCGATAACAGTCAGGTGAACCCGATCTTCGCCGCCCCCGACCCGGTGCTCCAAAGCAATAGCATCAAGGCGGGGCAAAAGGTGACGGGTAACGTGACCTTTGAGATCCCGACCGATGCCAAGGGCTATGTCGTGCAGTTTCAGCCGCTCGTCTTTGGCGAGGGTTATGAGCCGATCCGGGTGACCCTGGGCCAGTAAATCGGGCTTAGGGAACCACAAAGCGCCCCCGCGCTGCTATCGCAATGCGGGGGCGCTTCTTTAGCAGGCGCAACGCGTCTGCTTACCTCTGTCATCTCAACACTCAGCCTCGCGCCTGCGTGGCAGGCCACCTGCCATGGTCGAGCTGCAAGAAGGCTCACCGCGCCGCCTGCTGAGGGCCGCGCGGATCATGGCCACGGCGCAGCCCACCCCACTATCGACGGTAATAGCCCCGCTGACGCAGTTCAGCTGGCAGGCGCCGCACTCCATGCAGGCTTCAGGGCGCACCAGGCGGGCCACAGACCGACGGGCGTTCAGGCGCTGCATGCGCCCGGCCTCGACAGGCGCCGGCTCGGGGGCGCTGAACACGCCGTGCGGGCAGACCACGGCGCACAGCCCGCAGCCGGTGCAGCGGCCTGGATCATAGGCCAACGTGTTCAAGGGATTTTCTGTTGCCATCAACAGACCTCCGACCAATCACCCGTACCCAACTGGACACAACATGCGATGAAAACAGTGCACGGCCGGGGCGCCTGTCCCGCGGGGCTCAAGCCGCCGCGCTGAAAGGACAAAGCCCCCTCAAGGGGGCTGATAACCCGTAGGGCTTTGTATTCTCAGCCCGATGGCTTCCAGCCTCGGGTACCCTGGAAGATTACTCTGCGGCAAAGGACTCGCTCCTCCGTAACGCCAGGGCGCCCCAGCACGCGGGGGGTTCCAGGCGGCGCCTGGACCATTCTCAGATCAGCTGTGCCACCGTCAGGCCCACAGCCAGGAGCAGGCCGGCGCCGAAAAGGGCTGCCATAGCCGGGACGTAGGCATAGATCTCGCGCCGCACGCCCGTACGCGAGGTAAAGGTCGTGGAGCCTGTAAAGTTCAGCGCCAGGTAGGCCGTCACGGCGGGCAGGGCCAGCAGGTAACTCAAGGCCCAGCCCAGGCGCCAGCGGCCGCCGCCCAGAACCTCGGCCAGCGCGAAAACGAGCGCCACTGCCCCGCCCAGGATAAAGCCCTTGCTGGAGAAATCGCGCGTCGGCAGCCAGGGCAGCAGGGCGGGAAAGAGCACCGTCCCCGCCAGGAAACTCATGATTACCGCCAGGGCCGCCAGCCGGCCGTGCACCAGATAGAGCAGCGCCGCCGCACCCAGCATGGGCAGCAAACCGTGCACCACCTCCACCGGCGCGACCAGCAACCGGTCGCCCAGGTCAAAGCGCACCCGGCGCATCTCGGGCGTGGCCGCGCCCGCATTGAGATACGCTGGCAAGTCCGCCGCGCGCACCGGGCCATACTCCACCCGGAACCCGGAGCGCCGACTCACCTCATGCGCCGCCACCCCGGCGGCAGCCAGCTGGGGCAGGATCAGCCGCCGGTGCCGCACCACCTGCGCCAGGCCGGTCGCCTCGATGCGGCGCACCAGCTCGTCGGCGCCAAACGTGCCCTTGCCCGCCGAGCACCAGACGTTCACACCGTCGGTATCCAGCACCAGGATATAGGCAGCGGCGCCGGGCAGGGCCGTGCGCAGAGCATCAAAGCTCAGGCGGTAATTGGCGGTAACCAATACCGGCGAATCGGGACCCGGCCGGCCCAGGGCGTAGAGGCCCGGCTCCACGCGCCTCTCATGACGGCGATAGCCCAGCCGCGCCAGCAGGTGCTGCCAGCGGTCGGCGGCAGTGAGGGCGCTCGTGGCAGGCCAGATGATCGGAGTGGTCGTTTCCATGACCCGAATATACAAGAGATGGCGGTGCAGGTCAACTGTGCCCGCGCGGCTGCATGGATAGTCAGGGAGAGAAGCGGATGGCGCGAAGCATGTTTGTAGTATAGGAGAACGTGCGCCAGGTTGGCGCACAGCAAGTTGTTCCGGCGTCCCGGCTTGTGTGCCAACCCGGCGCCCGTTCTCCTTGCTGCGAGCCCGGTTTGTCAGGGTCTGCTGGTCTGAAAGCGCTTGCCGTCGCGCCGGCAGAGGATCTGGGCGATGTGGCTGCCATGCGCCACAGCCGGCGGGATGCCGCCCCCCACCTGGACCCACTGGCCGGCCATGTAAAAGTTATCGAGGCCGGGCAGGGTGCGGCTGAGCTGGGTGCGATAGTTCTGCGCGCTAACCGCCCAGCCCTCAAAGGCGCCCCGATGGTTGCGTGTGTAGCGCTCCAGGGTGCAGGGCGTGGCCACGTCGGTCATCTCCACGTGGGCCGAGAGGCCGGGCAGATGGGGCTCCAACCGCTCCAGCACGGCAGCGGCAACGCGCTCTTTTTCCGCCTCGTAGCGCGACCGGTCCTGCGCCAGATTCTGCCAGTAGTCATAGTCTGTAGGGATGAGCGACTGCACTACCGTCTTGCCTGCCGGGGCCAGGGTAGGGTCGTTGCGGAAGAGCCGGTAGCCCAGGCGGTCGATCTTACGCTCGCCGATGGTGAACGGGCGCGCCAGGCGCAACGTGCCCTCCAGCGGGCGGCCGGCGAGGGTATCGGCCACGCCGAAATCCACGAAAACCAGCGGATCGAAGCGCAGCCAGGTCTCATAGCGCTCACGGATCCTGGCGTCTACATAGCGTCCGCCGAGCATCTTGAAGATGGTGCTGTAGCCGTCGGCGGCCGAGACCACATAGTCGGCCCGGTGCTCCGAGCCATCGGCCAGGCGCACGCCCACCGCGCGATCGCCCTCCACCAGGATCTCTTCCACGCTCGCCTTGTAGGTTACCTCGCCACCCAGGTCCCGGTAGCGATGCTCGATCGCCTGGGCAAAGCGCAGCGAGCCCCCCTCGATCGTGGCGAGCGACCCCTCGGCCAGGGACGACAGCAGAATGAAAGGCATAAAGGTGGGCATGTCGGGCAGGGCGAAGGTCGAAAGTACCCCCGGCAAGAACGTGCTCTGCGCCGGGCGCAGGAACTCGCGCAGGGGCTTGCCATAGCGCGTCAGGTAGCGCATGTAGGGCAACATGGCCCAAAGGGTCTTGAGGCCGTCGAGTGGCCCCATCAGCTCCTGCGGCTTGTCCATAGAGAGGCCAAAGCCGCGCACGCCGCGGACCCCCGCCATGAGCTCCAGGATCAGCGCCCGGTCCTCAATGGCAAGGCGGAGCAGATCAGCCTGCAGGCGGTCCAGGTCGGCGGTGACATCAATGCTCTGGCCGCTCTCTTCGTCCACATAGCAAGTCCAGTGATCGCGGATCAGCAGGCGAACGCCCTGCAGGGCGCCGATCTCCTCGTACATGCGGTAGAGGCTGGAGCCGGGCTTGGAGCCCATCAGCCAGTGGATGCAGCCGTCGATGGTGTAGCCCTTGCGCTGCCAGGCTGTGCACACGCCGCCGGGCTGATTGTGCTGCTCAAAGATGTGGGTGCGGTAGCCGTTCATACGAGCATAGCAACCGGTGGAAAGCCCGGCGATGCCCGCGCCGATGATGATCACCGATTTCTCCGCCATGGGCTGGTTCACTCCCCTTTCATGCGCCTCAATGCCCTCATTATAGCATGGAGCATGGCCCAGCGCACCCGGCTTTGTGACGGCCTCATCGTCGACTGGAGGACAGTATTGAGCCTGGCCGGTTGGCCAGGATAAGCCCTGGCGCCCGGGGGTGAGGCCGAATACCTGGTAGATAGCGCCGCCTCCGGCAAGAGTGCGGCCCAGGTTCGTAGGGGTTATGGCCGGGCATCCTGCTTCGCCACTATCCGGCAGCCTGCATCAGGGTGTGGAGTGGGTGTTGGCGTTGCGTTGCCGCCCTGCGGGGCGGCAACGCAACGCCAACACCCACTCCACACCCTCAAGGCCCATTGAACACAGGGCTGTTTCTCCTTGACAAGCGAGATGGGCAGTCTATAGTGTTGGCTGCCTGTTGAACCTCTACCAGGCCTTGGCTCCCAAACAACATAATAGAGCAGCGATGCAGAGAGCTCGAAATGAAGAAGGCCGGTGGGATCATCGCGCTGATTGGGGCATAAGGCTCAGCACACGTGACACGCAGAGCGTCCCACGAGTTGCCACGGGACGCCCTGCACCTTAGAATGGAAGATCAAGCCTACATGTTCCATCATATACCCACTTCTGTACAAGAGCGCATGGACTATCTGGAAGCCATCGACGCCCGCGACCGCACCGACGGTACCCCGCGCGCGTAGCGCATGCGCCAGGTGCCGCCGGAGACGGGCCGCTTTATCGCCCTGCTGGCGGCGAGCGCTCCCGCCGGGGCCCATCTGGAAACCGGCACGAGCGCCGGCTATTCGGCCCTTTGGCTCGCGCTCGCCTGCCGCGAGACGGGGCGGCGCCCGACCACCTTCGAGGCGCTGCCTGCCAAGGCGGCGCTGGCGGATGAACGGGTGGATGCGCTGATGGTGCCGACAGGCAAAGGGGTACTGGTGTGCCAGAAGCAGTAATCCTGATCAACGGCCAGGCCGGCAGCGGCAAGACGGCCTGTGCGCGGGCGCTGTTTGAGCGCTTGAGCGCCTGCGCCCTGCTGGATGTGGACGCGCTGACGACAGTGGAGCCCTTTGTGTGGGGAGAGGAACTGTCGCTCCTGGGGCTGCGCAATGCGGCGGCGCTGGCGCGCAATTTCCAGGCGGCGGGCTTCCCGCAGGTGATCCTGGCAGGTGGGGCCTTCCGGCAGGATCTGGTGAATGCCTTTGCGGCAATGGTCCCGGCGGGCACGCGGCTGCTCTACATCTGGTTGCAGGCCGAGCGCTCGGTGCGGCACGCGCGGTGCCTGCGGCGGGCGCGCGACGGGGCCGATGCGGCCGAGTTCCTGGATTGGCGCGATCGGCTCATGCCCTACCCCGGGCCACTCGATGTGCCGGGTGGGCGTTATCTGGAGGTCGATACCAGCGTTCGGAGCCCAGAACAGGTCGCGGGTGCGGTGTTGGCGCAACTGACAGAGGAGGGGCTTGTGCTGAAGGAGCCTACCCCACGGGATTGAGGCTCAGTCCGGCCCGGGAAGGGCCCTCACCCTGCCCCGCCGCTTCCGGCCCCAAAGCAGGAGGTGCGCATGAGCCTTGTGCAGCCAAATGCCAGCCTGCCTGAGAACCTGGCCGACCTGCGGGAGAAATCGCTGTCTGCCATCGCCCTCTTCTCCGGCACGATAGGCTATCTCTGGTTCATGGGCATCGCCCTGGCCCGGCCCCCCGACCCGGCGCTAGCCGAAGCCTGGGCGGGGGTTGGCCTGCTGACGCTGGGCGCTGTGGCGAGCCTTGCCCTGCGCAAACGGCACCTCGCCGTCGCCACGCACCTTCTGGTGTGGGCTGCCCTGGCCACCGCCTTTTGCGCCGTGCTCGCCTTTAACGCCCCCGATTACGTCTACCTCCTGATCGTGCCAATCCTTTTTGCCAGCGTCCTGCTCAGCTCCGAAGCCCACCTGGCCGTCGCGGCCGCCGCCATCCTGCTCATCGTCGGCTTGGACTTGGCGCGGGCTGGCCTGCCCATCGCTGGCAGCCATGCCACCCTGCTGCAGCTAGCGGGCGCCCTGCTGGCGCGGCTGTTCTCACGAAGCCTGGCGCTGCCGGTCGCCATCATCGTGGTGGTCACCGCCTCCTCGTGGATCTCGGGGCGGGGCCTGCACACCGCGATTACCTGGGTGCTCTATAGCTATACAATCGCGCATCGCAATGCGGAGATCGCCCGTGCGCAGCGTGGGGAACTGCGCCAGGCGCTCAAGGCGCTGGACGAGGCGACCTATCGCCTGGAGCGCACCAACCACATGCTGGCCCTGGCGCGCGAGCAGGCCGAAGAGGCGCGCCGACTGAAGCAACAGTTTGTGCAGACCATCAGCCACGAGCTGCGCACACCCCTCAACCTGATCGTGGGCTTTACCGAATTGATGACCGACTCACCCGAGTACTATGGCGGCCCTCTGCCGGGACCTTATCTGCGGGACCTGAATATCGTCTACCGCAACGCCCGCCACCTGCAGAACATGATCAATGATGTGCTGGACCTGGCGCGGGTCGATGCGGCACAGATGACCCTGAGCCTGGAGGCAGTCGCCCCGGCAGAGCTGGTGCAGGAGGCCGTCGGCACGGCGCGCAGCCTGGTGGAGGCCAAGGGGTTGGCGCTGCACACCCATATCGAGCCCGGCCTGCCCACACTGCAGCTGGATCCCACACGCATCCGGCAAGTGCTTTTCAACCTGCTGAACAATGCCGCGCGCTTTACCGATCAGGGCTCCGTCACCATCCGCGCCCGTCGCCAGGGTGAGGAAGTGATCTTTAGTGTGACCGACACCGGCGTCGGCATCGCCCCAGAGGACCGCGCGCGCATTTTCGAAGAGTTCCGCCAGGCCGACGGCAGCACGCGGCGCCCACAAGGGGGCGTGGGGTTGGGCCTGGCCATCAGCCAGCGCTTTGTGTCTCTGCATGGGGGGCGCATCTGGGTGGAGAGCGAGGTGGGGCAGGGCAGCACATTCCATTTCAGCCTGCCCATTGGGCCGGCTGGCCCGGCCACACCCAGGCCAACCGCCCCGCCCACGGGCAGGGCAGCAGAGCCCATTATGTTGGCCGTCACGCGCAGCCAGCCGGCGGCGACACTCCTGCAGCGCTATGTGCGCGGCCTGCGCACCCTGGTCGTGCCCGACCTGGAGCAGGCACGGCGGGTCGCCAATCAGCTGATGCCCCAACTTGCCGTCGTGGACCAATCTTGCCTGGACCATCAAGCCGGGGGGGCAGAAAGGCTGGCCCAGAGCTGGGGCCTGCCCTCCCTGCCGCTCGTGGTGTGCCCCCTGCCGGCCCGCGAAGCGCCGCACCAACCTGAGGTCGATGGATACCTGATCAAGCCAGTGTCGCGTCAAAGCGTGTGGGACGTGCTGCACCGCTTTGGAGAGCGGGTGGACAGGGTGCTGGTGGTGGATGATGACCCGGATTTCGTCCTGCTGATGAGCCGCATCCTCGAGGATAACCCGGTGCGCCGCTACCAGGCCATCTGTGCGTACAACGGCCAGGAAGCCCTGTCTCTGCCGGCTCTCCACCAGCCCGACCTGGTGTTCCTCGACCTCGGCCTGCCAGACATGGACGGCCGGCAAGTGATCGACCGCCTGAGGCAGCGCCCGGGGTGGCAGGCTATCCCGGTCGTCGTCGTTTCGGGGCAGGATGAGATCGGCAATGAGCAGGCCCTGCCCGGCGCCATCACCATCGCCCGGGCAGGGGGCATGACGCCCTCCGAAGTTGTGCGCTGGGTACAGGCGGTCGCCGACAGCACGGTCACTAACGCTCCAGCGCCTCCAGGGCCGCCAGCAAGGCCTGCTCCGTGATCGGCTTGGCCAGAAAGGCCGCTGCGCCCAGGGAGAGCGCCAGCTCTTTCTGCTTAAGCACCGAGCAGATGATAACGGGGATATGGCGGGTCTCCGGATGGTTGAGGAGCGACTGCAGCACATCCCAGCCATCCTGCCCAGGCATCATCAGGTCGAGGGTGATAGCGTAGGGCTGAATCTGCCGCGCCCTGTCCAGCACTGCCCGGGCAGCACGCTCGGTGACTACCCGGTAGCGGTGAGGGCTGAGGAAGCTGCGGAAGAGGGCGAGGACGTCCTCATTGTCGTCGACCACCAGCACCGTCCGCTCGGCCACAGGCAGGCGCACCTCAAAACCAGCGATACGCGGGCCGGCATAGCAGGGCAGGATTCGGGCACCAGTGATGGCCGCCATCTCCGCCAGTGCCGGCAGGCGGTCGCCGTCATCCGCTGGCGGGGGCGCCAGGATGGCCTCGGGCGGCTCCAGCGCCAGCGACAGGCAGATGGCTGTGCCTTCGACCTGTGCCGTCAGGACGAGCGCGCCCTGCTGCGCACTCTCGATCAGGTAACCCAGCAGCCCCAGGAGCATCTGGCGCAGCAGGCTCCGATCGACCGAGGCGCCCGGCAGCGTCGCGGCAAGCTGCAGGCGAACCTGGAGCTCGTGCTGGCGCAGCATCTCCGCCAAAAGCGGAAGCACGCCCGGCACCACATCGCTCAGCCGGGCAAAGCGGTCAGCCTGCACCGTCCGCGCCGCTTCCAGGCGCAGCAACTCCAGCCGGCTGAGGGCCGCATCCTCCCCAGGGTCAGGGGTGGGGGCCGCAGTAACCGGGGGGCGCTCCACATAGCGATCCCACAGGATCGCGGCCACATCCTCGAGGGCGGCAGACTGGACGCGGAAATAGTGGCGCAGGCTGAGGATGAGCTGGTCGGCCACGGCCTGGGGGGCGAGCCCCTTCACATAGCGCAGCATCAGCAGCCGGTGCCGGCGGCATTCCTGGGCGCCGGCAGGGGCCTGGGGGCCGGGGTCCAGCTCGTTGATGGCCTCCAGCAGAATGCCGTGCAGCTCGCGGGCGCGCTTTTTCTCCGGCCCGGCAGAGCGCACCAGGAGATCCAGCAGGGGATGAGTGCGCAGATACACCAGGTCGTAGAGGTGCTCGCAGGCATCGGCAACCTGTGCGGCGAACTCTTCTCTGGTCACTCGTCTTGCACTCCCAACATGGCAGCCGATGGCACCAGAATGTCATCGACAGGAGAACAAGATCGTGATATGCTGAATAGAGACTGGGCAGGTTTCGGGAAACCTGCCAGGTCCACAAGGTCTACAGATTATAGCATAAGCGACCTATCCACGGAAACGCGGCGGCCTGCCGCGCCACAGAACAGGAACCGTGCTATGATCAAAGAACCCTCATTGGCCCCCAAACCTGGCGCCAGCCGCGCCATCCCAGCGGTGGGCCGCAGCTCGCGACACCGGCTGCGCCGCAATCTATCCCTGCTCCTCATGGGCTTGCCCGGTATCGTGCAGATTTTCATCTTTGCCTACCTGCCCATGTTCGGCCTGGTCATCGCTTTTAAGGATTACCGCTTCAACCTGGGTATCCTTGGCAGCAAGTGGGTCGGCCTGGCCAACTTTGAATACCTCTTTGCCCGCGGCACCGCCTGGCGCATCACCTACAACACCGTCGTCCTGAACGCCCTTTTTATCACCACCACCCTGATCGTCTCCCTCGCCGTCGCCATCCTGATGAACGAGATTTATCAGAGCTACTGGGCCCGCTTTTACCAGACGGCCATGTTTCTGCCCCATTTCATCTCCTGGGTCATCGCCGGCTATTTCGTCTTCGGCTTTTTGAGCATGAACCCCATCGGCTGGGTGAACCAGATCATCGTCAGTCTGGGGCTGCAGCCCATCCGCTGGTACAACGAGCCGCAATACTGGCCCGCCATCCTCACCGTGGTCAACCTGTGGAAGAGCGTGGGCTTTTGGAGCATCGTCTACCTGGCCGGCATCATGGGCATTCTGCCCGAATACTATGAGGCCGCCAAGATCGACGGCGCCAACAAGTGGCAGCAGATCATCCACATTACCCTGCCCCTGCTGGTGCCGCTGATCGTCACCAACGTCCTGCTGCAGGTCGGCCGCATCTTTTACGCCGATTTCGGCCTGTTCTTTAACGTCACGCAGGACCAGCCAGTGCTCTATCAGACCACCGATGTGATCGATACCTTTGTCTATCGCTCCCTGCGCAAGATCAGTGACATCGGCATGGCAGCCGCCGCCGGGTTCTACCAGGCGCTCGTGGGGCTCATCTTGATCTCGCTGGTCAACTGGGTCGTGCGGCGCATCAACCCGGAGCGAGCCCTTTTCTAGCAAGTATAAAGTAATGCGTAAAGGCGCTATCGGAGGGTATTCGCTGCTCAACAGGAAGCTCTGTTGATGAACTGCCGAGGAGCAACACACGATTCGCAGTGGCGGCCTTACGGATTACGTTTTACGCATTACGCAGAGGGGGATTCATGGTCCCGAGGCCCAGCCTGTTCAGTTCCTATCGCCTGCGGCAGCAAGTAGGGCGGCTGCTCATCCACCTCATCCTGCTCGCGGTCAGTGTGGCCTGCTTGATCCCGATGGTGCTCATCATCTCCATCTCCCTTTCTGCCGAGAAGGAGATCACGCTGCACGGGTTCTCGCTCTTGCCGCGGGCATTCACAACTTATGCCTACCAGTACGTGCTCCGGGTGCCCGACCAGTTGCTGCGCTCCTACGGCGTCACCGCGCTGGTCACAGCCTCCGGCACGATTGTCGGGCTGCTGAGCGCCTCGCTGCTGGCCTATGTCCTCTCGCGCCAGGATTTCCGGCTGCGCGGCGTGCTCTCGTTCTATGTATTCTTTACCATGCTGTTCAGTGGCGGGCTGATCCCTTCCTACATCCTCGTCACCCGCTATCTGCACCTCAAGGATAACCTGCTCGCCCTCATTCTGCCCTACCTGGTGGTGCCCTACTATGTCCTGATCCTGCGCACGTATTTCGCCCAACTGCCACAAGAGATCCTGGAGGCGGCGCGCATCGACGGCGCGGGCGAGTGGCGCATCTTTTTCCAGGTTGTGGTGCCCCTCTCCACGCCGCCCCTGGCGACCGTCGGCCTCTTTTACCTGCTCATGTACTGGAACGACTGGTTCCTGGCGCTGCTGTACATCGACAATGCGCGCCTGAGCCCGCTGCAATACCTGCTATACAAGCTGATCACCAACATCCAGTTCCTGGCCGCCAACCCGCAGACGACCGGCGTCTCTATCCCCATCCAACCGGCGCGCATGTCTATGGCTGTGCTGGCGGCCGGGCCGGCCGTGCTCGCGTTCCTGATGGTACAGCGCTACTTTGTGAGGGGTATTACCATTGGCGCGCTCAAGTAACGCGTAATGCGTGAGGTCGTTATGGCCAGCAATAAGTAACGCGTAATAAGTAAACCTGCCGTGGCGAAGCATCAACTGTTTTTCGGACCTTGCGCTCCAGCGCCACTGCTGCGAAGCATCGGGCATAGCGAAATAGCGACTTGCTTATTACAAGTCATGGCGACCTTACGGACTATGCATCACGTCTTTCGGAAGGAGGTGATGCCGCCTGCCGGCAGGCTGCCCAATACCCAGCGAGGAATGATGTAGCGGATATTCGTGCGGGTCATATGGAGGCTATCCGAAAAGCCGTAGCATAGCCCCTTGTGGGCGTCTTCGCGCCATGAGAGCCGTCGGCAAAGGCTTTTCGGATGGGCTCATAGACGGGGAACCTTGAGGAGGGAAAGGACATGTCTGGAGAGAAATCCACCGATATCAGCCGGCGCCAGTTCCTGCGGCTGGTGGGCATGGCCACAGGGGGCGCTCTGCTTGCCGCCTGTGCGCCAAAACCCGCAGCGCCGACTGAGGCTGCCGCACCGACAGAGGCCCAGGCTGCCGAGGCGACTGAAGCCCCACCTACTGCAGAGGCCACCACCCCACCGCAACCCACAGAGGCCAAGGTCGAGATCGTCGAGATCAAGTACACCTATGCGGGTGTAGTCCCCAGGGACCTGCAGATGGTCCAGGATGCAATCAACAAGATCATCGAGCCCCGCATCAGCACCCGTGTTATCCTCGAGCCCATCGACTGGGGCGCCTTTAACGACAAGGTGACCATGCGCTTCGCCGCCGGTGAAGAGTGCGGCATCGTCTTTACGGCCCCCTGGATCAACAGCTATGTCCAGAACGTGGCCAACGGCAACCTGGCCAACCTCGACGATCTGCTGCCCTCCAAGGCACCAGGATTGTGGGCCTCGATGCCCAAGACGACGTGGGAGGCCGCGCGCGTCATGGGCCATATTTACGCCGTCATCAACCAGCAGATCTTCCCCAAGCCCTGGGGCATTGAGGTCCGCAAGGATATCGGCGAAAAGTACAGCCTCGATACGGCCAGCATCAAGCGCTGGGAGGATATGGTGCCCTTCCTGGCCAAGGTGCGGGATGGGGAAAAGATTACGCCTGAATACTGGAGCAAGAGGACCGGCGGCTCTGGCGGCGATACCTACTGGATGCACCAGTATTGGGGCATCGACCCCATCGATGATTCCATCGGCATTGTCGGCATCCGCGCCAAGGACGACAAGTTGCAGGTCTTGCTGACGCCGCAGGAGCCCGAGTATGTGCAATGCATGAAGCTGACCAAACAACTGGTCGACGACGGCATCATCCCCAGGGACCTGCAAACCCCCGATGAGGCTGATGCGGCCGTGCGCGCCGGCAAGTACATCTACATGCACCACGTGGAAAAGCCGGGTAACGCGGCCGAGATCAAGAACAAGTACGGGTTCGACTGGATCAGCCAGAACTTGACCGATCCCTTGATCCTGGATACGGCGGGCTGCACGGCCACGATGAACGGCGTCTGCGCCAGCTGCAAGAAGCAAGAAAACGCCGTGATGATCCTCGAACAGTTCAATACCGACAAGGATGTGTACACCCTCATCTGCCGCGGCATCGAGGGTAAGCACTGGGTATGGGTCGACAAGGCCAAGAACCTGATGGGCTTCCCCGAGGGTGTCAACGGCGAGAACTCGGGCTACAACCCCAATACCGACTGGATGTTCGGCAACCAGTTTAACGTAGCCTACCGTGACCCAAGCCAAATCGGCGCCTGGGAGGCCACCAAAAAGATGAATGACACAGCCATGCCCTCCAAGGCGCTGGGCTTTACCTTTGACCGCACGCCGGTCAAGAATGAGATCGCCGAGGTCACGGCGGTCAATGATGAGATCGGGCAGCCCATCAACGACGGCCAGGTAGAGGATGTAGACAGCGCCATCAACAACTATATCGGCCAGCTCAAGGCAGCCGGCGTCGACACGATTATCAAGGAAATGCAGAAACAGCTCGACGCCTGGAAGGCCTCGAAATAGGCCCGGCGCTTGCCGGGCCTCACGCTGCGCATACCCCCAGCACAACCCGTCTCGTTATTGGACCTCCCAGAGGTGCGGGGCCTCTGGGAGGTCCTCATGTCAGGAGTGCTATCATCATGAGCGATACCTCAGGCCCTGCAGATAGCCGCCCCATGCGCCTGAAGAAGCTCTTGACAATAGGCCGCGAGCGGCGGATAATCGGGTCGGCATGGGCCATGGGCGATATAACGGCCCAGAGATGCGCAGAAACGGCCTACAGCGAGGGAGGGGCGGGAGATGTCATTCGACCCGGAAGAAGCAGGCGAGCGGGACGGCAGCAGGGAAGAGCGAGGTGAGGAGGAGGCATGGCGCCGGGTGGCCGCCCTGCAACTGGCACTGGCGGCCACCCACTACCCGGTCGTGATCGGCGGGAGCTTTCGTACCGAGAACGGCTGGGAGACGGGCACCTCCGATGATGAACTGTCGCTCGGCAAGCAGGAGATCGTGCGGGGCGCCTACCGCTGGGAGGCCAGGGCGCTGGATAGCTTTAGCTGGTGGTCCTGCCCAGAGATGGATGCCGTCAGCGACTTTTACCTGACGGTGCAGACCCGGCAGGTGAACGGCCCCGCGGATGGGGAGTGTGGAGTCATCTTCCGCGCCAACGGCGACGACGCCTATGGTTTTAGCCTGCGGGGCGACGGGCAATGTACCGCCTACCGCGATTACGGTGATGAGCACAAGACGCTGCTGGAGTGGCGCCCCACCCTTGCCTGCGCCGGCCAGGTCAACCGGCTGACCGTGGTCGGCAGCAACTCGCGCTTTGTGCTGCTGGTCAACGACCAGTATGTGGGCGAGTTCGCAGACGACGCGCTGCCCGAGGGCAAAGTCGGGTTGACGATCGGCCTCAGCCATGAGGATGACACAGCGACCTTTGAGTTCAGCCATTTCGAGCTGCGGGCGCCGTGACTTTTCTGCTGTGCATTCCTGAGGTATAATCCGGCAACTTGCCTGAAAGGAATCACCTATGCCGGAGAAAATACTCATTGCCGTCGCCTGGCCCTATGCTTCGGGCTCCCGCCACCTGGGGCATGTCTCGTCGTTCGGAGTGCCGAGCGACGTGTTCGCCCGCTTTCAGCGCATGCTGGGCAACGACGTGCTGATGGTCTCCGGCACCGACGAGCACGGCACCCCCATCACCGTGCGCGCCGAGCAGGAGGGCAAGACACCGCAAGAGTTGGTGGACTATTACAACCGCGAGATTGCCGGCAACCTGCGGGCCCTGGGCTGCTCCTACGACCTCTTTACGCGCACCACGACGGCCAATCACACCGCGACGACACAGGATTTCTTCCGCCGGCTGCTGGCGCAGGGTTATATCAAGACGGCCACCGCCATCGGCACCTACTGCCCGCAGGACGGCCGCTTCCTGCCCGACCGTTACGTGGAGGGCACCTGCCCGCACTGCGGCTTTGACAACGCCCGCGGCGACCAGTGTGACCTCTGCGGCCGCCAGCTGGACCCGGCCGACCTGGTGAGCCCGCGCTGCAAGATCTGCGGCGGCGAGCCCGAGTTCAAACCGACGGAGCATTTTTTCCTGGACCTGCCCGCCTTTAGCGACCGCCTGCGCACGTGGATCAACGCTCAGACGCACTGGCGGCCCAATGTGCGCCATTTCTCCCTGGGTCTGCTCGACGAGGGGCTGCAGCCGCGCGCCATTACCCGCGACCTGGAGTGGGGCGTGCCCATCCCGGTGCCGGGGTATGACGACAAGCGCATCTACGTCTGGTTCGACGCCGTGATCGGTTACGTCTCGGCAGCCCAGGAATGGGCGCGCTACATCAAGGGCGATGCAGACCTGTGGGAAAGCTGGTGGCGCAACCCCGACGCCCGCCACTATTACTTTATGGGCAAGGACAATATCGTCTTCCACTCGGTGATCTGGCCGGCCATGCTCATGGGCGCCCACCCGGAGCTGAACCTGCCCTACGACGTCGTCTCGGCCGAGTTTCTGACCATGGAGGGCAAGCGTTTTTCCACCAGCCGCCATTATGCCGTGTGGCTGCCCGATTTCCTCTCTCGCTATGATGCCGACCCATTGCGCTATTACCTGATCGCCAACGGGCCCGAGACGGCCGATACCGATTTCTCGTGGGCCGAGTTTGTGCGCCGCACCAATGACGAGCTGGTAGCCACCTGGGGCAACCTGGCCAACCGGGTGCTAACCTTCACCTACAAGCATTTCGGCGCCGTGCCCGAGCCCGGCGAGCTGGAAGAGGGCGACCGGGCCCTGCTCGCAGCGGCTGAGGCCGCTTTTGCCGCCGTGGGCGAGCAGCTTCAGGGCTGCCACTTCAAGGCGGCGCTGGGGCAGGCCATGGCCCTGGCGCAGCAGGTGAACCGCTACCTCGACCAGAGCGCCCCCTGGCTGGCCATCAAGCAGGACCGCGCCCGCGCCGGCACTGCGCTCTATGTGGCCCTGCAGGCCATCGATCAGCTCAAGCTGCTGCTATGCCCCTTCCTGCCGCACACCTGCCAAAAGCTGCACGAGTACCTGGGCTACGAGGGCCAGATCGCGGGTGACCTCTTCTTCCGCCAGGTCGAGGAGCCGGGCAAGGGCGCGCACCGCGTGCTTACCTGCCAGCCCCAGGGCTGGGTGGGCCGCTGGGAGCCGACACACCTGCCCATCGGCCAGCCCCTGCGCCCGTCGCAGCCCCTCTTCAAGAAGCTGGACCCCAAGATCGTGGATGAGGAGCTCTCCAGGTTGGGGTAAATCTCGGGAAGGTATGCAGGAGCCCGGATTTCATGATATATCCCGGATTTAACAATTGAAGATAGAGAAACAGCAAGCCTCGCTCCGTGTTCTGAATGTACCAACACCAGAAAGGAAGCGAGGGCTTGCTGCATGGGT